>JAJYSU010000070.1 GCA_021793395.1 Actinomycetes bacterium
CGGCTTGAACTGGGTCGCCTCTCGCGTCGGCGGGACTCGTGTCGTTGATGGTGGTCGCGATCGTCACGGTGCACCGTAAGAACGGCTTCTTCATCTTCAACAAGGGCGAGGGTATCGAGTACACCCTCGGCATCGCCGTGGCGGCACTCGTGCTCGGGACACTGGGCTCGGGCCGCTACTCCCTGGATGACCTGTGGCACCCGCTGCACTGGTCGTCGACGACCAATTGTGTCGTCACCCTCGTCCTCGGTGTCGGTGGTGCGCTGGTGCAGTTGGCGGCCTTCTACCGCCCCTCGCGCGTCGCCTGAGCCGCCGTCGCTCGGGGACGTCACGCGTGGGCGTCGGGCCGCTAAATTCGACCCCGAAGGTCAGGTATTACTTCACGCGAAGGAGACTCATGGCGGCGACCGTACGACTTCCCACACTTCTTCGCCCGGCCGCGGGCGGCGTGACGACGCTGACCGTGGAGGGGGCGACGATCGGCGAGGTGCTGGTCTCGCTCACGACGACCTACCCGGCAATGCGCGGCCAGCTGCTCAACGATGACGGGACCCTGCACCGGTTTCTCAACGTCTACGTGAACGATGACGACGTGCGCTACCTTGGCGGCGTCGACGCGCCCGTGGACGACGCCGACGAGATCACGCTGCTGCCCGCCGTGGCCGGGGGAGCCTTCGCGTGACGCGTTACGCCTCGGTACTCGACCTGATCGGGTCGACACCGGTCGTCGACGTGAGCGCCCTGTCGCCGAAGGCCAACGTGGCGATCCTCACCAAGCTGGAGGGGCGCAACCCGGCGGGCTCGGTGAAGGACCGGGTCGCGCTGTCACTGGTGGACGCGGCCGAGCGTGAGGGTCGTCTGGTGCGTGGTCGACCCGGTCAGACCCTGATTGAACCGTCCTCGGGCAACACGGGTATCGCGTTGGCGATGGTCTGTCGCCTGCGCGGCTACGAATTGACGGTCGTCCTACCTACGAATGTGTCGCCCGAGCGTCGCCAGTTGCTGATGGCCTGGGGTGCGCGCATCATCGATTCCCCGGGTGCGGAGGGGTCCAACGGCGCGGTGCGCCTGGCGCGACGCCTGGCCGACGAGCACCCCGAGTGGGTCTTCCTCTACCAGTACGCGAATCCGGCCAACCCCGCCGCGCACTACGCCACGACCGGTCCGGAGATTCTGGCCGACGTGCCCGAAGTGACTCACTTCGTGGCCGGGCTGGGCACGTCGGGTACGTTGATGGGGGTGGGTCACTACCTGAAAGAGCACCGGCCCTCGGTGCAGGTGTGGGCGGTCGAACCGCCAAGTGGCGAACTGGTCGACGGCCTGCGCAGTCTGGATGACGGCTACATCCCCCCGATCTTCGTGGATCAGGGTGGCGCCGCGCTCCTTGATCGCAAGGTGGTGGTGCGACCACGCGAGTCCATCGAGTGGACGCGGCGCCTCACCGACGTGGGGCTGTTCGTGGGGCTGTCGGCCGGAGCGACCATGGCCGGTGCGATCAAGTGCGCGAAGGAGATCCCCGACGGCCAGAGCGCCACGATCGTCACCATCGCCAGTGACGACGGATGGAAGTACTTGTCGACGGGGGCGTGGAGCGATGACGTGGACAGCGTCGTGGAGCGCGCACGGCGCATCATCTACTTTTGAGCCGCGTGCTCGTACCCGTCCGCTACGGTGGGTCCGACCAAGGAGCACTATGACGATCACGCGCGCGGACGGACGTACCCCCGAGCAGGCTCGAGACCTACGCTTTGAGCGCGACTTCACGGAGATGGCCGACGGATCAGTTCTCGTGAGTGTGGGGAGAACTCGCGTCCTGTGCACGGCGTCGGTCGAGAGTGACGTGCCGCGCTGGCTGCGCGGCTCGGGCCGCGGCTGGGTGACCGCGGAGTACTCGATGTTGCCAGGCTCGACGAACGATCGCGCCCACCGCGAGGCCGCTCGAGGCAAACAGTCCGGACGAACCCAGGAAATCCAGCGACTGATCGGACGCTCATTGCGTGCGGTGACGCGACTGGACGTGCTGGCCGACCTGCAGATAACGGTTGACTGTGACGTGCTGCAGGCGGACGGGGGCACGCGCACGGCCTCCGTCTGTGGAGGATACGTGGCGTTGCACGACGCGGTGACGCGTCTCGTTCAGTCGGGCAGGATTGCCGAGCACGCGTTGCGGGACCTGGTGGGTGCGGTCTCCGTGGGGGTCGTGGACGGCGTGGCGATGTTGGACCTGCCCTACGAGGAGGATTCGCGGGCCGATACCGATATGAACGTGGTGATGACCGGAGACGGGGAGTTCGTGGAAGTTCAGGGCACCGCCGAACACGCGGCCTTTACTCGCGCGCAACTCGACCGACTGCTCGACCTGGCGGCGGCGGGCATCGCGCGCATCCACGACGCCCAGCGGGCGGTGTTGTCGGTGGCGCCGACGCTACGACGGTGAGCACGTTCGTCCTGGCGACGGCCAACCCCCACAAGGTCGTCGAACTACGCGCGGTCCTGGAGGACCTCGGCGTGACGGTCCTGGACCGGCCGCGAGACGTTCCGGAGGTGGACGAGACGAGCGACTCTCTCGAAGGCAACGCCCTGCTGAAGGCGCGGGCCCTCGTCGAGGCCACGGGGTACGCGGCCCTCGCGGACGATACGGGACTCTTCGTCGACGTGCTCGAGGGACGGCCGGGTGTGTACAGCGCACGCTACGCCGGGGAGGGGGCGAGTGACGCCGATAACGTCGAGCAGTTGTTGAGCGAACTAGTGGACGTACGTCTGGACGAGCGGGGTGCCCGCTTCGTCACGGTGATCACGGTGGCCTATCCCGATGGATCGCTCACGGTGGTACGAGGTGAACTCGAGGGCGTCATCGATCATCATCCGCGGGGTCACTACGGCTTCGGCTACGACTCGATCTTTGTTCCCCTCGAGTCCGGCGGGCGCACGTTGGCCCAGATGACGCCTCAGGAGAAGAACGTGATCTCGCACCGGTCCCGTGCGGTGCGTAACCTGATCGTGGCTCTCAGCAACTCGTAGCACGAACGCGTCGTCACCCGTAGGCTGGCGTCGTGAGCGACCACGAAGTGCCGATGTTCCCGCTCGGGATGGTGGTCTTTCCGCATCAGGTGGTGGGGCTGGTGGTCTTCGAGGAGCGCTATCAGCGGTTGCTCGACGACCTGGACGACACGCAACGTTTCGCGACGTGCCTGATCGCTCGGGGGTGTGAAGTGGGCGGCGGCGACCAACGCCATTCGGTGGGCACGATGCTGCAGATTGTCGGTCGCTCGAACACGTCGCGCGGTCAGACTCTGTTGATGGTCGAGGGACGCGAGTGCCTCGAGATCACTCGATGGCTGGACGACGCGCCCTACCCTCGGGCGATGGTACGAGATCGCCGCTGTGACGACGGTGAGGTTGACGCGGCGTTGTTGGGATCGACGGCCGCGGCAGTACGTGCGTTGCGGGCCCTGCAGAGTGAAGTGCGCGCCGACGAGTGCCTGCAGTCCAACTGTTCCATGTCCGCGGATCCCCTGGTACGAACGTGGCAACTCTGCGCCCTGACACCGATGTCGACGTTCGACCAGTTCAAGGTGCTGTCGCGTCGTGATCCCAACGAGCGCCTGGCGCTGGTCAACGAGATTTGCTGCGAGCGTTACGGCGACTACGAGCGGATGCTCGCGCTCGACGCCACGCCCCAGTGATCAGCGAACGTCCACGAGGTCGACGACGAAGATAAGGGTCTCTCCCGGAGCGATGACGCCACCGGCCCCGCGGTCGCCGTAGCCGAGGTGCGGGGGAATGACGAGACGACGGCGGCCCCCGACGCGCATACCCACCACGCCGCGGTCCCAGCCGCTGATGACGCTTCCGGCACCGAGCGTGAAGCTCAAGGGGTCACCGCGGTCCCAGGACGAATCGAACTCGTCGCCGCGTGACATGCTGACGCCCACGTAGTGCACGACTGCCTGACACCCCACGTCGGCCATACGGCCCTCACCGACGATGATGTCCTCGATGAGTAAGTCGGTGGGCGCGGGCCCCGAGTGGGGCTCGACGAGTGGCTTGTCGGAGGTCGCCATGTCTAGCGACGCCCGCCGCCGAGAGCGCGCACGTTGCGCGCTTCACGTCCCTTGGGCCCGTGAGCCTCGTCGAAACTAATGCGCTGGCCCTGGCTGAGAGATTTGAAGCCGTCGCTCACGATGTTCGAGAAGTGGATGAAGAGATCATCACCTCGATCATCGGTGGCGAAACCGAACCCCTTCGCGTCATTGAAGAAGCTGACCACGGCGTGACCCGAGGTGGCACCGCGCGTCGTGTTCTCTCGTACGGATCCTGCTGACCGAGGCGCGGTCCGTTCGCTGCGAGGTCCGCGGGCGGTTCGCGGACCCGCGGCCCGGTCGCGGCGGGGAGCGTCGTCGCGCGATCGCGTCGCGGAGGGGCGACGGTCGGCGGTACGTGCGGGTGGCGCCGCGTGCGTGCTCGCGCCACGGGTGCTCGCCGCGCGGCCGCGGGGACGGTCGTCGAGGCGCTCGGCCGCGGCGGCGTCATCCACGGCGCCCAGGCGCAGGGCCGGAGCGCTGTCGGGCGGCTCGATGGACGCGGGTAGTCCGAGCGTGCGCTGGAGGCGCCGTACGGGACCTATGACGTCGTCGCTCACCAGAGAGATGACCACGCCGGTGGCGCCGGCACGACCCGTGCGTCCTGAACGGTGAAGGTAGTCGGTGGTTTGGGTGGGCGGGTCGTAGTGCACGACGACGGGCAGCAGGTCGATGTGGATACCGCGAGCGGCCACGTCCGTCGCGACGAGCGCGCGTACCTGGCCCGCCTGCACCTGACGCAATGCGCGCTCACGTTGGGCCTGGGTGCGGTCGCCGTGCAACGCCACCGCGGAGATACCTCGCTCGCCCAGTTGGCGTACCAGGCGGTCGGCACCGTGCTTGGTGCGCGTGAAGATGAGCGCGCGCTCGTAGCGTTCGACGATGTCCGCGCTCAGCTGGGGTCGCTCCTCTCGCGTGACCTTCCAGAAGAAGTGGTCGACGTCGCTCGGTGCTTCGTCGCCTACGACGTCGTGGATGGCCGCGTCGTCAGTGAACTCGCGCACGAGCGACGCGACGTCGGGGCCCATGGTGGCGGAGAACAACATCACGTGGCGCGTGGGGTTGGTGGTGTCGACGATGCGCCGCACCGCGGGCAGAAAGCCCATGTCGGCCATGCGATCCGCCTCGTCGACGACCACGGTGGTGGTGGCGGCGAGGTCGAGCGCGCCCTGGGACAGCATGTCCTCGAGACGTCCAGGGCAGGCGACGACGACGTCGACGCCGTAGTTCAGCGCCTTGCGCGCGACGTTGTACGAGGTGCCGCCGTAGATGCAGATGATGCGTCGACCTCGGTCACTGGTCAACTGAGCCAGCTCACGTTGCACCTGGGCGGCCAGCTCGCGCGTGGGCACCAGGATCAGCGCGGTGGGCTTGCGGGGTCGCGCCGTCGTGAGGCGGGCGAGCAGCGGCAGACCGAAGGCGAGCGTCTTGCCCGACCCCGTGGCGGCCTTGCCCACGACGTCACGACCGGCGAGAGCATCGGGCAGAGTGGCCGTCTGGATGGGAAAGGCGTCGATGATATCGCGGGCGCGAAGGCGCTCGACGAGGTTCGCGGGCACGCCGAGTTCGGCAAAGGACGGGGACATATGACTCCTACGAGTTGAGGTGAGTCCAACTCGAAACGTCACAGTCGAATCGGTCTCCACCGCGATGTGCGGTGACACGAGTGACCATCTTAGCAGCGTCGGCGACGAATCAGTCGGCGAGCGAAGCGCGCGGCGCGAGGCGAGGGCGCCGACGCCGGCCACGGGCGAGAGGCTGTCGGATGGTGCGGGCGGAGGGACTCGAACCCACACTCCGAAGAACTGGGACCTAAACCCAGCGCGTCTGCCAATTCCGCCACGCCCGCGAAGCACCTACTGTAGGCGCTACGTCGGAGGGGGTCGGCCGGCGCACGGTAGATTGGGGCGATGATACACGCCCAGTCCGTCGAGAGTTTCGGCGCCAATGACCTTAACCAGCGCCTCCTCCGCGAGCGAATCGTCTTCCTGGGCTCTCAGGTGGATCAGACCACGGCAAATCGCATCTGCGCCGA
>JAJYSU010000026.1 GCA_021793395.1 Actinomycetes bacterium
TCGCTGACCGGGTGGCCCCAGTTGGGTAGCGAGATCACCCTCGGGGCGGCCACCGTGGCCACGGCGGTTCGTCGCCTGGGTACCGGCGCCCCGTTGGCGTCGGGTCGCGTGCGCGTGGACCTGGAGGAGATTCTCGACGGGCTGCGGCCGGTGAACGTGCGCGACGAGCGACTCGAGGGCCTGGCTACGGCGCCGCCCGACGATCCGGCGCTGGTGTCGGATGATCCGGTGGACCTGGTCGTGGACGCCGCGCGCCGCGCGCCGTCGGGTGGCAACGTCCAGCCGTGGCGCTTCGAGGCCAGTGGTGACGAGATTCGCTTCTACCTGCTGCCCGAGAAGACCTCGAAGATGGACGTGGCGCATCGGGGCAGTTACCTTGGCATCGGTGCCGCGCTCTTCAACGCGCGCGTGGCCATGGCGTCACTCCAGCGCGTCGGCACGGTGCAACTCTTCCCGAGCGGACGGATCAGCGACCACGTCGCGACCATCACTCTGGGCGCGGGTTTGGACGCGGACCTCGCGCGCTACCACCCCTACGTCGCGAGTCGGGCGGCCAACCGGCGTATTGGGACAGCGACCCCGGTGGACCGCTCGACCCTCGAGCGCTGGGCGCGTGGCGTGTCGCGCGAGGGGGCCCGCCTTCAGGTGATCACCGAGCGGTCTCGGGTGTCCGAGGGGGCTCGCCTACTCGCGGAGTCGGATCGGCTGCGTTTCCTGATTCCTGAGGTGCACCAGCAGATGCTGAGTGAACTGCGCTGGCCGGGACTCGACGACCTCGACGAGGGCCTCGACGTGCGCGCCCTCGAGATGGACGAGGCGGCCCTCGGGGTGCTGGACTTGTTGGGGCGGCCCGACGTGATGGCGCTGCTGGAAAAGTGGGGAGGGGGAGAAGCTCTCGGAACGCGTACCCGAGTGGCGGTCGAGACGAGTTCGGCGCTGGCGGCGATCGTGGTGCCGCGCGCCGAGCCGGCCTGGTACGTGCGCGCGGGCATGGCCCTGGAGAAGTTCTGGCTGGGCGTGGAGCGCGAGGGGCTGGCCGCCCAGCCTGTCTCACCGGTCTTCTTGTACGTCACCGACGAACGCGAGTTGCGCGAATTGGGGGGCGAGCGCCACCTGCGCGACCTCGCGGACTTGTCACGTCAGTTCGCCGAGTTGTGGGACCTCGCCGACGGTGAGGTCGTGGCCATGGTGATGCGAGTGTTCGACGCGCCCGCGCCGGCCGTGCACAGTGTGCGCCTCCCACTGGCCGACGTGTTGAGTCGAGACGAGACTCGGACGATGGAACGCGACCTGTCGAAGGTCGTCGACGCGTGAGCGGGTGGTCCTCTACTGGTCGGTAACGCCGTAGCCGATCGGCATTCAGGAAAAACATTATTGGACGACGAGGTCCTCAACTGCTAGTTTCGGGTAGAAGCGAGCGCGAGGTGACGTCGGTGAAGAGCTCCACAATGGTGAACGTCGAACGGTCACGGGAGGAAGCGCGTCTGGTCTTCGAGACGCTGATGCAGATCATCCCCGGGGCCGCCGTGGTGGCCGTGGTGGACTCCGGTCTCTCTACCGAGTTCGCCGCTGATCCGCTGGTCGCGCGCGACGCCGGCGACGCCTTCGACTATCTGCGCGACCTGGTATCCAGTCAGCTGCGCGACGCCAAGCTCGTGAGCACGTTCACCTGCCAGATTCACGGGGCCGAGTGGGGCGTCGTCAGCGAAGTGGTGGAGGCCGCTAACGGGCGCGTGCACCGGGTGCTGGTCGTCGCGCGTCAGGGACGAACCTGGTCCAAGCGCGAGCGGTCGCTGGTACGCGCCTTCGCGGGCCTGCTCGGACACGTCGCCACCCAGGTCACACGGGAGTCCACGTTGCTGCACCAGCGGCGTCTCGACGAACTGGTGGCCCAAGTCGCGGAACGACTGATGTCGGCCACGATCGCCACGCGCCAGGAGACGCTCGACTGGACGGTGCGGGTCCTCGGGGAGTTCCTGGGCTCGGACGCCGCCTTTTTGCGGCGCAACGATCTCGCCCGGGGACTGAGCATTCTCGAGGCCGAGTGGCCGGCGCGCGTCGACGTACCCACGCCTGATCCTCTCGGTGAGGTCGCCTTCGACGTCGATCCCATCTTTGCGGCGATGAAGGACTTGCGCACTCCCTTCATGCCGGGCGTCGACGAGGTTACCGAGGAGTACCTGAAGCGGGTGGAGTCGGGATCCGGCGTGCCCGAGGTCGCCGGCGCGGCGGTGCCACTGCTGCTGGACGATTCGACGTGGGGAATCCTCGGCTTTATCCACTTCGGTCTGCACGCGTGGGTGCCCTCCGAGATCAACGCGCTGCAGGCGGTGGCCTCCATGCTCGTCCAGCTGCAGGGGCGCTTGGACGCCGACGCGCGCACGGTCTACAACGCGACCCACGACGACCTGACCGGCTTGCCGAATCGGCGGGCTCTGATCCGTGAACTCACCGATCGGATCGAGGCGGGGCGAGCGACCGCGGTCATGGTGATCGATCTCGATCGCTTCAAGGTGATGAACGACTTCCTGGGTCACGCCAGCGGCGATCGACTCCTGGTGACGATCGCCGACCGGTTGCGCACCAGCGTGCGCGCGTACGACTTCGCCGCACGACTCGGTGGCGATGAGTTCGTGGTGCTCGCCGATGGGGCGAACGGTGAGCTCGATCTCATGGCGAGCGCCTACCGGTTGCTCGGCGTGATCGCCGAGCCGACGGCCGTCGGCGGTCAGCGCCTGACGCACACCGCCAGTATTGGCGTCGCCGCCGTGGGTGAGGATTCGCCGAACGCCCTCGACGTGATCGGCTGGGCCGACGTCGCGATGTACGCGGCGAAGGCGCGCGGTGGTCACCGCGTGGTGGTCTTCGACGACGAACTGCGCGAGTCGGCGGGTACGCGCTCGAACCTCGAGTTGCAGTTGCGCGACGCCATCGCCAACGGCGAGTTGCGCCTGTACTTTCAGCCCGAGGTGGACCTGCGCACCGGGCACCTGCTCGCCGTGGAGTCGCTGGTGCGCTGGCAGCACCCGACGCGCGGCCTCATCGACGCGACCGACTTCATCAAGGTCGCCGAGGAGACCGGCCTCATCGTGGATATCGGACGATGGGTCTTCGCCGAGGCCTGTCGACAGTTGGCCGAGTGGGAGAACCTCTACCCGAACCTTGACTTCGTCGTGCGCGTCAACATGTCGCCGGCGGAGTTCGTCATGGGCGACATCGTGGAGTTCGTCGAAGGATGCCTGACGAGCAGTCGCGTCGAGGGTGGTCGACTCTGCATCGAGATCACCGAGCACGTGGTGCTCACGGAGTCCGATCGTACGGCCAGTATCTTGCGTCGTTTCCAGGATCTCGGCATCGAGGTGGCGCTCGACGACTTTGGTACGGGTTTCGCGTCGATGACCGAGTTGAAGAATCTGCCAGTCGACTTCTTGAAGTTGGACATGAGTTTCGTGAGTGGCGTCACGACCGACGCCTACGACCGAGCCATCGTCGAGTCCATCATCCGCCTGGCGGCGGCCCTGCACCTCGGGGTGATTGCCGAGGGTGTGGAGACGATCACGACTCTCGATAAGTTGGTCGAGTTGGGCTGCACGCGTGGCCAGGGCTACCTCATGTCGCGAGCCGTGCCGGTCGAGGAGCTCGCACTGCTGTTACGCCGCGGGGGGGTCGACATGGCGCTACTGCGCCTGGACCCCTCGCGACTCGCGGACCTCCCGTCGTGAGCGCGTCACCCGACCCGTTACCGGCGCGCGAGATGCCGACGTCGTCGCGCTCCGGCGACAGTCCGGCGCTGAGCGTGCTGAACGATCCGCGAGCTCAGGGCTACGAACCGTGGCTCTTTCAGACCATGCTCGACGAGCTCGCCGAGAGTGAACTGGGAATCGGGTTCATCTACACGATTTTGGAGTTGCTGGCCGCGCGTCACGGACTCACCGACGCCGTCGTGGTTCTCGGCCACGAGTCCTTCGGGACCCAGGCGTTTCGACTCGGTCGACGGGTCGTGGAGCCCGACGTGCTGGCGAGCGTCGCCACGGCACCGGGCGTCTACTGCGAGCCCGACGTGGTGGGCGAAGCGGAGCGCGACGCCGTGCGCACGGCGTGTCAGTTGTCGTGGTCGATGCACGTGGCGCGCTTCAGCGCGGCGCACGACCCACTGACCAATATCGCCAACCGGCGCACGTTCGACGCGGCGCTGCAGACGGCGGCGGTGCACAGCGCCCGCTACGGCTGGCCCTTCACGATGGTCCTGGTGGACCTGAATCACTTCAAGGTTGTCAACGACCAGCGCGGGCACGCGGCGGGCGACCACGTGCTTCGCCAGTTCGGCTTCGCGCTGCGTCAGTCGGTGCGAAGCGGCGACACCGCCGCGCGCATCGGGGGTGACGAGTTCGCGGTGATCCTCTCCAACGCCGAGGGCAGTGAGTTCGCGGGGTTCCTCGAGCGGTTGCGCCTGCACCTGAAGGCCACCGACGAGGCGATCGAGTTCACGACCGGAGCGGCGGTGGCGCCCGCCGATTCGTCCGACCCCAATGAGTTGTATCGCATCGCGGACGCGCGACTCTACGAGAAGAAGGGAATCGTCCTGTCATGACCTCGCGGACCGAAGAGGACTTCGAACTAGAGTTGCGCGCGCTACCCGGGGTGGTGAGTGTGGGCCTGAGTTACCGCGAGAACGGGGACGTGGACGCCGTCGCGCTCGTGGTTAATGGTGAGGATGCGGCCGCGACCCATTCCGTGGCGCGTCAGATCGCCAGTCTGTACTTTCCCGACGCCGACGTTAGCGTCGAGGGAACGATGTCGCCGTCGACGTCCGACGTCGGGACTCGCGTGGCCCTGGTGCGCGCGGACCTGCGCGACGACGACGGGTCCTGCGAGGTGGAACTGCGCTACGGCGAGCGGGTTGGGGTCGGCAGTGCCCGCAACGGCCCGCTGATCGGCGGGGCCGAGGCCACCCTGGCCGCCCTACGCCAACTCGGCTACGACGTGCCCTTCTCCCTGATGGCGGTGAACAGCGTGGCCACGCTCAAGCAGTGGCCCGTACTGGTGACCCTGCGCTCACTCGTGGGCGAGGGTGACCGCTTCGGCGTCGCGGCGGCGGAGGGGGAGACCGCGGCGGCCGCCAAGGCCACCCTCGACGCGCTCAATCGCTACCTCGCCACGCACTGACTCAGACGTCGCCGGTCGGTGACTCGCGACGCCAGCTGCGCCACAGGGCCGCGTACTCGCCGTTGAGAGCGACCAGCTCGTCGTGGGTGCCCAGTTCGACGATGGCTCCTTCGACCATGACGGCCACGCGGTCGGCGTCGTGAGCGGTGTGCAGGCGGTGCGCGATGGCGATCACCGTGCGTCCGGCCAGTACCGCGTCGAGGGAGCGCTCCAGGTGTCGCGCGGCTCGCGGGTCTAGCAGGGCGGTGGCCTCGTCGAGGACCAGCGTGTGGGGGTCGGCCAGCACCAGGCGGGCCAGCGCCAGCTGCTGGGCCTGGGCCGGGGTGAGTGCGGTTCCGGTCGTGCCGAGCGGACAGTCGAGTGCTCCGGGCAGGGCGCGTACCCACTCCAGGGCGTCGACCGCCGCGAGGGCCGCGAGCAGATCGGCGTCGGGAGCGCCGGGGCGCGCCAGGGCGAGGTTGTCGCGCACGGTGCCGAGGAAGACGTGGTGCTCTTGGGTGACCAGGGCCACGTGGCGGCGCAGCCGGTCCGCCGCGAGGGAGGAGACCTCGACGCCGCCCACCCGCAGTGATCCGGTGCGCGGTGCGTCGACGCCCGCGATGAGGCGACCGAGAGTCGACTTGCCGGCGCCCGAGGGTCCCACGACGGCTACGCGCTCGCCGGGACGCACGGTGAGCGACACCCCGTGCAGCACGTCGCGCTCGCCCGCGTAGGCGTAGGTGACGTTCTCCACGACCAGGGTCTCGTCGGCCGGTTCGGCCCCGTCACGCGCGCGGCGCTCGCGCACCGTGGCGACGCCCACCAGGCGCGCCAGTGAGGTCTGGCCCACCTGGAGTTCGTCGAGCCAGGAGATAATCCGGTCGATCGGGTCGTTGATCTGCACCACGTAGAGGGTGACGGTGGTGGCGGCACCGATCGACAGGTGCTGGGTGATGACCAGCCAACCGCTCCAGGCGAGCGTGGTCGCGACCGAGAGGGTGAAGGCCATCTCCACCGCCGGAAACCAGATCAGGCGCATGAGCAGCGTGTACATCTCGGCGTAGAACGACTCGCGCAGGTTCTCGTCGACGCGGCGGCGCTGGCGCGCTCCCAGGCGGTGGGCGTCGAGGGTGCGCGCTCCCTCGGCGGTCTCGGCGATGGTGCCCGACAGCGTGGCGTAGCTGACGCGCTCGCGCAGGTACCCCGGGCGTGCGAGGCGCAGGTAGCGGCGCGTGGCCCCCCACAGGATGGGCAGGGAGATCAGGCTGGCCAGGGCCGCGACCGGGCTCACCAGCACCATGGCGACCAGGGTGAGGCTCGCCTGGATGAGTGCCACCATCCACTCGGGCACCGCGAAGCGCACGGTGCGCGACAGCGCCTCGATGTCGTTGGTGGTGCGGCTGAGCAGATCACCGGTGCTCGCGCGCTCCACCTCGACCAGCGGGAGCGCGAGCACGCTCGCGAGAAACTCCTCGCGCAGCTGGGCGAAGACCCGCTCGCCGAGACGGTAGCTGCGACGACGCGCCACGAAGGACAGCCCGGCGTAGGCGAGAGACGCCCCGAGCAGCGCCGCGACGTCCAGGGACACGCGCGAGGAGGTGAGCCGGTGGCTCGTGGCGAGCGTCGTGAGTTGGCCGATGATCCACGCCGGCACCAGCGCCGCGCTGGCGGCCAGGGCGTAGACGAGGAGCATGGGGGTCATCTCGCGCCGGTGCTGGCGCGCCAGGGTGAGGGCGTGGGCGCGGACCTGGGCGCTGTCGGCGACGGGCAGTTGGCTCACGACTCCTCCTCACGCAGCACGATCGCGCGGTAGCGCGACGACGAGCGGACCAGTTCGTCGTGGGTTCCCTCGGCCACGACGACGCCGTCGAGGATCACCAGCACGTGGTCCACGGCGGCGAGCAGCAGGGGCGAGGTGGTGGCGACCAGCGTCGTGCGCCCCGCTCGCGCGGCGCGCAGCGACGCCGCGATGCGCCCCTCGGTGTGGGTGTCCACTCCCGAGGTGGGCTCCACCAGGATCAGCAGGTCCGGGTCCGCCAGCAGCGCGCGCGCCAGCGTCAGCCGCTGACGCTGACCGCCCGAGAAGCTTCGCCCGCGCTCGCTCACCCAGGTGTCGAGACCCTGGGCGAGTCCCTCGACCACGTCGCGCGCGCTGGCCGCCGCGAGCGCCGCGTCGAGGTCGTCGTCGCCGCGTGCGCCGTGCGGGGCCAGTTCGTCGCGCAGTGCGCCCGAGAAGAGGCGCGGCTCGATCTCGCTCACGAGTACGTGGGCGCGCACGTCGTCGAGCGCGAACGCCCCCAGCGCCACACCGTCGACGGTCACGTCGTCGTCCTCGACGAACCGTCCGAGACGGTCCGCCAGCTCGGCCGCCGCCGCCGGCGTCTCGGTGACTATCGCGTAGAGGCCGCCCGTGGTGAGACGCAGGCCGCTCGCGCGGTCCTCGTAGTGCGTGACGCTCGCCGGCCAGGGGCGCGCCGCGTCGGTCGCAGGGAGGGGTGGGGCGACCGCGAGGATCCGTAGCACTCGTCCCGCGCCGACGTAGGCGCGGGTGGTGGCGATCGAGTACTCGATGACGGTGCGCAGCGGCGTCGTGAGAAACGTCGCGTAGCCGAAGAAGGCCACGAGCTGGCCCGGGGCGAGGGTGCCGGCCATCACGTCGCGCGCGCCGAGCAGGGTCACCAGCGCGGTGAGCACGGCGGGTAGCAGCACCTGGCCGGACTCCAGGCCCGCCTGGGGGGTCGCCACCCGATTGCCGGCCAGGCGCACGCGTTCACTCTGGGCGCGGTAGGTGCCGAGGAATACCTCCTCGCCCCCGACCCCGCGCAGGATCCGCAGTCCGGCGACGGTATCGGCCGCCAGGGAGGCGAGCCGTCCGGCGACCTCGCGCTGGGCGGCCTGGGCGGCGTGCAGCGGCCGCATCAGCGGCGTCGTCAGCGAGGCGAGCACCGGGACGCCGATCAGGACCACCAGGCCCAACTGCCGTGACGTCGACAGCAGGATCGTCGCCACGACCACCCAGGCCACCACTGCCCCGAGGAAGCGAGGCAGGACGTCGAACGCGCCCCCGATACGCATCGCGTCCGAGGCCACCGTGTTCACGACGTCGCCCGCGGGAATCTCGTCGACCAGGGCGGTGGTGGCCACCGTGGCGTGGCGACCAATGAGCTGGACCGTGCGGTACGCGGCCCACATCCAGTTGGTGACGGCCAGTTGGTGGCGCATCGCGCCGCTCACGGCCTGGACGACGCCGAGGGCCAGCACGACGCCGACCCACTCCATCAGTCGCGGCGTGGAACGGGCGATGACGCCGTGGTCGAGCGCCGCGCCCACGGCGCTCCACAGCAACGCTTGGCTGAGCATCCAGGTTACGCCGAAGACGCTGGCGAGCCCCAGCGGGCGCCACTGGTGTCGCGCCAGCCACAGCAGGTAGCGCCCCGGTGAGCGTTGGTCGGCCTCGCCGGGGTCGGCCAGGGGTAACTCGCGGTAGGGCAGGTGGAGCACGGGTTCCTTTCTGGCGGCGGCCGGCGGGCCGCGCTCGAGCGACGAGTGGTAACGGGGCTCGGCCCTCGGGCCGAGTGGCGGATGGCGAGTCGATCTGTAAGCGGGGTTCTGTCCGCCCCGAAGGGCGGGGTGGCCATCCATCTACGCGATCCACCTGGGGAGTGTCCGAAGACCGGCGGGCCGCCCTCCCCTGTCTGATCTTGCTCCGGGTGGGGTTTACCAAGCCGCCGGAGTTACCCCCGACGCTGGTGCGCTCTTACCGCACCGTTTCACCCTTACCACCGAGGGTCGCCCCCCGGTGGCGGTCTGTTTTCTGTGGCACTGTCCTGCACGTCACCGCGACTCGCTTCGCGAGCACCCTGCCCTATGGAGCCCCGACTTTCCTCACCGTTGCCGGTGCGGCCACCCGATCGACTCACCATCCGTCTCTAGTCTGGCACAGCGCGCGTGGTCGCTCGCGCATCACGGGTTCGCTAGCCTCGTCGCGTGGACCCGGTGATCGCCAACGACGACGGCGCGTACCGCGACGCGCGCGAGGGAGAGACGGGACGGCCACTCGAGGTCGGGGAGTTCTACGAACTGCTCACCGAGCGACTGGAGTCCGAGTACGGCCGCCGTCACCCGCGCTGGATCCGCGGCGAGATCGTCAAGGTCTACGAGAAGAACCACCTCTACCTGGACCTGGCCGACGCCGGCGCCTCGTCGAGTGCCAAGCGACCGATACTCGGCGCGCACTGCTGGTCCTCGCAGTGGCAGGGGCTCAAGCGCCGTCTGGCCGCCGAGGGGATCACCCTCGAGGCGGGCCGGGTGGTCAACGTGCGCGGCTTCGTCGACCTCTACGCGCCCTCGGGCCGGGTGGGCTTCACCGTGATCGACGTGGACGTCGCGGCCCTGATGGGCGACGCGGCGCGCCGGCGCGCCGAACTCATCGCGCGCCTGGGTGACGAGGGGCTGCTGGAGGCCAACCGGACACGGCCGTTTCCTCCGGTGCCGCTGCGCGTCGGACTGGTGGCGAGTCCCCAGAGCGAGGGCTACCGCGACTTCACGGGTCAGCTGCTGGGGTCGGGATTGGCGTTCCAGATCGTGGTGGCGCCCGTGACGGTGCAGGGCGAGCGCGCGGCGGGCGAGTTGCTCGGGGCGTTGCGCGCCCTGGACGAGGCGGAGGTGGACGTGATCGCTCTAGTGCGTGGGGGTGGGTCGAAGGGGGACCTGGCGGCCTTCGACGACGAGGCCCTCGCTCGGGGCATTGCCGCCGCGCGTACGCCGGTGGTGACGGGAATTGGTCACACCGGGGACGAGTCGGTGGCGGACCTGGTCGCGCACCACCACGCGATCACCCCGACCAAACTGGGCGAGGAGTTGGTCGTGACGGTAACCGAGTGGCGGCGACGTCACGTGGTCGACAACGCCCGACGCCTCGACGACGCCGCAGTGGCCATCGTGGAGGAGGCGGAGGCCTATCTGGGCGAGCGACGGCGCACCGTGATCTTCGCCGTGCGCGACCGGCTGCGCGCGGAGTCGCGCCACCTGCGTCGCCAGCGCGAGTGGCTGAGTCTGCAGAGTGCCCACGTGCTCGAGCGTGCGGCGCAGTCGCTCGTTAGTGCGCGCCGCTTGCTGGCCGCGTACGATCCCGCTCGACGCCTCGCTCAGGGGTGGTCTATCGTCACGCGGGAGGACGGTTCCGTGGTGCGCGCGCGCGGCGACGTGGCGCCGGCCGAGGTGGTCCAGGTGCGCGTGAGCGACGGGAGTTTCGCCGCTCGCGTGCTCGCGGGGACGTCCCCCGAGGAGAGCGGTGCCGGGTGACGCGGTAAGGAGTAGTGCGGCGGTGAGTAGTGCGGTGGCGAGTATCGCGGAGACGTGTGGTGAGGCGATGACGAGAGGAGCGGAAATGGCGGAGACGGACGCGGCGTCGGTGGGTGACTGGAACGAGGCGTCGCGCGAACTCAACGAGATCGTGTCGTCCTTCGACGAGGGTGAGGTGTCGGTGGACGACGTGTTCGCCAAGTTGGAGCGGGCGACCACGATTATCGAGGCGCTCGAGGATCGCCTGCGCGCCACGAGCGCGCGCGTCGAGGAACTGGCGCCGCGCGTGCGCGGGCTCGACGAGTCGTGAGCGAGCGACTGTACTTTCGCCAGCTGTTGGCCGGTCGGGACTTCGCCCGCGACGACGACGTGGCCCGTTCCATGGCGAACTTCGTCTACGTGATAGGCGACCGCGAGACCGGCGAGGCGCTGCTGGTCGACCCCGCCTATCGGCCGCTCGAACTGGCGCGGGTGCTGGCCGAGGACGATCTGACCCTCGTGGGGGTGGTGGCCACGCACTACCACGTGGACCACGTCGGCGGGTCGTTTCAGGGTCACGCCGTGGACGGAGTGGCCGCGTTGTTGGAGGCTCACGACGTTCCCGTGCACGTGGCGCGCGACGAGGTGCCCTGGGTGACGCGCGCGACGGGAGTCGACGACAGCCATCTCGTGGCGCACGACAGCGGCGACCGGGTCCGGGTGGGTGAGGTCGAGGTGACTCTGGTGCACACCCCGGGCCACACCCCCGGCAGTCAGTGCCTACTCGTCGAGGGGCACCTGGTGAGCGGCGACACTCTCTTCCTGGAGGGCTGCGGACGCACCGACCTTCCCGGCGGCGACGTCGACGCCCTCTACGACTCGTTGACTCGTCGGCTGGCGGACCTGCCGGGTGATACCGTTCTCTACCCCGGTCACCACTACGCGAGCGAGCCCTTCGCCGATCTCGCGCGCGTGCGCACGACCAATCCGGCGCTGGCCCCGCGCAGTGCCGCGCAGTGGCGAGCCGCGTTCGCGTGAGTGCGCGGCGTCGCGTGGCCGATTCCGGCTCGTCGGCCCGCCTGACGTCCTCGGATCACGTCATCGTGGTCGGCGCGGGACTCGCCGGCTGGCGACTGGTCCAGGCGCTGCGTCGCGAGAACTACGACGGGGCGATCTCGCTCGTGGGAGCCGAGCCCCACCTGCCCTACGATCGTCCCCCTCTCTCGAAGCAGGTTCTGCGCGGGCGCTGGACCAGTGACGCGACGGGGCTCGCCAACGAGGAGGACGTGGCTCGTGAGCGAGTGACGCTGCACCTCGGCGTGGCCGCGGTCGATCTTGACGTGGCCGACACCACCGTGCACTTGGCCGACGGGTCGGCCCTGGCCGGCACGCACGTGGCGCTCGCCACCGGCGTACGCGCGCGGCGACTGGCACTCACCTCGCGTCGAGTTCACACCCTGCGCACACGCGACGACGCCTCGCTGCTCGTGGCGCGCCTCGACGAGCTCGCGCCCGCGAGCCAGGTGGCGATCATCGGCGGTGGCTTCATCGGGGCCGAGGTGGCGAGTGCAGTGGCGGTCCGCGGCCACGTGCCGATCGTGCTCGAGGCCGCCGCGCGGCCGCTGATCGCGGTGCTGGGTCCGCAGGTCTCGGCGTGGCTCGAGCCACTGCCCTCGAGGGTCGGGGCGACGCTACTCACCGAGCAGCGCATCGTCGACGTCGTGGACGACGACGAGGACACCCTGCGCGTGGTGTTCGACCACGGGGGCGATCTGGCGGTGCGCGCCGTGGTGGTCGGCGTGGGGGCGGTACCCAACGACGACTGGTTGGCGACGTCGGGGCTGGTGATCGACAACGGGGTGGTCGTGGATCGGCACCTGACGGCGGTGCCGGGGGTGGCGGCCCTGGGCGACGTGGCCCGTTTTTCGTGGGACGGTCCACTCGGCGAGGAACTCGTACGCGTCGAGCACTGGCAGGTGGCCAACGATCACGCGACTCGCCTGGCGCACTGGTGGGCGTCGGGCGAGGAGGTGACGACGCCGCTGGTCCCCTACTTCTGGTCCGACCAGTACGGCACCAAGATCCAGGTCCTGGGCCATCCGCGGCCCGACGACGAGGTCCGGCGCGTCGCCGGCGACGACGAACGGTGGCTTGCTCTGTACGCGCACGAGGGAGTGGTCAGTGGCGTCGTGGCGCTCGCCCAGCCCCGGGCGCTGATGCTCTCGCGGGGGCTCCTCGAGCGGCCGACCACGCTCGAGGAGGCGCGCCGCCTCGAGCCGTGGGCGCACTGAGCAACGCGGCCGTCGCCCGGGGGCGACGTCGCGGTCGCTAGAAGCGGACCTCGCTGAGTTCGGGGATGGTGCGCGCGGCGCGCGACACGACGTCGCGCCACTGCGCGCGCGCCCGGTCGCGCGCGTCGTCGTCGAGGTGGGGGGTGAAGCGCTCGCGCGCCTCCCAGGTCGCGGCGACGTCGTCGAGATCGATCAGGTCCGCGCCCACCAGGGCCATCAAACCGGCGCCGCGCGTCGTGGCTTCGCGCTCGCGCGACGCGGCCACGTCGCGACCGCTGAAGTCCGCGAGGCGTTGGAGGAGGAAGCGATTGGCGCTCATGCCGCCGTCCACGCGAATCTCGTCGACGATCGCACCGGTCTCGCGCTCGCCGGCCTCGATGAGGTCGGCGCCGCGTTGAGCGACGCCCTCGAGCACCGCGCGAACCAGGTGAGCGCGTCCGGCGCCGCGCGTGACCCCGAAGAAGGCTGATCGAGCGCCGAAGTCCCACTGGGGCGTTCCGAGTCCGGACATCGCCGGGACGAACGACACGCCGGCCGCGTCGGGTACGGACGTCGCGAGGGCTTCGGCGTCCTGCACGCTCTCGAGTACGCCGAGGTCGACGAGCCAGTCCACGCACGCGCCGGCCGAGAGCACGATCCCCTCCACCCCCCAAGTGACGACACCGTCGCGCGAGCGAATGACTACCGGAAAGCAGCCCGAGTCGAAGCGGGTCAGGGCGAGCGGGCCCGGTCCCTCGCGTACGACGTTGAGCATGGCGCCGGTCCCGAAGGTGATCTTCGCTCCACCGTGGACGAGAGACTGACCGAAGAGTGACGCCGGCTGATCGCCAATGAGTGCGGTGATCGGCGGTGAACCCGGCAGAGCCACGGCGGGACCCACCTCGCCCATGGTGTCCACCAGTCGGGGCAAGAGCCCCGGGTCGAGTCCCAGCGTGGTCAGAATCGTGGGGTCCCAGTCGTCGACGGCGAGATTGACCAGTCCGGTGATCGCCGCGTTGGAACGGTCGCTCACGTGCCGCGATCCCTTCGTCAGCACCCAGGTCACCCAGGACTCGAGCGTGGCGACGCGCAGCCGCGCGGCGGGCACGTCGCTGTGCTCGATCAACCAGCGCGCCTTGGTGGCGGACTGGTTCGGGGCGAGACGCAGACCTTCGCCCTGCAGCACGAGGCAGTCCAGCACGGTGCGCAGGTCCTGCCAGCCCAGCGTGGGGCCCACGGGCTGACCCGTGGCCACGTCGAAGACCAGAGTGGTGGCGCGCTGGTTGGTCACCCCGACGACGTCGGCCCGCACGCCGTCGAGAGTGGCGTGCGCGAGGTCGAGAACCAGGTGGGCGATCTCGCTCGCGTCGAGTTCGACTTCGCCGGGCTCGGGGCTGGCGAGGGACAGGCGCCGCTGGTGGGTGGCCGTGACCTCGCCACGCTCGTCGACGAGCGCCGTGCGCACCGAGGAGGTGCCGACGTCGATCGCGAGCGCTCTCACCACGGTGCCCCGGCCAGGGCGAGCACGCCGGGGTTGAGGATTCCGTCGGGGTCCAGCACCCGCTTTAGCGTCACGAGCAGGTCGAACTGGTCGTCCAGCGCGTCGGCGAGGAAGCGCGCCCGGTTGCGTCCGACGCCGTGGTGGTGGCTGAGCGCCGCGCCGTGCGACAACGCGGCGTGGGTGGCCACCTCCCAGGCGCGCCGGTAGTAGGCGGTGGGGTCGGCGCCGGGCACTCCGGCGAAGGTGACGTAGAGACAGGCGCCGTCGGCGTAGCCGTGGGACTGGTGGCACGAGGCACCGACGGAGCCCTCCACCGCGCGCAGGGCTCCCAGCATCGCGGCGCGGATCGCCGCGAGGGCGCTCCAGGGAGCGGATACCTCGATCGTGTCCACCACGACGCCGCGAGACCAGAGCGGCGCGAGGTCGCTGACGTCATTACGTCTCTCGAGCCAAGTGGCGACGGGCTGCTCGCCGAGGAACGCGGCCCGCGAGCACTCCTCGGCGACGACCTGATACGTGGCCGCCGTGAGGTACGCGTCGCCCTCGTCGAGCACGATCAGCACGCAGTCGTCGCGCGAGAAGTGGCGCCGCGACTCCGCCTCGTCGTAGAGGCGAGCGACCGCCGGGGTCGCGCCGCGCTGGAGGATGCGCCGACACGCGTCGAGCCCCGCGTCGAACGTGGTGAAGGCCCAGGCGCCACGCACCTCACTCGCCGGTGCGCGCCGCACGGCGAGCGTGGCGCGGGTGATCACGCCGAGCGTTCCCTCGCTGCCCACGAAGAGCTGTACCAGTTCGGGACCGAGCGCGCGGCGCGGCGCGCGTGATCCGAGACGCACGAGCTGCCCGCTGGCCAGCACCACGTCGATCTCGCGCACCACATCGGCGATGGTGCCGTAGCGATTCGAGTACTGACCGGCGCCGCGAGTCGCCAGCCACCCACCCACCGTGGAGATGTCGAAGGACTGGGGAAAGTGCCCGAGGGTGAGGCCGTGCAGGGCCAGGGCGGTCTCGAGGTCGGGGCCGAACACGCCGGCCTCCACGCTGACCTGACCCGCGACCGGATCGACGTCGAGGACGCGGTCGAGGCGTGTGAGATCGAGCGCAATGCCTCCGTCGGGCGCGACGGCGCCGCCCTGCACTCCCGAGCGCCCGCCCTGGGCGGTGACCGCGACGCGGTGGCGGCGCGCCACGCGCAGTGTGGCGCGCACGTCGTCGGCGTGGCGCGCACGCACGACGGCCCCCGGCCAGTGCGACACGCGACCCGCGGCGGTGTCCGCCAGGCTGAGGGGCCACCAGTCACGGGCGGCCTCGGCGCGCGCGGCGGTCGCGACGTCCACGTCGAGGTGCTCGCCGGCCAGCTCGACGAGGACCTCGTCGGACAGGGGAGCCGGAACGGCGGAGGGGTCGGCGAAGGCGTCGGGGGGGTAGTCGATCGGCGGGCGGGGCTGCCTCACGCCGGGTCCAGACCGGCGCTCGTCAACTCACGCTCGACCACGTCGTGGTACGCCGCCACCTGTCGGTACGTCTCGTCGTCGTCCCAGCCGAGCGTGGGGGCGACGAGTGCGGCGAGCGACGCGGCGGCGTCGCGGGTGGCGCGAGCGTCGTGGAGGTGAGCGCGGGTTCGCCGAGTGAGGAGGTCCACCAGAGACGTGGCCATCTCCTCGCGCACGGCGTAGACCAACTCCGCGCGTACGTACTCCTGGCCGGGCACGGCGATCTCGCCGAGCGAAGGGTCGGCGTCGATGAGTGCGAGCACGTCGGTACTGTCCTGACCGTAGCGGCGGTACAGGTGAGTCTCGAGTGGCGTGCGTGGTCGCCACGCGCCCGTGCCGTGGAGGGGCAGGTGGGTGGTGCGGGTGCGCCCGAGCGGGCCGAGGTAGGGACGTAGGGCGTCCACGGCGTCCTCGGCCATCTGGCGGTAGGTCGTCCACTTGCCCCCGGTGATGGTCACGATCCCGTCGCCCGCGTCCAGCACGCGGTGGCGTCGCGAGAGGTCCGCCGTGCGCGCGGAGACGTGCCGTCCGGCGGGGCGCGCGAGGAGGGGGCGTAGCCCCGCCCAGACGCCGGTCACGTCGGCGGGGGTGAGAGCGCTGGCGGTTGATCCATTCACCGCTCCCAGGAGGTACGCCACGTCCTCGGGCGTGCAGCGCGGGTCGTTAAGGTCGCCGTCGTAGGCGGTGTCGGTGGTCCCCACGAAGGTGTAGGGGGCGTCCTCGAAGGGCACCACAAAGACGTTGCGGTGGTCGCCCGGCACCGAGAGGACCGCGGCCACGTCGGCGGGCAGACGCTCGCGCGGCACGCTCAGGTGCACCCCCTTGGCGGGCGTGATGAGGTGAGACTCCACGCGTTCGGCCATCGCGACCAGAGAGTCGGCCCACACTCCCGTGGCGTTCACCACCGCGCGCGCGGTCACCTCGAAGCTGTCGTCACCGATGACGTCGTGCACGCGCACGGCGCGCACGCGACCCGCGGCGTCGTGCGTGAAGCCGGTGACCGCGACGTAGGTGGCCACGTCGGCGCCGTAGTCGAGCGCGGCGGTGCGCGCCAGGGCGAGTGCGACGCGCGCGTCGTCGCCGCGGGCGTCGGGGTAGAGGAAGCCGGCTACCAGACGGTCGGTGGTGAGCGTCGGGAGGTGCGCGAGGGCCTCGGCCCGGCTGATCTTGCGGTGGCGCTGACCGATGCGCCACCCCCCGGTCATGTCGTAGAGGCGCAGCGCGGTGCCGTAGGCGCGTACGACGGTCGACGACGCGACGCCGTTGGAGCCGAAGAGGGGGATGAGGAAGGGGAGGGGGCGTACGAGGAACGGAGCGTTCTCGAGGAGGCGCTGGCGCTCGCGCAGCGCCTCGTAGACCAGCCGGAAGTCGTGCTGTTGAAGGTAGCGCAGTCCTCCGTGCACCATTTTCGAGGACTTGGAGCTGGTGCCCGAGGCGATGTCGCCGGCGTCGAACAGGGCCACGCGCAGCCCCCGCGCGGCGGCGTCCAGTGCGACCCCGGTCCCGGTCATTCCCGCTCCCACCACCACCACGTCGTACGTGGTCTCGCGCGCGGCGGCGAGCGCCGCGCGTCGGTCGAAGGAGGGCATCGGACAATGTTGGCACAGTTGGGTTGGCACAGTTGGCACCGTTGGCACAGTTGGCCGGTACGCGGGGTCGCGGCGGCGGGCGCGGGGAGCGGCGAGCGATGCTCTCACCCGCCTCACTCGATCGCGGTGGCCGGCGCGCGGTTCGCGGCGACACCCGCTCGCACGAGGCTCCTGACGCCACGCACTAACTTTCGTCGTATGGACTTCGAACTCTCTGATGAACTACGTGAACTTCAGTCGACGGTGCGCCGTCTGGCCCAGGACAAGATCAAGCCCCGCGCGCGCGAGATCGACACGACGTCGGCGTACCCCCAGGACATCTTCGACGAGTTTCGCCGCGCTGATCTGCTCGGGCTGTGCATTCCCGAGGAGTACGGCGGGTCGGGCGCCGGGATCATGGGGCTGACGCTGGCTATCGAGGAGGTCACCAAGTACTCCAACGTGATCGGCCTGATGCTGTTGCTCACGCGGCTGCCGACCGGGCCGATCATGATCGCCGGTACCGAGGAGCAGAAGCAGCGCTACCTGCCGGGGATCGCCAACGGCACGGCCCGCGCCGCGTTTTGCCTCTCCGAGCCTGGAGCGGGTTCCGACGTGGCGGGCATGCAGACCCGCGCGACGCCCGATCCCGACGTCACGGGCGGGTACGTGCTCAACGGCGTCAAGGTGTGGATCTCGGGCGGCATGCAGGCTGACTGGTTCACCGTCTTCGCCAAGACGGGTGACCCGTCGTCGCGCCACCACTCCGACATAGCCGGCTTCATCGTCGACGCGACGACGCCGGGTGTCTCGCGCCCGCGGGTGGACAAGAAGATGGGCGTGCACGGCATCGACACCACCGAGATCGTCTTCGAGGATGTGCACGTGGGACCGGAACAGGTCATCGGGGGAGGGTTCCTGCTCGCGATGCAGTCGCTCAACGCGATGCGTCCCATCGTCGCGGCGCGGGGAATCGGACTCGCCGAGGGGGCGCTGATGTACGCGACCGAGTACGCCAAGGGCCGTGCCGCCTTCAACCAGACCATCGCCGAGTTCCAGGGGATCCAGTGGGAGATTGCCAAGTGCGCGACCGAGATTGAGGCCGCCCGACTTCTGACCTACCGTGCCGCGTGGCTGTCCGATCAGGGCAAGTTCACCAAGCCGTACGTCCCGATGTTGTCGATGGCGAAGTACTACGCGTCCGAGGTGGCGGTCAAGGCGTCGGGTCTCGCCGTGCAGCTGCTGGGCGCCGCGGGCTACATGGAGGATCACCCGACCGAGCTCTACTACCGCGACGCGCGCCAGCTCACCATCGTCGAGGGCACCTCGCAGGTCCAGTTGGGTCTCATCGGCCGCGGCGTCCTGGGTCACGATCTGTGGTGGGACTAGGCGCGTCGTGGGCGGTCCGCTGGCGGGGGTGCGGGTCGTGGAGCTCGCCGGTATCGGGCCGAGTCCCTACGCCTGCATGCTGCTGGCGGACCTCGGTGCCGACGTGTTGCGCCTCGAGCGCGGCGACCCCGACGCCGCGCCGGAGCCGTCCTGGGACCTGCTGAACCGCTCGCGCCCCTCGGTCGCGGTGAACCTGAAGTCGGACGCGGGCCGGGCGCTGGTGCTGGATCTCGCGCAGCGCGCCGAGGTGCTGATCGAGGGGTTCCGACCAGGGGTGGCCGAGCGCCTGGGCCTGGGACCGGCCGAGGTTCTCGGTCGCAACGCGCGCCTGGTGTACGGCCGGATGACGGGCTACGGCCAGACGGGGCCCCTGGCGTCGCGTGCGGGCCACGACATCAACTACATCGCGCTGTCCGGGGCGCTGTGGCCGATCGGGCGCGCCGGGCAACGCCCGACGCCCCCGCTCAACCTGGTGGGGGACTTCGGTGGGGGCGCGCTGTTTCTGGTGGTGGGCGTACTGGCCGCGCTCAATCACGCTCGCGCGACCGGTGAGGGGCAGGTGGTCGACGCGGCGATGCTCGACGGGTCGGCCTCGATGATGGCGATGACCCACGCCCTGCTCAACGTCGGCGTCTGGGTCGAGGAGCGCGGCGTCAACCTTCTCGACACCGGGGCGCCCTTCTACGAGGTCTACGAGACGCGCGACCACCGTTACGTCGCGGTCGGAGCGATCGAAGCCAAGTTCTACGACGCGCTGGTGACGGGGTTGGGTCTGGACGTGGCCGACCTGCCCGCCCAGATGGACCGGGACCAGTGGCCCGCGACCAAGGAGCGCTTCGCCCGGATCTTCGCGACGCGCACGCGCGACGAGTGGGAGGCGACGTTCGAGGGTATCGACGCGTGCGTGACGCCGGTGTTGTCGCCACGCGAGGCAGTGACGCACCCGCACAACGTCGCGCGCGGCGTCTTCCTCGAGCACCCGGCTCAGCCCGCGCCCGCACCGCGCTTCTCGCGCACGCCCGCCGCGATCACCTCGGCGCCACTCGCGGCGGGCTCGGGGACGCGCGACGCGCTCGCCGCGTGGGAAATCGACGCGGCCCACTACGCGCGGCTGCGCCAGGCGGGGGCCTTCGCCTAGACGTTGACGACCGGGCAGGTGAGGGTGCGCGTAATCCCCGGAACCTTCTGGATGGCGCCCACGATGAACTTGCCCAGGTCGTCGACGCTCTCGGCGCTGCAGCGCACGATGACGTCGTAGGGGCCGGTGACTTCGAAGGACTCCAGCACGCCCGGTACCGCGCGCGTGGCGGCCACCACGCTTTCACTCGAACCGATTTCGGACTGAATCAAGATGTAAGCCTGGACCGCCATGGGTCACCTTTCGTGTCGGGTCTTCCCATTGTGCCCGCTGGAGCGCCGTGCCCGCTACTCGGAGCGAAAGCGCCGGCCAATGTGCCACTGGTGGCAGAAGTCGCAGCGGTAGGCGTTGAGCTCGACGCGCTCCAGCGTCCACGCCAGTTGGGCGGCGCTCTGGGCCTCTCGTTCCGTGCGGTAGGGGGTCTTGGGCGTCCCCTCGCGGGTGAAGTGCGAGGCGACGCGACCGAGGGGTCGGGTGGGGGGGCGACGGCGACGGGCCATGGTGTCACGAGACTACCTACCCGATAGTCTCGGGGCGTGAGTGAGTCCACTACCCTGACGAACCCGATCGTGGAGACGTCGCTCGACGTGACCCTCGACGACGGAGATCACGATCGCTTTACCCACATTGTCCTGGAGGGATACACCGCGCCCGGCGGGAAGTTCGTCGCTCTGGGCAACTCGGTCGTCGAGGGAATGATCAACGCGACACCGGTGCGTGCGCTGTGCGGCAAGGTGTGGGTTCCCGGACGCGACCCCGCCAAGTACCCGGTGTGTCCGACCTGTCGGGAGGTCGCGCTCTCCCTGGGTTGGTCGCCGCCGAGCGAGTGAGCCTCGGGTGCGCCCGAGGGCGCCAACCGACTGGGTAGAGTCGAGGGACAATGTCGCGCGTCCTGGCCATCCGTCACCACGTCGAGGACTCGCCGGGACTGATCGGGGAGGGCTTCGCCGCCCGGGGCTACGGCGTGGAGGTGGCGATGATGGACGCCCACCACCCGACGCCCGACCTGACGGGTTACGACGCGCTGGTGATCCTGGGGTCGACCCACGCGGTCTACGACCCCGCGATCGAACGGGCCTGGCTCGGTCGCGAGATGGACCTGATCGCCCGCGCGCAGCAATGGGCCGTCCCGGTGCTGGGCATCTGCTTCGGGGCCCAGGCGCTGTGTCGTTTCCACGGCGGGCAGGTCAGCGCGTCCGACGAACCCGAGGTTGGCTGGTACGAGGTTGAACCCGTGGCCGAGTCGCCCCTCGAGGCGGGCCCCTGGTTCGAGTATCACTTCGATCGCTGCACGCTGCCCCCGGCGGCGCAACCGTGGGCGACAACGCCCGCCGCGGTGCAGGCGTTTGTCGTCGGTGCCGACATGGGCGTGCAGTTTCATCCCGAGATTGACGACGCCCAGTTGGCCCAGTGGTTGGCCGGCGGCGACGAGGGGGTGCGGGCCGCTGGTCGTGACCCCGTCGAACTGGTGGAGCGAACGAGGCGTGAGACGCCGGCCGCGCGCGGCCGCGCGCAGCGCCTGGTGGATCTCTTCCTGGCTCACGCGGCCTCGCGACGCGCGTGAGTACCGACGCGACCGGCCAGGTCGAGGTCGTGCGCGTCGAGCGCCCCGCGTCCGGCGGGGCGGTGGGCCGCCTGGGCGAGGGTCGCGTGGTCTTCGTACGCCACGCCCTGCCCGGCGAGCTCGTACGCGTGGTCGTCCTGGAGCGCACGAGTCGTTTCGCGCGCGCCGACGTGGTGGAGGTTCTCGAACCCAGCGCGCAACGCGTGGTGCCACCGTGCCCGTACGCCGGTCCGGGCGAGTGTGGAGGGTGCGACCTGCAGCACGCCTCGCCACTGGCGCAGTCGTCGTGGAAGGAGGCGCTGGTGGGCGAGCACCTGCGCCGCATCGCCGGGGTCACCCTCGACGTGCGCGTCGAGACGTTCGGCGCCGCGAGGGGATCGCGAACGCGCCTCCGCTGCGCGGTGGATGACCAGGGTCGTCTGTCGCTGCGCGCGGCACGGTCCCACGAGCTCGTCGCGGTCGATCCGTGCTGGCTCGCCGACGAGCGTCTCGCCCCCGCGTTCGCGGCGTCGTGGCGTGGGGCGGACGAGGTCGAGCTGCGGGCTCTCGGCGACGCCGAGCCCTTCGCGGTAGTGCGTCGCCACGGCGAGCGCGCGGCGACGGACGTGCGCAGTCTGTCGAACTCCGCGATCGACCCCACCACACACTCACGCGTGCGCGTCGGCTCTCACGTGTTCACGGTGTCGCCCCAGTCCTTTTGGCAGTCGCATCGTGACGCGCCCGCCGTGCTGAGCGAGGCCGTACTCGCGGGCGCGCAGGTGGGACCCGGCGATCACGTGGTTGACCTCTTCAGCGGCGTGGGCCTCTTCGCGGCCGCACTGGCGCGTGCGGTGGGACCGCGGGGGCGCGTGAGCGCGGTGGAGTCCTCGCGCGACGCCGTGGCCGACGCGCGCGTCAATCTCGACGGGATGGGGGGGGTGCGGGTGCGCGCGTGGTCAGTGACGCCCCGCGCGGTGCGCGACGCTGTGGGCGAGGGTGACGTCGTGGTCATGGACCCGCCGCGAACGGGCCTCGCGCGGGGGGTGGCGACGGCCCTGGTGCAGCGGCGACCTCGTCGCGTGGTGTACGTGTCGTGCGACGCGGCAACCTTCTCGCGCGACCTTAGGAACTTCTTAGACGGCGGCTACGCCGTGCGTGACCTGCGTGTTCTCGATCTCTTCCCCATGACCGAGCACGTGGAATTAGTCACAACCCTTGACATGGTCGACTAGGGCGACGAGAGTGGGAGCGAGGGCGAGCCCTCGCCCTCAAAGGGGGTTGACGATGTCAGTGAAGTTGGATCACCATCACCGCTTGACACTCGGGAAAGTCTTCGGGCACCCGATAAACCACAACATTCAGTGGCACGACGTGTGCTGCCTGCTGGAGCGCTTCGGCGAGGTCCACGAGACTCACCGCGGCAACTGGGCGGTCACCGTGGACGGCGAGACGGTCTCCTTTGGTCCTACCCGCGATCGCGATCTCACCGATGAGCAGGTCGTGCGCGTTCGCCACTTCCTGAAGTCGCACGACATCACGCCGGCGGTGTTGCGCGTGGCGTAGTCCCGATACCGTGGGGGCGTGCCCCGCCCGTACGTGCTGCTACCGCCCTCGGAGGCGAAGCGGCCGGGCGGGCGGGTGCAACGCCGTCGTGACTCTTTCGACGCCGAACTTGGCGCGGCGCGTGCGGTAGTACGCCAAGCCCTGGGTGAGGTGGTGGCGCGAGGGTGGGCGCCCGAGGGGGAGAAGGTGTTCGCGGCTCGCGGTGACGTGCTCGATCGAGCGTGGCGGGCGGCGCGCGACCTCGTCGACGGAACCGCCCCGGTGCGCCCGGCGTACGAGCGCTACTGCGGCGTGGTGTGGACTCACCTTGAGCCTTCGTCGCTGACCCTTGCCCAGCGCCAGCGACTGCTCGTGCCGTCGGGTCTGTACGGCGTGACCAGCGCGCAGGACCCTATCGGGGACTACCGCTTGAAGATGGGCGTTTACCTCGCGTCACTCGGACGGCTCGACGTCTTTTGGCGCGATCCCGTGAGCGCGGCGGTGGCGGAGACGACGCGCGGGGCCATCGTCGTGAACCTGCTGCCCCGCGAGCACGAGCGGGCGATCGACGCCTCGGTACTAGGGGCCGCGAGCCGCGTGATCGACGTCGTCTTCGCGACCCCCGACGGCGCGCGTGCGGCCGGTCACGCCGCGAAGGCGGTGAAGGGAGTGCTCGCGCGCCGGCTGCTCGAGAACGGCCTGGCGGCGCTCGAGGGCTTCGCGTGGCGTGGGTGGGAGGCCGAGCGGCGCGGCGATCGTACGCCGGATGATCCCGTGCGGGTTCTCGCCCCCGCGTGAGGGGCGAGAGGTAAGAGGTGGCGCAGACTCGCTCGCGCGGCGCGGATTGTCGTCTCGTGGCGGGTCGACCGGTCGCCTCGGACTCGCCGCGGGCCGCGGCGATGCGGACTGACCGGCACCACTGGAGACGCGGCTTGACAGCACGACGTGCGCAGTGCCTAGGTTGTCGTAGGGGCTGAGCGAGCGCGAGGAAGGGTGGTGACGCTATGAGTAATCGTGACGTGAGGAGCAAGGACATCGTCATCGAGGAACGGCTGTCGACCGGTGGCATCGTCGGCTTACTGATAGGTGCCGCCGCGCTCGAGGCCTGTCGGTGCTGGCGCTCGCGTCGTCGCGGTGCGCGACGGTGGCGGTGCGCGCGCGTCGCGCGGCTGGTGTCCGTGGCGGTGGTCGGCACTCTGGCCTGCATGGCGATGCGCATCGTGGTGCGCGTGGTCGACGAGGCGAATGGTCGCTCGCTCGAGATTCTCTACGGACCCGGGGGGCTCGTCACCATGCGCTTCGCCCCCGGTGAGATCGTGACGGCGTCAGTCGCCACGGCGCCGGTGCTGCGCATGGGCGGGTTCGGGTATCGCGGGAGCCTGCGGCTCTTTCGTCGCGCCGCGCTGATCACTCGGCCCGGCGAGGCTCTGGAGATCGAGTTGGTGGGCGGGCGTCGCTTTAGCGTGACCGTGGACGACGCCGCCTCCTTCGCCGCCGCTCTGACGTCGAGCGGGTCGCAGCCCCCCTCCGCCTGAGCGGGTCCGGCCCGCGGGGCCGACGACGCACCGGACGTGCGTGACTTTGGTCTCTGGCGTGACGAGGATTATCGCCGTCACTATGGGCTGAGAGCACTGGAGGTGCGGGCATGGAACTTATTCGTTGGTTCGACGCGATTCGGGTTGGTGACGCTGCGCTCGTGGGGGGCAAGGGCGCCAACTTGGGCGAACTGTCGTCCGCCAAACTCCCGGTCCCGCCGGGCTTCGTGGTGACGGCCGAGGCGTATCGCTACGCCCTGTCGAGCGCCGGAATCGACGACGCGCTGGCGTCGGTGCTGGCGTCGGTGGACGTGTCGAGTACGGCGGACCTGACCCGCGCCGCCGACCAGGCCCAGGAGCTGATCCGTGGGGTACCCCTGCCGGACGACCTCCTGGCGGCACTGATGGAGGCGTATCACCGTCTGGGTGAGACGGTGCGTGTCGCGGTGCGCTCGTCGGGTACCGGTGAGGACGCGAGCGATACCTCCTTCGCGGGAATGAACGCGACCTTCACCAATATCGCGGGCGACCACGAGGTCGCCACGGCCGTGGTGGCGTGTTGGGCCTCGCTCTACGGCGCGCGCGTCATCTCGTATCGGGCCAGCCGACGCACGACGGACGTACCCGCCATGGGCGTGGTCGTGATGGAGATGATTCCCTCGGAGCGCTCGGGCGTGATGTTCACGGCTGATCCCTCGACCGGTGACACGAGTCGAATCGTGATCGAGGCGGCGCTGGGCCAGGGGGAAGTCGTCGTGAGCGGCGAGGTCGAGCCCGACACCTACGTGGTGGCCAAGGCCGGGCCGACGCTCGAGCACGTACGTATCGGCACCCAAGACTTCAAGATCGTGCGGGGACCCGACGGTGAGGACCAGCAGGTGACGCTGAGCCCGTCCGAGGCCAGCGCGCGCGTGCTGAGCGACGACGAGGTGCTCGACCTGGCTCGCCTCGGCCTCGCGGTGGAAGCGCACTACGGCGCGCCTCAGGACACCGAGTGGGCGATCGCCCACGGGCACCAGTATTTGGTGCAGTCTCGTCCCATCACGACCCTGGCGAGCACCGCCGCCGCGGTGGCGGAGCCCGAGGGCGGCCGGATTCTCGTGCAGGGTCTGGCCGCGTCCTCGGGCCGCGCCAGCGGCGCGGTGCGGGTCTTGAGCTCACCCGACCAGGGCGACCAGTTCCACGACGGCGAGGTGCTGGTGGCCAAGATGACCAGTCCCGACTGGGTTCCCCTGATGCGCCGCGCGAGCGCGCTCGTGACCGACGGCGGCGGGATCACCTGCCACGCGGCGATCGTCTCGCGCGAGTTGGGCGTCCCGTGCGTGGTGGGCGCGCGCGTCGCCACGACGGTGCTGCGCGACGGCGAGATCATCACGGTCGACGGCACTAAGGGCGTCGTCTACGAGGGGGCGATCGGTGCGACCGCGTCGGTCGTGCCCGCCGCGACGGTCACGGTGAGTTCTCCGAGCGCGCCCGCCGGGGCGGCGACGCCGCTGGCGACCAAGATTTACGTGAACTTGGCTTTCCCCGAGCACGCGGACGAGGTTGCCGCCCTGGACGTCGACGGAGTGGGTCTGCTGCGCGCCGAGTTCATGGTGACCGACGCGCTGAAGGGCGTGCACCCCAAGTTGCTGCTGGCGCGCGGTGAGCAGAGCACGTTCGTCGACGCCATGGCGTCGTCACTCCTGCGCATCACGCGGGCCTTCGGCGAGCGTCCGGTGGTCTACCGCAGCATCGACTTTCGCTCCAACGAGTTCGCCAAGTTAGAGGGGGGCGACGTCGAGCCGGTCGAGGACAACCCGATGATCGGCTACCGGGGCTGCTTTCGCTACGTGAAGGAACCCGAGGTGTTCCAGCTGGAGTTGGAAGCGCTGGCGAGGGTCTACGAGGAGACGCCCAACCTGGTGCTGATGATCCCCTTCGTGCGTACGAAGTGGGAGCTGGAGGCGTGCCTGGAGTTGGTGCACGCGAGCCCGCTCGCCGACAAGGCGCCGATCTGGGTGATGGCCGAGGTGCCCTCGATCGTGTACCGGATACCCGAGTACGCGGCGATGGGGATTACGGGCGTCTCCATCGGCAGTAACGATCTGACCCAGCTGATGCTCGGGGCGGACCGCGACTCGGAGGTGTGCGCCGAGCTCTTCGACGAGTCCGACGACGCCGTCCTCGACGCCATCAGCCACATCGTGACCGAGTGCCACCGGGCGGGGATCACGTCGTCACTGTGCGGACAGGCGCCGTCGAACCACCCGGCCTTCGCCGAGCACCTGGTGCGTGACGGGATCACCTCGATCTCGGTGAATCCCGACGCCCTCGACGCCGCCCGTCGCTCGGTGGCTCGCGCCGAGTGGCGCCTGGTGCTCGAGTCGGCGGACCCGCGCCATCGGGGTCCGGTGGCGTAGTGGGATGTCGTCGCCGCGCGCGGTCCTCGAACGTCTCGGGGATCGCCGCGCCGCCGGCACTCGCGGGGTCGCGGCGGTCGACGCCGTCGAGGGAGCCCGAGTCGTTCGCGAAGCGTACAGTGGTGAGCTCATGACCGCGTCCCCCTTGGCCTACTTCGTGCGGCTCGACGAGACGCACTTTCGACCGACGCTGTACACCGGAGGGGCCTGGTCGGTTCACGAGCAGCACATCAGCCCGATGGCTGGTCTGCTCGTCCACGTCGTCGAGCGCGCGGCGCGCGACGACGCACTGGTGGTCAGCCGGGTCAGCATCGACATCCTGGGAGTGCTCGCCCTCGACGACGTCGAGGTCACGGTCTCGACGATTCGTCCGGGACGCACCATCGAGCTCGTGGAGGCGGTGGTGAGCAGTGCGGGACGTCCGGCGGCGCGGGCCCGCGTCTGGCGTCTGGCTCGCTACGACTCGTCCTCCGTCGCCGGCGGCGCTCCCGAACCGCTGCCGTCGCCGGACTCCGTGGCGCCGTGGCCCCTGTCGTCGTTGTGGCCCGGTGGGTACATCACGTCGCTCGAGGCGCGGCCCCTTGGTCGCTCGGTGCCCGGGCGCGGGCGCGCCTGGCTCACCACGGAGGCCTCGCTGGTGGCCGACGAGCCGGCGAGCGACCTCGCGCGCTTCGTCGCGCTGGTCGACACCGCCAACGGCATCGCGGTGCGCGAGGATCCGACGCGTTGGCTCTACGCCAACGTGGACCTGACGATCCACTTCTACCGCAGTCCCCAGGGCCGGTGGGTCGGGCTCGACTCGACGGTGATCTTTGGGGCGAGCGGTCAGGGCCTGACGTCGGCCGTGCTGTTCGACGAGCACGGCGCGGTCGGACGAGCCGAGCAACTGCTCACGGTACGTCCGCAACCGGGGCGCTAACGGCGCAGGGGCTGCCAGGTAAAGGTCCACAGCGCCACGACGAACGAGAGCACCCCCCAGACGCCGAGTACGACGAAGGACCGCCCTTGGAAGCCGGTCCCGCGGGTCGCGGCGAGCGCGCTCTGCATGGACTGAGCGAGGGGCTCGAGGGGAAGATAGTTTGAGAACGTCACGAGCCACGCGGGCATGAGGTCGGGTGGCAGAAAGACGCCGCTCGTGAAACTGAGCGTGATGGTGACGAAGGGACCCACCGACGAGGCCATCTCCGGCGTGGTGATGACTCGCGTGATCGCCAGAGCGATCGCGGTGAAGCCGAAGACGCCGAGGAGCGTGTAGCAGAGCATCGCGAACAGTGCGATCGCGCGGAGGTGCAGTCCGTAGACGAGTGACGCGGTCACCATCATGACGACGACTAGGGCGAGAGAGATCAACACGTTGAACAGGATCTGGCCCGCCAGGTAGGTACCGGGAGGCATGGGCGACGCGCGAAAGCGTTTGAGCCAGCCCGCTTCGCGCGCGCCGACGACGGCCGTCATGACGCCCGTGAAGGTGCCGAGCATCAACCCGTAGGCGGTCAGCCCCCCCGCGTAGAAGGCGATAGCGCTCATCGGGTAGCCGGCGGCGGCGGCGATCTCACCCTGGTGGGCGAAGACCCAACTGAGGATCACCAGCAGGCCCACGGGCATGACGAGACCTAAGAGAACCGTTCGCAGGCTGCGCACGTACGCCTGGAGGTTGTAACGGGCCTGTGCGGCGGTGAGACGGAGGAATCTCATGGTTCGTTTCCGGTGGCACCCAGGAAGACGTCGTTGAGCGTGGGTCGCACGACTTCGAGCTGTTCCAGCGTGACCCCGGCCGACCGTGACCACGTCAGGAGACGGAGGAGTACTTCCTGTACTCGGTCGGTGAGTAGGGCCACGGCCATGTCGTCACGTGCGATGAACGGCGCGCCCGTGAGTTCGCACAGCGTCGCGACGTCGCAGTTCGCTGGGAGGACGAAGCGGATCGTCGTGGCACCGAGGGCACTGATGAGGGTGGTCGACGTTCCTTCCGCCACGACGCGACCCTTGGCCATGATCGCGAGTCGATCGCAGAGTCGTTCGGCCTCTTCCATATAGTGCGTCGTGAGCACAATGGAGGTGCCCGCGTCACGCAACTCCTCGATGACGGACCAGAACTCGGCGCGCGCGACGGGATCAAATCCGGTAGTCGGTTCGTCGAGAAAGAGCAGATCGGGCTGGCCGATGATGCCGAGCGCCACGTCCACGCGTCGCTTTTGACCGCCCGACAGGCGGCCCACTCGTTCGCGGGCCTTGTCGGAGAGGCCCACCATGGCCAGGGTTTCGTCGACGTTTCTCGGGTGGGAGAAGAAGCTGGCGAACAGTCGCACCGTCTCGGTCACGGTGTGCACGGGGTCGAAGTCGGACTCCTGGAGCACGAGACCGATGCGGTCACGCCAATCGCGGTGGGCGCCGTGGGGGTCGATGCCGAGCACCCGGACCGAACCATGGTCCGGGCGCTGGAAGCCCTCGAGGATCTCCAGAGTCGTCGTCTTTCCGGCGCCGTTTTCACCCAGGAGTCCAAAGATCTGGCCCTGGTGCACGACGAAACTCACGTCGTCCACGGCGGTGAGTCGTCCGAATCGCTTGGTGAGGCCTTCGACCTCGATCACGTTGGTCATGGTTGCCCGCGACTCACGTCCGACGGGTTACGGGTGAACTCTCGCCGGGCGCTGGCGCCATTCTCTCACGCACGTGTCACCTCCGACGGGTCACGATTACCCGTTGTCGCCCGCTCGTCCAGTTTCGCCCGTTGGTGGCGTGACGGCCAGTGACCAAAGGCCCAGCCGGAGCGGTCGCCGTACCGCGCGGTAGGTCGGGGCGACACGATGACTGGCGCACCACGTCCGAGCGGGAGACTGACGCGGGTCGGGCTGGGGCGGTACTCCCGGTGTCGCGGGTGATTTTCGGTGTGTTCCATTGTGCTACTTACGTGTGTTACAGCCTGTGATGCCGTATGTGACATGAAGACCACCTCACGTCGTCCTACTACTGCCCGATCCGACCATTCTGGTCTGGCTGGTTACGAGAGGTCAGTCGGACCCCTAGACGTGGTCGTCAAGGAGTTACGTGCCGATCTGGGGGCTCCGCTCGTGGCCTACATCGCTGGGGTGAAAGAGACCCGCGCGGTGCATGAGTGGGCTGAGGGCGTTAGAGATGTCCGCGGGGTGGCCCGAGAGCAGCGTCTGCGCGTCGCACTGAGGGTCGCGGCGCTCATCGCTGAGCACGATCGGCCGGCCACTATCCAGGCCTGGTTCCAAGGCCTGAATCCGAAGCTCAATGACTTCTCACCGGCACGACTACTCCGCGAAGCGGCAGACGTCGAAGAGGCGGGACGCGCAATCCTCGACGCCGCCCGCGCGTTCGTCTCGGTTGGGCGAGGACGGCCGTTACCTCCATCGCTGCGACTTCGCGTGGTCCCCGGCGAGGTGTTCAGGGTCGGATACGCTCCGGCACCTTGGGACTGGACTCCATGGGCGTTCGCTCCTTTCCCTCGCAGATGGGACGACCCCGAGCCTGGCGGTTACAGGGTTCTCTACTCGGGCAGTAGCCCCTTCGCCTGTTTCGTCGAAGCGCTCGCGCAGCTCCGTCCCGACCCCGCGGTCGTTACTGACATTGCGGCGCTGACCATTGATCCCGGGACGTTAACTTTCCGACGGCCACGGCGGGCACAGTTCCTCTCTCGTGGGCGCAGGCGCGTCGACTGGGTCGTGCTCATCTGCAGGGCACCTACGTTGATGTTCAACACGCCAACACCATCGCGGCGTTGAGACCACGGTTTCTCGGCCTTGCTCGCACTCTCGGATTTCCTGACTTCGACGGCGGAGCGATCAGGGCTTCCGAGCCACGAGCGCTCACTCAGAGGATCTCGCATTTCTTGTGGGAGTCGACCCGTCATGATGGCGTCTACTTCGAGTCGCGCTTCGGTAATCGGCTGAAGCTCTTCGCCACCTTCGAGCGTGCGGCAACCTCGTCGGTGGTTGGTGGGAGATCGACCCTGCTGACGGGGGAGGTTAAGTCCCAACAAGTGGTGTACGAGTTCGTGCGCCTCGTCGTCCGCCGTGCCAACCTCGTCGTCGTGAACTCTATGCCGCGGTGAGATCGATAGCAACCTCCTCGCGGGCCTCGATCGTGGGCCTCGGATCGTCGAGTGATGGTTCGCTGATCGCGGGGTGGCTGAGTGACTCGATGGTCACGTAGCGCCTCGAGACGGCCCACTCGTCGTTCTGCTCGGCGAGCAGGGCACCGACGAGGCGGATGACCGCCTGGCGGTTGGGGAAGATTCCGACTACGTCGGTGCGGCGACGGACCTTCTTGTTGAGCCGCTCTTGGGGGTTATTACTTCTGATCTTCTTCCAGTGCTCGAACGGGAAGACGGTGAAGGCCACGATGTCGTCGGCCGCGTCGAGCAGGTAGGTCGCGTGGTCACCGAACCCCGCCTCGGGAGCGACTGGTGACCTCGGCGAGTTTGGCCCAGGTGCTGTCGCGGTCGGGCTGATCGACGATGGAGCGCACCAGGGTGGCGATCATCGGCCAGCTGGCCTCGCGAGCGGGTAGCCAGATTCGCCATGAAGTGGGTTCGACATCTCTGCCAGCTCGCCGGAGAGCACCTGGGGACAAGCGGTCGTGATCTCCGTGGGCGTTGGAGATGACCAGTTCGACCCCACTGAGCCCTCGAGCCACGAGGAGGCAGGAAGGCCGTCCAGGCGGCGGTGTCCTCGGTGGTGGCAATGTCAAAGCCGATGATCTCGCGCGTTCCTTCGTTGTTGACGGCCGTGGCGATGACCGCGGCGACGTTGACGACTCGGCCACCCTCTCGCACCCGCTGGGTCAGGGCATCGATCCACAGGTAGCGGTAGGGTCCCCGGTCGAGGGGGCGTTCCTTGAACTGGGTCACGACGGTGTCGAGCTCGCCGGCGAGCCGGGAGACTTCGGACTTGGACATGCCCTCGATACCCATGGCCTTGACGAG
>JAJYSU010000071.1 GCA_021793395.1 Actinomycetes bacterium
ACGACGCCGTCACGATCGCGTTACTCGTGCTTCGTAGCGTGATGTCACCAACAACGAGGAGGATGGCAGTGACGTGTACACGCGCAGTACGAGGGCGGGGTCGATCGCTCGCCCTGCTGGTCCTAGCCACGGTCGCGACAATGGTCGCGGTGACCACGGTGGCGTCGGCGGGGACGATCCGTCTACCCAAGAACGGGGTGGAGAAGCCGCCGGCGGCCAGCCTGACCGAGACGGGAAGCACTCTGCTGTATCCCCTGTGGAACGTGTGGGCGCCAGCGTACGAGCGCGCCTACCACCAGGTCAAGCTGACGACGGCCGGAACCGGGTCGGGTACGGGCATCGCCGACGCCGCCAGCGGCACCGTGAACGTGGGCTCGTCCGACGCCTACCTCTCCCCGTCGCTCGTGGCCGCCACCCCGGGTCTGCTCAACATTCCCCTGGCGATCTCCTACCAGGCCATCGTCTACAACATTCCCGGCCTCACCGCGCACCTGAAGTTGAACGGGGGAATTATTGCGGGCATCTACAGCGGCAGGATCACCAACTGGGATAGTCCCGCGATTGCTCGACTCAACCACGGCGTCAAACTCGCGTCGTTGCCGATTGTGGCTCTGCACCGCTCCGACGGCAGTGGCGACACGTTCATCTTCACCCAGTACCTCTCGAAGCAGGTCGCGTCGTGGGCGTCGGGTCCGGGCTACGGCACGACGATCTCGTTCCCGGCGATCTCCAACGGACTCGGCGAGAACGGTAATGGCGGAATGGTGACGGGCTGTCAGGCGACACCGGGATGCATCGCGTACGTGGGGATCAGTTACCTCACCCAGGCTCTCGGTGACGGGCTGGGCTACGCGGCGATCGCTAACGGACTCGGGCAGTACCTGCTGCCGACTCCTGGCGACGCCGAAATCGAGGCCGCCGGTTTTACGCGCGCCACGCCGGCCAACGAGGCGATCTCGATGGTGGACGGCCGCATCCGCGGGGGTTACCCGATCGTCAACTACGAGTACGCGATCGTCAATAAGCACCAGGCCAGCGCGTCGACCGCGACGGCCGTGCGCTCCCTGCTGGAGTGGGCCGTCAACGCCAAGTTCGGCAACGCTCACTCCTTCCTCTCCCAGGTCCGCTTCGACCCGCTGCCCGCCGCCATCGTGGCGAAGTCGCTGCGCCAGATCGTGACTATCCGCTAAGTGTCGACGTCCCGTGACAATGCCCCCCCGAGCGGGACGTCCGCGCCAGCACCCGCCCGCCGCGACCCATCGGTCCGGCGGGCGGGTCGGCGCCGTCGCCAGGAGGATCTCGCGTGGCGCTGGGGAGCGCGGATCGCCGCGGTACTGCCCCTCGCGGGGCTCGGCGCGGTGCTCGTGGTACTCGCGGTCAAGGCGTGGCCGGCCGTCGTCGTGAATGGGTGGGGGTTCGTGGCGCGATCGCCGTGGGTGCCGGGCAACACCTACGGCGCCGTCGTGCACACTCACGGGGTGGCGCACCCGCAAGGATCGCTCTACGGTGCGTGGCCCCTGATCGCCGGGACCCTCGAGACATCGCTGGTCGCGATCGTGATCGCCGTCCCCCTGGCGCTAGGAACCGCCTTCGCACTGACCGAGCGGGTGCCGGCGTGGATAGCGCGGCCCCTCGGTTTTCTCGTGGAGATCCTCGCGGGCCTGCCCAGCGTGGTGATCGGGCTGTGGGGGGTGCTGGAGGTGGGCCCCTTCCTCGCTCGTCACGTCTACCCCCTCGTGGCGAACACCATCCCGTCCGTGGGGCCCCTGCGCTTTCTCACGGGGTCCGTCGGCTACGGCGAGGGTCTCGCCACGTCGGGCGTGGTGCTCGGGCTCATGATCGTACCCATCATCGCCGCGACGACGCGCGATCTGTTCCTTCAGGTTCCGGCCCTGGCTAAGGAAGGTGCCGAGGCCCTGGGCCTGACCGGGGCCGAGGTGGCGCGGCGCGTCACCATTCCCTGGGTGCGTGGAGGGATTGTGGGCGCGACGGTCCTCGGCCTGGGCCGCGCGCTGGGTGAGACCATGGCCGTGGCAATGATCTCGGGTTCCGTGCTCGGAAAGGTGAGCCCCAATCTGTACGGCACGATGACGACGATCGCCGCCACCATCGTGAGCCAGCTGGACTCGGCGGCGACCGACGGTACCGGGTTCGCGGTCGCGACGCTCGCCGAGGCCGGCCTCATCGTGGCGGCGATCGCCCTCGTGGTCAACGTGGTCGCGCGCCGGATCGTCGCGCGTACCGGTCGATTCACCGCTCCCGTGGGGCGCGGCTGATGGCCGTGACTGATCGGGTTCACGGCGCGACCCGTCGCCGGCGCGTCGTGGACGTGGCCTTTCGCGTCGGTGCCCTGACCGCTCTGGCGTTGGTCATTGCCCCGGCGCTCTGGCTGGTGGTGGGCGTCGTGGCGCGCGCGGCGCCTCACTGGCGCTGGAGCGTGCTCACCACGCTCTCCGCCGGAACGAGTGGGGGGCTGGAGAACGCCGTGGCGGGAACGCTGGTGCTCATGACCGGGGTGGCCCTGTTGGCCGGGGTCACCGGAGTGCTGACCGGGGTCTACCTCGCGGAGCTGGCGAGTCCGCGTCGGTCCGGGCGGCTCGGCGGCGCGTGGGCGCGCGGGGCGATCGACGTTCTGGCGGGCTTCCCGTCGATCGTGCTGGGCTACGTGGGCTACGTCGCGCTGTGCGTCGCGCTGCACTGGGGTTTCTCGCTGTTGGCCGCGCTACTGATCCTTTCGCTGATGGTTGTTCCCTATATCGCCAAGGCGACCGAGTCGGCGCTGAGGCAGGTTCCCACCAGTTACCGCGAGGGCGCCGAGGCGTTGGGAATGTCTCAGGGGTACACCCTGCGTCGGGTGGTCGTGCGCTCGGCCCTGCCGGGTATCGTAACTGGTCTCCTGATCGCCCTGTCAGTGGCCGGTGGCGAGACCGCACCCCTTCTCTACACGGCGGGCGCGACCAACAACTTGCCGACGTGGTCGCTCCTGCATCAGCCGGTGGCGTACCTGACCTACTACGTGTGGACCGACTACAACCAGCCCGGTCTCGCGGCACACGTCGTCTCTAACGACGCCGCCCTCATCCTGGTGGTGATGGTGCTGGCGATGCTGGTGGTCGCGCGGCTCATCGTGTCGCGCTCCCAGCGACACACGGAGAGCGCCCGCTGAGGTCGTGGCGAGGGTAAGGTCGGCCGCAAACGAGGAGGCGGTCGTGACGAGTGAGTGGTGGCGCGAGTCCGCGTCGGCGTTGGCGGGGGCCATTCGCGAGGGCGTGGTCTCCTCGCGCGAGGTCGTCGAAAGCCACCTGGCCCGTATCGAGGAGGTTAACGACCGCGTCAACGCCGTGGTCGAGATCCACCCGGACGACGTGCGTCGCGCGGCCGATGACGCTGACGCTCGTCGCCGCGCCGACGCGGATCTGGGTCCCCTGCACGGGGTTCCCTTCAGCGTGAAGACCAACATCGACGTCGCCGGCTATCCGACGACGGAGGGATCAGCCGCGCTCGCGCAGTACGCGGCGACGGCCGACGCACCCTCGGTGGAGAAGATGCGTGACGCGGGGGCGATCGTGCTGGCGCGCACCAACATGCCCGACCTGGGGCTACGCATTAACACCGAGTCCTCGCTCTACGGCGCCACGCACAATCCCTGGCGGCGAGGGTTCACCGCCGGTGGCTCGTCGGGTGGCGAGGCCGCCGCGATGGCGACGGGCATGAGTCCGCTGGGGCTGGGCAACGATATTGGCGGCTCGCTGCGCAATCCCGCGTACGCCTGCGGTGTCACGTCGATCAAGCCGTCGCGGGGCCGCGTGGCCCAGGGGAATCCCAGCGCGGCGACGGAGATGGCTCTCAACGCGCAGATCATGCTGGCCGAGGGGGTCCTCGCGCGTCGGGTGGCCGACCTTCGCCTCGGGCTGTCCGTGGTGATGGGCGCGCATCCCCGTGACCCCCAGTCGGTGGACGTGCCTCTCGCGGGGAAACCCCGGTCGCGGCGCGTCGCGCTGGTAGCCGAGCCGGCCGGGGGCTTCACTGACTCCGCCGTCGCCGAGGGGGTGCGGGTGGCTGGTCGAGCTCTCGCCGACGCCGGCTACGAGGTGGATGAGGTCGAGCCGCCTCAGCTGATCGAGACCTATTTCGCGTGGGTGGAGTTGATGTGGAGTTCGCTGCGTGTCGCCACCCCCCTATTCGCGCCGTTCATGGGGGAGGGGGGGCGGCGTTTCCTGGAGTACACGACCGTGGAACTGCCGCCCGCGACCGAGGAGTCTCTCTACGAGATGCACCAGCGCCGCTACGCCCTCGCGCGGGCCTGGAGCGTGTTCATGGCGACGTACCCACTCGTGGTGGGTCCCACCTGGACGCAGCCACCTTTCGCCCTGGGCTTCGACATCGCCAGCCGGGAGTCCGCGCTGGCGGTCTCCGAGCTCTGTCGCTTCGTTCTGCCCGCCAATCTTCTCGGTCTGCCGGCGGTCTGCGTGCCGACGGGCGTCGCCGACGGATTTCCTACCGGCGCGCAGGTCATTGGACCCCTCATGCGCGACGATCTCTGCCTCGACGCGGCGGAGACGATTGAGGCGGCGGTGGGGGTGCTCACGCCGATCGATCCTCGTGAGTGACTCGTCGTCGGTCCGGGTACGTGCGTTGGAGTGGCCCGACGTGGCCGCGGCCGCCGCGATCGTGGCCGAGGGGACGCTCAGTGTGGGCGATGAGCACCCCGAGAGAGTCGAGGACTACTGGGCCGCGACGCTCGCGACGCGCGCGAGCGGCGGTGATGTGTTGGTGGTGGAACAGAACGGGGAGGTGGTGGGGCTCTGCCAGGTTCTGGTGTTCTGGCACTTCCAGCACACGGGCGGCCGGTGCGCGGAGCTCGAGAGCGTGTACGTGCGCGCGGATCGTCGCGGGCGGGGACTGGGGGCGCGTCTGCTCGACGCTGCCGAGGCGTTAGCTCGCGAGCGGGGCTGTTACCGCGTGCAGTTGATGAGCCGACACGTGCGCGTCGACGCCCATCGTTTCTATCGAGCGCACGGCTACCTCGCGACGAGTGAGGGGTTTAAGAAGTCACTCGTCGGCGAGGACCTCACGTAGCGACCCGTCGTCGACGTCGAAGACGAATCCGCGGATGTCGGTGCCGTCGATGAACGGGCTCGCGCGCAGGCTGTCGACGGTCTCGCGCACGTCGCGATCGACGTCGTGGTAGGCGCCGAGGCGAAAGGGAGGGCGTTGGCCCCGTTCGGCTTCGATTTCGCGCGATAAGGATTCCTCGTCGAAGGTCTCCAGCCCACATCGGGTGTGGTGGATGACCATGACGGCGGTCGTGGCGAGGAGGCGCTGGCTGATGAGCAGCGAGCGGATGACGTCGTCGGTGGCGATGCCTCCGGCGTTGCGAATGAGGTGGACCTCGCCGAGATCGAGACCCAGGGCTCCGAAGAGATCGAGCCGCGAGTCCATGCAGGTGAGAACCGCGAGGTGACGCTGGGGGACGGTCGACAGTTCGCGACGCTCCCGGCGAGCGACGTAGTCACGGTTGTGGTCGAGGAGGCTATCGATCGTTCCCATCGAGCCAGTGTAGGGAGAGCCACCGCGGCGCGCGGCGCGCGGCGCGCTGACTACGCTCGATCAAGGAGGTGGATATGGAGAGCATGGATGCGGTACGCGCGGAGTTGCGTCAGCCCGCCCTCGATCTACGGGCGATGATTCCCGATGTGCTTCAGGGGTACGCGGACATGGGCCGTGCCGCCATGAAGGACGGGGAACTGTCGGCCGGGGTGAAGGAGCTGGTGGCGCTAGCGATCGCGGTGACGCGCGAGTGCGACGGGTGCGTCGTCTCGCACACGCGTGGAGCGGCGCGTCATGGCGTGACGCGCCAGCAAGTCGCCGAGGCGATGGGCGTGG
>JAJYSU010000001.1:0-52870 GCA_021793395.1 Actinomycetes bacterium
CCCGCGAGACCACGCTCTTGTCATTCGGGTCCGCCCGTCGAAGATCGAGGACCATGCGCACCGCACGTTCCTTCAACTCAGACGGATACCTCGTCTGTCCAGCCTGCTTCTTGTCCATGATTCCATCCTCTCTCCCAAGCGGGAGAGCCTCCGGAATACCCAGGCCGATTCAGATAGATCTGGCGAGCGATACCATCGTCACGTTTCCTGGGGCGACAGCGACAAGCCGTTCCGAGACGAAGCAGGGCAAGTCATCACGTACGCCGACGCTTCAGACGCCGCGGGATAACTGGCGATGGAGTGGCACCGACGTACGAGTCACGCCGACCCTCGGCGTCCGCGTTGTCACCGGTACGCTCGACGCTCGAGAGAGTCCGGTGCGAGCGCCTCATCGGCGGTCAGGCCCTCGCCGGCGGACGCGGGTGATCGCACCAGGATGTCATGGGCGTTGCGTCCACCGTCAGGTCGCACGTAAAACTGCCTATCGCCACGTTCCCTGACAAACTCGTGATCACCTGGCGCGGGCACCCGTCGGGCAGTTCACAACTCAACTTGCACCTCACCATTCTCGTGGGAACGCGACGCATGTCTCTGACACGGCCGCGACTGGCCACACCCTGAAGGGGACCGCTCACGGCCGAGCACACGGTCGCGAGTTGACCCGAAATTGTGGGGAGTGACCAAGCGGTGAGGTTCTAGACCCGGAAAGCCTCAATTACGGCGACGCTCGTCAACTTCTCACCTCTCGTCAGTCGAGCACGCCGATCTCTTTGTAAATCGTGCCATCACGGCCCGATCACTACGTTGCTGAAAGAGTGCTCAACCCTGACGTTGAACCTTAAACCTTCAACTCTTAACCCTAAACCATCATCTATGAAGTATCAACCTTCAACTACGCCGGTGACCGGAACTAGCGGTCGATCGGATCATGCACACGGTCTCAGGAGCGCTCGCGAGTGAGGCGTGGTAGCCGTCATAGAGCCACCACCACCAGCAAAACGGTGGCTCGTGGCGTAAGTACGTAAGTAGTATGAGTGCGTGGCGACATTGGCGGCGACGCTACAGACCGCTCGTTTGCGGCTGCGCCCCATCAACGAATCGGACGCGGACGCCCTCTTCACCTTGCACAGCAACACCAAGATCATGCGTTACTGGGACTCGCCCCCCCTGGAATGAGCGGCGACGCGCCGAGTAATTCGTCGAGGCGTCTCGAGAGATGGCCGAGGCGCGCACGGGACTTCGAGTAGCCCTGGACAAGGTCGCCGACGGAGCATTTATCGGCTGGTGCGGCCTGCATAGGTGGGACCCGATTTTCCGTAACGCGTCGTTGGGATACTGTCTCGACGATGTGGCATGGGGCCACGGTTACGCCACCGAGGCCGTGCGAGCACTGCTGCAATGGGGGTTCGCCACATTACCGATCGTTCGAGTCCAGGCCGAAGTCGACACGCGCAAACCAGCGTCAGCTCGAGTTCTCGAGAAAGCGGGATTCATGCTCGAAGGTACTTTGCGGGAGAACTGCATCGTCAACGGCGAGATCTCGGACTCGTGGGTCTACGGGCTGATCGAGCGGGAGTGGCCACCACCAGCGTCGGTGGTAGCTCGCGTCGGCTGAACGATCGTGCGCCGCGCGCTCGGGCACGTGTCGATCGTTCGTCGCGCCACGCGTGATGGTGCGTCACGACTCGTGACTCTTCCCGGGGTGTCGCTCTCATCTGTGAACGCGACCAGTGATCCTTACGGCTGACCGACACCGAACGAGTTGAGCCGAGCCCTGAACGGTGCCTGTCGTACGGTGTGCCGATGACAAATAGCGCCCGTGCGCGGGTATAGCGGCCACCACCTCGCGCGGCCGTGCCGCAAGGAACAATGACGAGTGAAGAGTGAAGCAATCTCGAGTGCGTGGTGGCACGTGACGGTGACCACGACGGACCCCTCGCTCGAGGTCACCCACCCCGTGGCGATCGTGAGCATCCCAACGCTGACGAACGGCCGTTAGTCGTGGCCGAATGCCTCAGCCCACTGCGCCGGACCTTCCTCGAGAAGTGTCGCGAGTGACTCTGCGGGGACGGCGCGAGAGAACAGGAAGCCTTGCGCCAGATCACAGTCAAGGCGGCGAATCACCTCGAGCTGACTCTCGGTCTCCACCCCCTCCGCCAGCATTGTCGTGTGGAATTGATGGCCGAGCGACACAATGGCGCCGAAGAGGTCTTCATTGAGGGGTCGACGGGGGAGGGGCTGGATAAAAGACTGATCAATCTTGATGATGCTCGGCCGCAGACTGGCGAGATACGAGAGCGACGAGTATCCGGTGCCAAAGTCGTCCAGAGCGATGCGGATGCCTAAGCCCGTGAGGCGCTCGACCGTGAGGAGAGAGTCGGCAGCATCGACGAGCGTAACGCTCTCGGTGATTTCGACCACCAGACGGCGTGGGTCCAGGTGGCCCTCTTCCAAGACCGTGGTGACGACGTTCACGAGGTTCGGGTCGTGGAACTGGCGAGCGGAAAAGTTGACACTGATGAAGGGTGAAGTGGTCCCCGTCAGGGATGCCACCGTCCGGACGGCTTGGTCGAGGGCGAACAGGCCCAAGTCGGAGATCATGTCCGAGTCTTCGGCCTCGTCGATGAAGGCCTGGGGCGGGATCCAACCCCGAGTGGGATGATGCCAGCGCATCAGTGCCTCGAGTCCAATGACCTCGAGTGTCGCTACCGAGACAATCGGCTGGTAATGCATCTCGAGTTCGCTTTCGCGAAGTGCCGAACGCAGGTCTTGTCGAAGGGTGAATCGAGCCGTCGCATGATCGTGCATCGCGGGTGTGAAGAAGACCGCACGTCCCCGATGGTGTGCTTTGGCTTCGTAGAGTGCGATGTCGGCCTCTTGCACGAGAGAGGTCGGGTCGACTCGCGTCTGGTTCCACACGCTGGCGCCCACGCTGGCGCTCTGGACGATCTCAAGGTCGCCCACGGCGAAGGGACGAGTAAGTGACTGGATCAACCGCGTCGCGATAGCGTGCGCCTCGTCAGGCGCGGAGAGTGACACCGCAAGGTACAGGAACTCATCACCACCGAAACGCGCGAGCGTGTCCGACGCCCGTACGACGCCCTCGAATCGGCGTGCGACCGCCGTAAGAAGTTGATCACCAGCGAGGTGTCCGTAGGTATCGTTGACCCCCTTGAAGTCGTCGAGGTCGATTAGCAGTACCGCACCCCACTCGTGTTGGCGAAGGGTGCGCGCGTGGGCTTGGGCGAGACGGTCGTCGAAGAGTGCTCGATTGGCCGTACCCGTGAGAGGGTCGTGTAGGGCCCGGTGGGCGAGTTGAGCACCCAGCGCACGTTCTTCGGTGATGTCGCGTTCGGAGATGACGTAGTAGAGAAGTTGTCCGTTGGCGTCGCGCGCCGCACTACGAGAGACCTCCACCCAGAGCATGCGGCCGTCCGAGTGACGATAACGCTTGACGTAGCGCACCTGCCCTTCACCACCCTCGCGTACCTGCTGTCGCGCGGCGTCGGCGAGTCCCTGGTCGTCGGGGTGCGTAAAGAGGGTTGAGTCGTGGCCCAGCACATCCTGGAGGGGGTAACCCACCATGTTGCAGAAGGCCCGATTAGCCGCGATGATCGCGTCATCGGTGTCGGTGACGATCATGGGCGACATGTTTTCCTCGAAAGCCAACTCGAAGCGTTGCTCGGCAATTACCTGCGCCTTCTCGGCGTTACGTTGACCTTCGAGTGCGCGCGTCGCGACCGCCAACGTCGACGAGATGCGCTCGTCGGCGCGTCGGGTGACCAGGGCATGATCGACATCGCGCAGGATCTGTTCGAGCCCTTCGACGACGACGTGGTCGAACATGGCGACTCGACGCGCGAACAGGACCAGCACCAGTTGCTCCTCCCCGAGAGGTAGAGCGGCGACTGATCGTACGATGCGAACAGGGTCGTCCAGCCCGCCGTCGGCGGGCCAGGCAATAGCCACGTGATGAGCAACTGTGGAGTGGCGAGAGCGCCATGCGTCGCGCACCAGTTCGTTCACCGCGGGACTGGGCGTGCTGCCATCATTCAACGCCGTAAGAAACCGGAGGTCGCCCGCCGAGGCTACCGTCCTGGCCCTGGCCTCGTCGCCCGACTCGTCGCAGAAGGCGACACAATCGACGTCACTCTCGTCGACCAGTACCGAACAGACGTTTCGAAGGGTGTCATCGCGTCGCGAACCCGTGATGAGCACCGCCTGAACGCGGGCGAGGAGACGCAGCATCCGTTCGCGACCCACGCGTTCCGTGACGTCGGTGTAGGACGAGATGACCCCGTGAACGACGCCACCAAAGACCGCCGGATAACTCGTCACGGCGAGCCAGCGACGTGGGCGGTCGCCCACGTCGATCCCCATCACGACTTCCCTGACGGGTGACGACGTTCGTAATCCCGTCGCACCGGCAGTCTCGTGCAGCGAGAAGGGAGAGCCATCCTCGTGGACAAGGGTCCACTTCAGGTCGGTGAAGTTGCGCCCTACGATGTCGTCACGGCGACGTCCGAGCCAGTTCGACATCGCGTCGTTGCAGTCGACCAGTACCCCCTGGCGATCAAAGAGAGCTAAGCCCACCTGTGACGACGCGAAGAGCACGTCAAAGAGATACGAGCGCAGGTCCGCTGGCACGACGGACGACTGGTCGCTTACTCCCGTCGTGGTCGCGACATCGTCGCCCAGTGCGGGTTCGCCGCCTGAGGGCGATGACGTCACGTAGTGCTGCTCAACTCACTCGTGCAGTGGCGGCACTTGGTCGCCGCGGGGGGTAAATCACTCGACAGGCAGAAAGGGCAGGTTTTCGTGGGTGCCGGAGGACCGAAGACTGACGTGCCGCGTTTGGCCATGTAGGCGCGGTAGGGAACGACGAGAACACCGTAGATCACCATCATGAACAAGACGAAGTAGACGATTGCCGCGATGAAGACGCCCACCTCGACGCGCTGGCCGTTGATTGTCCAGCCGAGTCCCGCCGAACCACTCGACGATCCTTCCAGCGCGTTAACCAGTGGAGTGATGATCGTATCGGTGAAGGCCTTGATGAGAGTGGAAAACGCCAGGGCCACAACCAGTCCCACGGCGATCACGATGAGGTCGCCCTGCATCAAAAAATTCTTAAAACCCTTGAGCACGTCGCACCCCCGCCTGCGAGATCATCGCTCGCGGTCCCGAGACTATCGCCCGAGGTATCCGACGAACACTCTCGTCGCGCCAGAAGATTCATTTTCGTAAGTGGTGCTGATTCCGGACAAGAGTGAGGGGCCCGGCCCCATTCACTACGATGGGCCCAATGGGGATAGACGCCCGCGTGGTGTTCACTGCCTTTTCCAATCGGGCGGACGCAATTCAACTAGCCAATGAAGCGGGTGAACGCCTGACCGATCAGGGCGTCACGTGGGTCCTGCATCTACTGGACACCCAGCCCTCGCCGCACTTGCGCGACGACACGCTCGTCGTGAGCCTCGGTGGAGACGGTACTTTTTTGCGTTCGGCCCGTCTGGCGCACCGTTTCGGTTCGCGCGTGCTGGCCGTCAACCTAGGGCGACTCGGTTTTTTGTTGAACGTGCCGTCGCGTGACGTGTTGAACGATGTCGACCACGCTCTCGGACCGACCCACGAAGTGGCGCGCCTCGCGCTGCAGATCGCGATGCCCGACGGCACCACGGAGTTCGCGCTCAACGAGGTAGTGGTGGAAAGGGCCCGTCAGGGTCACATGGTTCGCGTCAAGAGTTTCGTGGACGACGACGAGTATCTGACCTACGCGGCCGATGCGGTGATGGTATCGACGCCTACCGGTAGTACGGGGTACAACTTCTCGGCGGGTGGTCCGGTTGTGGACACCGCTCTACCGGTGATGATTCTGACGCCGGTCGCACCACACTTCACGATTGATCGCTCCATCGTTGTCGGAGGCGACCGTGTCGTTCGTCTCGTCGCCGACGGCAAGCCGGCCGTGGTGCTCGCCGACGGTCAAGTGATTGGACGCCTCGACGCCGACCAGTGGGTACTCGTGCGACAGAGCCCCGATCCGGTGCGCGTGGTGGCCACGCGAAGCTTCGAAGTCGGTTTTCGCCTTCGCGAGAGCCTGCGCGAGGGACATGCCTAGTTCGCGACTGGTGGAGTTATACGCCCACTCCGTTGGCGTCATTCGTGACACGCGAATCGAGTTTAGTGACGGATTCACTGTCCTTACGGGGGAGACCGGAGCGGGTAAGACCCTCCTGCTCGACGCCCTCGGACTCTGCTTGGGCGCGACTCCCGACACCGCACGGGTCGCGGCGGATGACATCCGCGCCGCCGCGGTGTTCCTCGATCGTGAGGGTCGCGAGGTGGCTCTCACTCGCGAAGCAGCATCGGGCCGCTTGCGTAGCGCTATCGACGGGGTCGCCACCAGCGCGTCCGCACTGCGCGCCCGCGCCGAGGAGCTCATCATCATTCACGGCCAGCACGACTCACTGGCTCTGCGTAACCGCGCCCTCGTCCGCAGCCTGGTAGATCGCAGCGCGGGTGTGGAGACTGGCGAACTTGATACCGTGCGCGTTCAGTTGCGCGACGCGATGGAGCTCCGCGCCAGTTTGGGGGGAGATGACGACGCGCGCCGCCGCGAACTCGATCTGATCAGCTTTCAGATCGACGAGTTAGAGACCGCCCGGATGGAGTCGGATGACGAACTCAGCGACACGCTCGACCAACTCGGCCGCGTGAGTGAACTACGTGAGGCCCAAGTGACTCTGGCGCGACTGTCCGCCGACCTGGACGACGACGAGCGAGGAGTGCTGTCGGCTCTGGCGCGCGTCATTGCCGCCCTGCCGACGGGACGCTCCCTCAACGCGGTGCGCGAAGTGCTCGACGGAGCGCTCCGTCAGGCCCGCGAAGGATCGCGCGAGCTGGCTCGCTTACTGGATCCCGACATCATCGATCTGGGGCTGATCGACCAGTTAGACGGTCGGGTGGCGGTCCTCCAATCCGTGGCGCGAAAGTACGGAGGCTCGATCGCGGCGGCTCGCGAGCAGTTGCGCGACTTACGTGCCCGGCGCGACCTCCTTCACGATCTCGCCGAACGATCACACGGTCTGGATCAGGAGATCGCGGAGTTAGAGCTACGAGAGGGGCTGGCTGCTCGGGCCGTGCGCGACGCTCGTGACGCCGCGGCGGCTCGGTTGAATGCGTCGATCGCGACCCAGCTGCCCCGGGTCGCTCTGGAGGGCGCCACCCTGCGTTTTGACGTGAGCGGTGCCGACGGCTCGCGTATAGACCTTCTCTTCGCCGGTAACCCGGGATCCGAGCTGGGTCCGCTCTCGAGTGTCGCGAGTGGCGGCGAGTTGAGCCGCGTGCTCCTCGCGCTCTCGCTCGAAACTGTTCACGATGACGTCGTGGCGGTGTTCGACGAGATCGACGCGGGTGTGGGAGGCCAAGTGGCGCAGCAAGTTGGTGAGTGCCTCGCCGAGTTGGGCACTCAGCAGCAGGTTCTGGCAGTCACGCATTTGGCCTCGGTGGCCGCGCGCGCGGACCACCACTTCACGGTCGAGAAGAGAGCCACGAACCACGGCGTGGCCGCTACGGTTCGTGAGGTACGCGGTGAGCAAAGGGTTGAGGAGATCGCCCGGATGCTGGCGGGCGATGGGCTCAGTGACGAATCACGAGCGCTGGCGAGGCGTTTGTTGGCTCGGTGATTCTCGCCGACGGCGTCACGGCGGGCAGTAGTATGTGGTTCCGTGGATGACGCGGGCGGGAGATGACCAAGTACGTGTTCGTCACGGGGGGCGTCTCAAGTTCCCTCGGTAAGGGGCTTACTGCCTCGTCGCTAGGCCGTCTTCTCAAGTCGCGCGGTTTCAAGGTCACCATGTGCAAGTTGGATCCGTACCTGAACGTGGATCCAGGGACGATGAACCCCGGCGAGCACGGTGAAGTCTTCGTGACCGACGACGGGGGGGAGACGGATCTAGACCTCGGACACTACGAACGCTTTATTGACGAACCCTTGTCCAAGATGTCCAACACCACGACGGGCTCGGTCTACTCCAACGTGATCGCGAAGGAACGGCGGGGCGACTACCTGGGAAAGACCGTCCAGGTGATCCCGCACGTCACCGACGAGATCAAGGAACGGATCCGACGGCTCGGAACTTTGGGCGCTGACGTCGTCATCGTGGAGATCGGTGGCACCGTCGGGGACATCGAGATCGTGCCGTTTATCGAGTCGATTCGCCAGTATCGACGCGACGCGGGACGAGACAACGTCTGCTACGTCCACCTCACGCTCGTGCCGTACCTGGCTCCGTCGGGCGAACACAAGACCAAGCCCACCCAGCACTCCGTCACCGAACTGCGCTCTCGTGGAATCCAGCCCGACGTCATCGTGTGCCGCAGCGATCAGGCAATCCCCGACGCGCTGAAGCGTAAGATCTCACTGTTGTGCGACGTGCCGATCGACGCGGTCATCTCCTGCGCCGACGCACCGAGTATCTACGACATACCCCTCAATCTCATGGACGAGGGGTTGGACACGATGGTGTGCCGTACGTTGGGGCTCGACCCCGATGAGCACCCACTCGACTTGCACGAGTGGCGCGAGGTGGTGCACCGAGTGCATCACACCACTCGCACCCTACGCATCGGGGTCATAGGAAAGTACGTGACGATGCCCGACGCGTACCTCTCGGTCAATGAAGCGATTCGCCACGCCGGCTACGCCGTCGGTGCGCGTACTGAGGTGGAGTGGCTCGAAGCCGAGCGCGTGCCGAGTGAGATCGACGCGGATCGCCTCCGTCAACTCGATGGCGTGATCGTCCCGGGAGGGTTCGGTGAGCGAGGCATTGAGGGAATGATCGCCGCGGCGCGTATTGCACGCGAGAACGACATTCCGTACCTGGGGATTTGCCTAGGAATGCAGGTGATGGTCGTCGAGTTCGCTCGACACTGTCTCGGTCTCCGTGACGCCCACTCGACCGAAATGTCACTGACCACCACGGCACCGGTGATTGCTCTCATGGCCGAGCAGATGAACATCACGGACCTTGGTGGGACGATGCGCCTAGGAGCCTGCCCCGCGATGCTCGACGAAGGGTCAATCGTGGCCAACCTCTACGGAACGACGGTGGTGTCGGAGCGCCACCGCCACCGTTACGAGTTCAACTCACGCTACCGGTCCCAGTTCGAGGAGGCTGGTATGCGCTGCTCCGGCACCTCGCCCGACGGTCGTCTCGTGGAATTCGTCGAGTTGGCCGGCCACTCGTTCTACGTCGGTACTCAGGCGCACCCGGAGTTCAAGTCACGGCCTGATCGACCTCACCCACTCTTCTTGGGGCTGGTCAAGGCGGCCGTCGCACGGGCCGAGGGGCGTGAGCCGCATATCCTCGATCCCGACGTCGTTGATGTCGCGCCGTGACCACTCGCTTTCGCGTCGCGGCCACGACACCTCTACTGCAGTCGGTCGTCTTTGACGTCGAACGGCGCCTCGTCGTCGGCGCCCACTCGTCCTTTGAGCGTGATGTCGTCGTGCACGCGGGTGCGGTGGCGGTGGTCGCCGTCGACACGCTCGATCGTGTGGGCGTGATTCGCCAGTACCGGGCACCCTTTGACCGAGTGACGTACGAGATTCCGGCGGGTACGCTCGACCACCCGGGTGAGTCGACCCTCGCGGCCGCCAAGCGTGAACTCCTCGAAGAGATGGGTTGTCGGGCCTCTCGGTGGCGTCGACTCGGTCGATTCATGGTCTCGCCGGGATGGACTGACCAGGTGATGACGATCTACGAGGCGCGCGACGTGGTCATGGGCGTTCGTGACCCCCAGGGTCCCGAGGAGGAGCAGTCGCGCGTCGAGTGGCTAACGCCCGAACAGGTGTCGCGCCTCTTCACGGGCACCCAGCCAGTCGACGCGACATTGGCGCTCGGTGTGCTGCAGGTGTCGCGTGGTTCTTCACACTGAGTCGACCAACCTGCTCGACGAGTACACGCAGTGGCTGATTATTGAGCGCGGGCGTTCCACCGCCACGGTGGCGGCGTATCGGCGCGACCTGACGCGCCTTCTGAGGTGGCTGTACGACCACGACGACGACGCGCTGAGCGTCGATGAGGGGGCTCTCACGACCTATCTGAACTCACTACGCGACGAGGGCTTGGCCTCGAGCACCGTCGCGCGCGCGAGTGCCGTCGTGCGTGGGTGGTTCGCGTTCCTCGTTGACGAGGGGTATCGGGCGAGTGACCCCGCGATCCGTCTGCGCCCGGGCCACCGCGAGCGGACGTTGCCCAAACCTCTACCCGAGGACATCATCAGTGCCCTGCTCGACGCTGTCCCCGCCGCGACACCCATCGATCTTCGCGATCGAGCGCTCCTGGAACTTCTCTACGGCACGGGTGTACGCGTCTCGGAGGCCGTAGGAGTCACCCTGGGAGACCTGGATTTTGATGAGGAGCTGGTGCGGGTGATCGGGAAGGGTGACAAGCAACGCCTGGTACCGATGGGTTCGGTCCTCGCCCGCGCGCTACGCGACTACTTGGGTCCCGGAGGCCGGCGTGAATTTCCTGGAGCCTCACGGTCGTCGCACCTCTTTCTTGGTGCGCGCGGAACGGCGCTCACGCGACAGGGGGTCGATCTCATCATTCGTCGGCGAGCTCTGTCGGCGGGCATCGCGCGCTCCTCGATCAGCGCGCACGTCCTTCGCCACAGTTGCGCCACGCACATGCTGGCTCACGGTGCCGACATTAGAGTGGTCCAGGAGTTGCTGGGCCACGCGTCGATCGCGACGACCCAGTTGTACACGGCAGTGTCGGTCTCGTCGTTGCGGGCCGCCTATGTGGACGCGCACCCGCGCGCCCACGACTGAGAGAGGGCCATGGCCAGCGACATCTACTTCCTGCTCGCGTTGATCCCGTCGGTCGTCCTGCACGAGGTGAGTCACGGTTACGTCGCCTATCGCCTCGGTGACCCCACCGCCAAGGAGCAGCACCGCCTGACCCTCAATCCGCTGGCCCATATTGACCCCTTCGGCACGCTGCTGCTGCCCGCACTGCTCATCGTCAGTGGACTGCCGGCCTTCGGCTACGCCAAGCCGGTACCAGTGGATTTCTCGCGGTTGCGTAATCCTCGCCGCGACTCGCTCTACGTCGCCCTGGTCGGACCGTTCGTCAACATCCTGCTGTCGGCCGTGGGCTTCGTGATCTGCGAGCTGGCCCTCCACGAGGTTCACAGTTCGCTGATGTTGAACATCGGTGTGTACCTCGGGCTAGTCAATCTCACTCTGGCGGTCTTCAATTTGCTGCCCATACCGCCACTGGACGGTTCCGCCATCATCGAGCGCCTGGTGCCCAATCGCCACCTGCCTCGCTACTATCAGTTTCGCGCCCGCGCCCTGCCGCTGCTCATGATCCTCATCATCGCCGACTCGCTCTTTTTTCACGTGGGGACCGGCGCGTTGGGGAGCCTGCAGCAGTGGTGGCTGAATCGTCTGTTCTGACGCCGGGGATCCTCCGTGGACCCTCTCAGGGCGCCGTGACGCGTACAACGGGTGTCCTCTCTCGACACAGCGGCGAGCCTGCGCCGACTGAGTCGTCGATACCTTTCCCACCCGATGACCGGTCGTCGGGCACGTCCCGGTTCCGTCCTAGAGACCGGCCTCTCTCGAGGCGCGCGCGGGTGGCGCACGGCCCCTCCCTCGTGCGGTGCGGTGCGGTGCGGTCCCCACCGCGTCAGGGTGAAGAGTCACGCTTTGGCACACTGGGCTAAGAGGATCCGTGGCTCGCTGGTGGATCCAGCGCGCGGGAAGATCACCGCACTCGAGAACACCACGCCCGTGTGAGACGAGAAGTCCCGCGCGCAGCGTCGTGGCTGCATTGCTGGGCGCCAATCGTGTCCACGAGGGAGACGGTATCCGTCTCGCGTGGCGCGGCAACGCTCTGGTCGGAGAACTCCTCCACGAGTCGCCGCACTTGCGGCTCGAAGGAAACCAGGGGCGTCGCCGTGGGGGTCATTCAGAGTCGGGTGGGTTGCTCGAGCGCACCGCTCTGATCACGGTCGTGCGAGACATGCTCCGCTTGTCGGCGCTGCGCGTGGGCGGTCTCTACAGCCACCAGCTTTCGAATGACTGCCCCGTCCTCCGACGTGATTTCTCTCCACTGTCAGATGTTCATCTTTCAGGACCGAAAGTACGAGTGGTGTCGACACGGCACGGATCCGTGGCTGATCAGGCGTCGTGACGCACTTCGCGAGATGCACACGGACCACGGTGACCAGTACGGTGGGTGCCTCCCGGCGAGGTCGATGACCGCAGACAGGTCGCGGTTGCTCCTCGGACCACCGACTCACCCGAGTAGTGTCGCGCCGGTCGAAGGGTCGAGGTCGTAGCGGAGGTCACCACAGTTCGAGTACGACGCGGAGTGCATCGCAATCACACGCGCGCCAGTTATCTCCGCGTTCCGGCTCTCGCGGAGAAAGCAGTAGCAGTCGGTCTGGGACGAACCACGCATCGTCGGTCCGATCGCTCGACGAACCACGACCTGAGGGTGTTGGTCGCGGTACGTGGTGCACTCAACACAGCCCCTACGCGCCAGGTGCGTACAGACCCATGGCCCGGGCCGCGCGCTGGTAGGTCGTCGCCGCGACGTGGGTCGCCTTCAGCGATCCGGCGTCCAGCACCGACTGCAGCGCACCGGGGTCGGCCCGCAACTCTCGGTAACGCTGGGCGATGGGGGAGAGTGAGGAGATCACCAATTCGGCCAGGTCGTGCTTGAGCTCGCCGTAGCGCTCGTAGCGACGCGCGACGTCGTGGGGTGACTCGTCGCTGAAGCCCGCGTAGATCTCGAGAAGATTGGAGACGCCGGGCTTGTTCTCCCAGTCGACGCGTACCTCACCGTCGGTATCGGTAACAGCGCGTGAGATCTTACGCTCGATATCGCGCGGATCATCGAGCAGCGTGATCTGTCCGAGTGGGCTGGCCACCGACTTGGACATCTTGTGCGTCGGCTCCTGAAGGTCCATCACACGTGCGCCGCTCGGCGGCAGCATCCCCTCGGGCAGGGTGAAGGTGTCGCCGTAGCGATTGTTGAAGCGTTCCGCGATCTCACGCGTGAGTTCGAGGTGCTGCAGTTGATCGTCACCAACCGGAACTCGCTCGGTGTCGTACAGCAGGATGTCGGCGGCCATCAGCACGGGGTAGGTGAACAGCCCGACCCGGTAGCCCCCCTTGCGCTCGGCCTTCTCCTTGAACTGGGTCATCCGGCTCAACTCGCCGAAGGTGGCGACGCACTCGAGGAGCCAATTGAGTTGCGCGTGGAACGCAATGCGACTCTGTAGAAAGAGCGTGCAGACGTCGGGGTCGAGTCCCGCCGCGACCAGTGTGGCCAGGGTGTCAATGGTCTGCTCACGCAGAACCGAGGGGTCCAACTCGAGGGTGAGGGCGTGCAGGTCGACGATGCAGTAGAGCGAATCGGCGCTCTGGTGGGTCACCCACTGCTTGACCGCGCCGAGGTAGTTGCCCACGTGCATGACGCCCGAGGGCTGAATTCCCGAGAGAATGCGCATCTCGCCACTCTACGACGGACCACCACGGTGGCCGATTCCGGTAGAGTATCGCCGTGACTTACGTCGTGACGACGCCGTCGTTTAGTGGCCCGATCCAACTCCTGGTCGAGTTGATTTCGCGCCACGAGATGGATGTACGCGACGTGGCGATATCGCCCATCGTCGACGAGTTCGTGGCGACGTTGCACGCGTCCGATCAGGTGACGGTGGACGAGCTCTCAGAGTTCCTACTTCTCGCGGCAATCCTGGTGGAGATGAAGAGTCGTGGCCTCCTGCCCAGTCCCGACGAGGCCGAGCCCGACGAGGAGTTCGTGGGTTGGCAGGAACGAGACGTGTGGCTCGCGCGCCTGCTCGAGCTACGCACCTACGGTGCTCTGGCCGATGCGCTCGGTTCCCTGCTGGAACGGGCGGGGCGCGCCGTAGCGCGGGTACGCGGGGTGGAGGACAGCGTCGTCGTCACGCCGCCCGATCTCCTCGCGGGGGTAACCCCCGCGGATCTGGCCCGCGCGTACGTGCGCGGCATTGAGGAGAAGCCCGTGCCGGTGGTACGCCTGCACCACGTCACGGTGGACGCCGTGACGGTCGCCGAAACGGTCGTCGCTCTCGCCCAGCGTCTTCCCGCTCTGGGACGCGTCTCCTTTCGCGCGCTGACGGCCGCCCTCTCGACGCGCATCGAGATCATCGTCCACTTCTTGGCCCTCCTCGAGCTGTGCAAGCTCGGCCACGTCTCTCTGGGCCAGGGCACGATCTTTGGTGAGGTGGAGATTGAGTGGGTCGCCGACGAATTAGGACTCGACGTGGGAATGGTGGACAGTTATGAGGGGTGAGTCGTCACTCGAACAGAGACTCGAGGCTTTACTGACCGTGGCCCTCGAACCCGTCTCGGCCGAGGAACTAGCCGACGTTCTCGACGCCGACGCGCACGAGGTCACCGCGACGCTACGCACGCTACGTCAGGAGTACCTCGACGAGCGCCGAGGCTTTCAGGTAATAGAACTTGCCAGCGGATGGCAGTGGCAGTCCTCGCCCGACGTGGCCGCCTGGGTGTCGCGTTTCGCGAGCCGTGACGTGTCGTACCGGCTGAGCACCGCCGCACTCGAGACGCTGGCGATCATCGCCTATCGCCAACCCATTTCGCGAGCCCAGATCAGCGCGTTGCGCGGCGTCAACGTCGAGGGTGTCTCGCGCCTGCTCGAGCAACGCGGCTACATCGAGGAGAAGGGGCGAGCGTCCAGCCCGGGACAGCCGATCCTCTACGGCACGACGGAGGTGTTCCTCGACCGACTAGGTCTCGCGTCACTCGACGATCTACCGCCGATCGAGGAGTTCGTGACCGGCGTGGACACCGCGCGCAGCCTCGCGGACTCGACCGTCGCCCCGCAGGGAGAGATCTAGGTGGACGAAGGCGAGCGCCTTCAGAAGGTCTTGGCGCGCGCGGGCTACGGGTCACGACGTGCCTGCGAGGTGCTCATCAGCGCCGGCCGAGTGACCGTCGATGGTCGGGTGGCCGTACTCGGCAACCGCGTCGACCCGTCGACGCAGGTTATCTGCGTCGACAACGCTCTGGCGCCGACCTCCCAACACAACGTCTACTTCCTCTTGAACAAGCCGCGCGGCGTCGTCACGACCGCCATTGACCCCCAGGGACGTACGACCGTCCTCGACCTCGTCGCGTCGCCGGTACGAGTCTTCCCCGTGGGTCGACTCGACATGCTGACCGAAGGACTACTGATCCTGACCAACGACGGTCGCCTCACTCATCTGCTCACTCACCCCAGTTCGGGGGTGGCTAAGGAGTACTTAGCTCGCGTTGAGGGTGACCCCTCCCCGGGTGCCATTCGCCGACTGCGTGAGGGAGTCGAGCTCGACGACGGCGTCACGTCACCCGCTCAGGTCAGCCGCGTCAGTGAGGGTTTACTTCGTATCGTCATCCACGAGGGCCGTAATCGTCAGGTACGCCGCATGTGCGCGGCGGTAGGTCACGAGGTGACGCGGCTGGTACGAACGCGCATCGGTCCGATCCAAGACGCCACTCTGGCACCCGGTGCGGTGCGTACTCTCTCCGCGAGTGAAGTTCGCCGACTCATGGCGTCAGTTGGAATGACCGAGGAACTGGCCTCTACGATGCCCCTATGACAACTGCGCTTCTCCGGGGGCTACGTGGCGCGACGACGTGCGCGCGCGATACGCCCGACGACATCACTGAGGCGGTCCACGAGTTGCTGTCGGCCATGATGGCGCGCAATGAGGTGGATCACGACGACGTGGTGAGCGTCCTGTTCACGACGTCGACCGATCTGACGTCAGCCTTTCCCGCCACTGCCGCGCGCTCGATCGGCTTCGGTGACGTGCCACTGTTATGCGCGAGTGAGATTGCCGTGCCGGGCTCAATGACCCGCTGTATTCGGGTACTGATGCACCTGTACACGTCACGCGCTCGCGACGAGATGCATCACGTGTACCTCCGCGACGCCGCGTCGCTGCGCGATGACCTCCCCGGATAAGCGCGATGACCTCCCCGGATAACAGTGCCGGACGAGCGCACGTCGTCGGTTTAGGACTGATTGGAGCGTCACTGGCGCTCGCGCTGGCCGAGCGAGGTTGGTCGGTCAGCGGCTGGGACCTCGATCGCGCGGTGCGTGACGCGGCGCGATCCGCGTCACTCATTGATGGGGAGTCGGTGGACTCGCGCACGACGCTCGTCGTGGTCGCGGTGCCGGCCGGGGCGGTCGTGGAGGTGGTACGCGCCTCGCTCGCGCAACTGGGTGAGCGCGAGGCCGTCGTCACGGACGTGGCGGGCGTGAAGGAGTCCATCGTCGGCGCGGTGGACGACCCGCGGTTCCTCGGTGGTCATCCCATGGCCGGGTCGGAGCAGCGCGGTCTGGCCGGAGCTCGCGCCAACCTCTTCCAGGGGTGCACGTGGGTGTTGACCCCCACGGCGACCACTCGTCCCGAGACGTACGGGCGACTTCACGGCATCCTGCGCGACCTGGGCGCCAACGTGGTCGCGGTACCGGCGGCGGATCACGATCGACTCGTCGCGGTCGCCAGCCACGTGCCACACCTGCTCGCCGGCGCCCTCATGAACGAGGCTGATCTCGCCGCCCGTCAAGACGCTGTTCTGCTGCAGTTGGCGGCCGGGGGATTCCGCGACATGACTCGAGTGGCCGCGGGTGATCCGCGTATCTGGCCCGACATCTTGATGGAGAACCGCGACGCCATCGTTCCCGCACTGCGATCATTGGGCGATCGGTTGTCGCGCGTGAGTGACGCTCTCGAAGCCGGGGACGCCTCGCTCGTCAACCGCGACCTGGAGAGCGCGGCGTTGGCTCGACGTCAATTGCCCGGACGGGCGTTAGATCCCGAGAAGATGCGCTACCTGCGCGTAGCGGTCACGGACCGTCCGGGCGTACTCGCCGCCGTGACGGTCGCCGCCTCGGAACTCCTGGTGAACATCTACGACATCGAGATCGCTCACGGCATCGAAGGAGCCAGTGGCACGCTCCTGCTCGCGGTCGACGCCGATCGCGCCGACGTTCTGCACGACGCACTTCGCGAGCGCGGCTTCACGGTGAACCTCGCGTGAGTGACGACGTCGTCGACGTGTCGCCGCTGGCACGCGCCCACGGACGCGTGCGCGTGCCGGGCGATAAAAGTGCGTCGCATCGAGCGCTGCTACTGAGCGCTCTCGCCGAAGGGGAGAGCACGATTGTCGGATCGTCTCGAGGACGCGACGTCGTCGCCACGCGCCACGCCATCGAGCAACTGGGTGCGACGGTACACGGCGAGACGACCCTGACGGTCACGGGTCCGACCGGTGGTCCGCGACCGGCGGCGCACCCTCTGGACTGCGAGAACTCCGGCACGACGATGCGACTGCTGGCGGGCGTACTCGCCGCGACCCCGGGACTTCACCACTTGATCGGCGACGCCTCGCTGTCGCGTCGCCCGATGGACCGGGTCGCGACGCCGCTGGAGTCAATGGGCGCGCGCGTGAGTGGTCAGGGACCGCGGTGCACTGCGCCACTGCTCATTGACGGTCGCCGCCCGCTGCGGGCCATTTCGTATCGGGTTCCCGTTCCGAGCGCTCAAGTGAAGTCCGCGGTACTGCTCGCGGCCCTCGGCGCGGACGGAACCTGCGAGGTCACGGAGCCCGTTCGTACGCGTACCACTACCGAGGACATGCTGGCCGAGGCCGGTCTCGCGATTACGACGGACGAGAGTGGTCCCGAGCGAGTGGTGCGAGTTCGACCCGGCCGCCCCCGGGCTCGAGCGTGGTCCGTGCCGGCCGATCCGTCCCAGGCGGCTTTCTTCGCCGTTCTCGGCGTGGTACATCGTGACGCTCTCATTGAGGTGCCGGAACTCGAGCGGCGCGCGGAGCGCGTGGGGTTCGTCAACGTACTCGCGCGTATGGGGGGACGGGTTGCCTGGACCGAGACAGAGTCGAGTCCCGGCCGCTCGACCCTCGTGGCGTCGAGTTCGGACCTCGTGGCAACGGAGATCGTCGGCGACGAGATCCCCTCTCTGGACGAGGTACCGGCGCTGGTCGTGGCCGCGGCGGCTTCGCGTGGGGTCAGCGCGTTTCGGAGCATGGCGGAGTTGCGGGTGAAGGAGAGTGATCGATTCGAGGCGGCGCTCGATCTGGCACACGCACTCGGGTGTCGCGCCTGGGCGGACGGTGATGACTTCTTCGTGGAGGGTGTGGCGTCGGCGTCGGCGTTCGCATTCTTCGACGTCGCCGCCGAGCTCGACCACCGTATCGTGATGGCCAGCGCGGTGGCGGGCGCCGCCGGCGTGGGATGTCGCATCGTCGGCGTGTCGACGGTGGCGACGAGCTATCCCCACTTCTTCGAGGATCTAGCATCACTGCGGTGAACGCTGTCGTAGCCATTGACGGACCGGCGGGATCGGGAAAGTCGAGTGTGGCGCACGCGCTCGCTGACGCGCTCGGCTACTCGCTGCTGGACACCGGTGCGATGTACCGGGCGCTGACCGTCGAGGCTCTCGCGCGAGGACTGGATCCCAGTGACGAGGGTGCGCTCGGCCAGTTGGCTCGCTCGCTCGACCTGGTCCTTGCCCCGCGGGTTCTCGTGAATGGGCACGACGTGGACGACCTGCTCCGTAGCGACGCCGTCAACGCCGCGGTGTCCCAGGTGGCCAGTCATCGCGAGGTGCGCACCGCGATGGTCGATCGCCAACGCCAGTGGGCCGCCCGTCAGCCCGTCGGCACCGTTGCCGAGGGCCGTGACACGACCACGGTGGTCTTTCCCGAGGCCACCCTGAAGGTGTACCTCACTGCCTCGCTGGAGGAGCGCCAGCGCCGGCGCGGCGACGACGAGAGCGCGGAGTCGGTGGCGCGCCGTGACGAGGTGGACGCGACACGTGAGGTCGCACCGCTTCGCGCGGCCACGGGGGCGTGCGTTGTCGACACCACTGACGTCGCGGTGGCCGACGTAGTAAAGGAGATCATGACGTGCCTGGCGACGCGCACCTCCTCCTAGACGATCGCAAGACGGCGATCTACCGCGTGGCGGCGAGTCTGCTCACTGCCCTGTCGTGGCTACTGTTTCGTCCGGTGGTCCGCGGAGCGCAGAAGATCCCTCTCCAGGGCCCCGTACTCATCGCGCCGATACATCGCTCGAACATCGACTTCGTCTTCACCCTGTTCATCTCGCCGCGCAAGGTCTTCTTCATGGCGAAGGACCCCCTCTTCCGTGTTCCGGTGCTGGGGCCACTTCTCTTACACCTTGGTGCGTTCCCCGTCCATCGTGAGAGTGCCGATCGGGAGTCGTTACACCTGGCCGAGGAGGTGCTCCGTCGTGGTCACGCTCTCGTCTTGTTCCCCGAGGGCACGCGCAAGAGTGGGCCCCGCGTCGACGCGCTGCACGATGGCGCGATGTTCATCGCGGCCCGTACGGGAGCGGCGGTGGTGCCCGTCGGCATTGGCGGGAGCGACCGAGCCATGCCCTCCAAAGCCCGACTACCGCGCCCAACGAGAATTCACGTGGTGGTGGGCGACCCGCTCGCACCGCCGGTGGGGGAGGGTCGGGTGTCGCGCTCGGCGATTAGCGCCAAGAGTGAGGAACTACGAGCCGCACTCGACGAGGTGTACGCGCAAAGTCGCGAGCCCTAACGCTCGCGCCACCACGTGCCGAAGACGACCCTCGCGTAGCGCAATCCGAAGAGCCAGTTCGAACCCTTCTTCGTCGTGCCTGCCTGGCGGGGGTGCCAGACAGTCGGCACTTCCGCGGCCCGCCAGCCTCGCTTCAGGCACACGATCAGTAGCTCCGCGGTCTGGTACTGCTCTTGGTGGAGTCGGTCGATCACGTCGGCCAACATCGCGACGCGCAGACCCCGGTAGCCGGTGGAGGTATCGGTGAGGTTGGCACCGGTCATCCGATTCATGACGAAGGAGAAGAATCGCACGCCGCTCTTACGAATGACGTCCGTCGTGTGATCCTGACCGAGACGTCGGCTCGCGACCACGAAGTCCGCCCGATCGTCGAGCAGGGGCGCGAGCAACTGGGGGATCTCCGCGGGATCGTTCTGGCCGTCAGCGTCGAGGGTGACGACGAAGCGCACCGCATGATCGATGCAGTATCGGTAGGTGACCTGAAGTGCGACGCCGTGGCCGAGGTTGACGGGAAACTCCACCACCACCACGCCGGGGTGCGCGCGTGCGATCTGTGCGGTGGCGTCGTGACCGCCGTCGACGACGACGAGCGTGGTGTAGGGCTCGCCGTTGATGGTGTCGGGCATGGCGTCCAGCACGGCGCCAATCGCGCCCTCCTCCTCGTAGGCGCAAATAGACGCGACGATGGGGTGCGGCTGGTAGTTCGGGTAGTCGGTCGCGAAGCGAGCCATCGCCTGATCAATCGCAAACGAACGCAGCGTCGCCAGCCGCTTCTTCTCCAAATCCGTGGTGACCATCACATTCCCTCTCGAGGCGTATCGGCAGCGCAGCACTGCTCGCGTGGCCCCGGTCCCGAGGTCGCCGCGCGACATCGGGACCGCAATTCTCACACGAACCTGTCGATCTTACTCGCCGCGTGGCCTCTCGTACGGCGAGCGGTCCAGGATCTGAGCGGCGGTGACCACCCGATCGGCGGAACCGTCGAACGTCGACGCCGCGGGCGTGGCCAAGCACAGGTCCACGAGCGCCGAGAGGGAGCGCAGGATGTCACGCAGTTCGGGGGGTGGGGGAAAGTACTCGTCCTCCACACTCATCACGCGGGTCTCCACCCCGTCGCGGGGGTCGAGCGCGGCGACCACCGCGCGCACGAGTGACTCGGGTGCCGACGCGCCGGCGGTCACGGCCACTCGACCGTGAAGGTACTCGGGCAAGTCCTCGGGACCGTTCACGCGTAACACGTGCTCACATCCCACGGACCGCGCCACGTCGGTGAGCGCCATCGTGTTCGAGGAGTTCGCCGAGCCGATCACCACGACCACGTCGGCGTCACGAGCCGCGTCACGCAGCGCCGCCTGTCGGTTCGTCGTGGCGAAGCACAAGTCGCTGTGCGCCGGCTGCCAGATGTCCGGGAAGCGCTCGTGCGCGTACTCGCGCAGGTGCTGCCACTCGTCCCGGCTCAGGGTCGTCTGCGAGAGCAGTGCCACCGGCCCGGCGCTGCTCACTCGTTCGATGTCGTCGATTGACTGGACGAGTACTACCGAGTCGGGCGCGACGGCCATGGTGCCGATCGCTTCCTCGTGTCCCTCGTGGCCCACGTAGAGAACCGTGTAGCCGTCGCGGGCGCGCACCTTAAGCTCGTGGTGCACCTTGGTGACCAGCGGACACACCGCATCGACGACGGCACCGCCGGTGCGACGAGCCGCCTCCACGACGGCGGGAGCGGAGCCGTGGGCGCTCAGCATCACCGGTGCCCCCGGGGGTACGTCGGCAATGTCGTGGACGAAGATGACACCGAGGGAGACAAAGTGATCAACAACGTAGCGATTATGGACAATCTCGTGGTAGCAGTAGACGGGCGGCTCGAAGATTCGCGTCATCCAGTCCAGCGCCTTAATCGCTTTCTCAACGCCCGCGCAGAACCCTCGTGGAGACGCCAGAATCACCTTGTCCACGGACACGCGGGCAGCCTACCGGCCCGCGACCGTCGCCGCGACGCCTCGAGAGACTCGCCAGTAGGCTGACGTAGTGACGGCCGCCCGTATCTCAGCAATTTCTCCGCGATCACCGGCCGCGCGCGTTGAACTCGCCGTGGGCGACGAGGTGGTGCGGGTGAACGGTCGCGAACCGACGGACATCATCGAGTACCAGCAACTGGTTGACGGGGAGCACGTCACGCTCGACGTGCGCCGCGAGGGCGAGGGCGAGGGTGTGACGCGTCGCGTCGTCATCGACAAGGAGCCGGGGGAACCGCTCGGACTGTCCATTGACTCCGCCGTCTTCGATCGAATCCGGACCTGCGATAATCACTGCAGTTTCTGCTTCATCTACCAGTTGCCCAAGGGAATGAGGCGGTCGCTGTACGTGAAGGACGATGACTTTCGCCTGTCGTTCCTCTACGGCAACTACACCACTCTGACGCGATTCACCGAGTTCGACCTGGAGCGAGTGATCGACGAGCGACTCTCGCCGCTCTTTGTCTCCATCCACACGACCAATCCCGCACTGCGCGCCGAGATGCTGCGCAATCCCCGGGGCGCCACCAGTCTGCGCTGGTTGCATGAACTGCTGCACCACGGTATCGAGGTACACGGCCAGGTGGTTGTCTGTCCCGGAGTGAACGACGGGGTCGAACTCGAGCGCACCCTCGAAGACGTCGTCACGTCCTATCCGCAGCTCGCGTCACTCGCCCTCGTCCCGGTAGGAGTGAGCGACTTCTCACTCGAGGAGACCATGCGTCCTCACCAGCGTGATGAGGCCCGCCAGGTCGTCAGCCTGGCGGAGCGCTACAACGAGATCACCCGTGCCGTTCTGGGTCGATCGCTAATATTCGCCAGTGACGAGTTCTACCTCGTCGCCGGGCTCGATCCTCCGCGTGCGGCCTCCCTGGCGACTCTGGACTTGGCGGAGAACGGTATCGGTATGGTGGCCGCCTTTCGCGACAGTTTCGAACGCCACGTCGCGATGCCCCGACTAGGCAGTGGTTTCTTCCAGTCGGTCGATGGTGCACCGGCCTGGGGTTACCGTGCCACACGCGCACCCCTCACGCACGACGTGGTCGCGGGGGGACGCGTCGTGGTGATGACCGGTGAGTACGCGGCGCCGCTGCTACGAGAGCTGCTCGACGAACACGGATTCGACGCGGTCGAGGTGATGCCGGTTGCCAATGACTACTTCGGCGGAAACATCAAGGTCGCGGGTCTCCTGACCGGCCGCGATCTCGCGGTGGCTCTGGCACGAGTGGATCCGTCGGCGACGTGCCTCATCCCGGACGTCTGCCTCAACGAGGGACGATTCCTCGATGGGACGACGCTGGACGACTTAGGACGCCCGGTGACCTGCGTACGCACCACGGGCCACGATCTGCGAGTGACGTTGGAGTCTCTCTACGCCCCGCACCAGGCGATGGTCGGCTCGTGAGGCATCCGCGCGTAGCCGTCGTCGGGCGACCCAACGTGGGCAAGAGTTCGCTGGTGAACCGGCTGGCCGGACGGCGGGTGGCCGTGGTGGAGCAACACCGCGGGGTGACGCGCGATCGACGTAGCGTTCCCGTGGAGTGGAGAGGTCGGACTTTCGATCTCGTGGACACGGGTGGTTGGATCGAGTCCGGCGACGAACTCGAGGAGAAGGTGTCGCATTCGGCGCAGATTGCCCTCAACGAGGCCGACGTGGTGCTACTCGTGGTCGACGTCGCCACCGGTCCCACCGACGAGGACGCCCGCGCCGCACGTTGGGTACGCCACAGTGGGCGGCCCGCCATCCTGGTCGTGAACAAGGTTGACGACGCGGCCCGCGAGGCCTACGCCTGGGAGTTCCTGCGCCTCGGTGTCGGCGATCCTCACGCGGTGAGCGCACTACACGGTCTGGGCGCGGGTGAGTTGCTCGACGTCGTCGTCGACATGATCGGTGGCCCCGACGAGGACTCCGACGATCCGCACGACGACGTCCTCGGTGTCGCTCTCGTCGGGCGACCCAACGTCGGAAAGTCCACACTGTTTAATGCACTGATCGGTGAGGAGCGATCGGTCGTGCACGATCTACCCGGCACGACGCGCGATGCCATCGACACCGTGGTCGACACGCCGAGCGGTCGAATCCGCTTCATCGACACCGCCGGCATGCGCCGTCGCGCGAGGACCGAGGCGGGTCTCGAGACCTACGCCGTACTGCGTAGTCTCGAGGCACTCGATCGGGCCGACGTCGCCCTGCTCGTGATTGACGCGACGGTCGGAGCCACGGGACAGGACCAGCGTTTGGCCGAGCGAATTTCGGGTGCCGGATGCTCGTCCATCGTCGTCGTGAACAAGTGGGAGATGATCGCGACCGAGGACCGAGAGAACGTACTGGCGAGCGTGGGGGACAAATTGGCCTTCCTCGGTGACGCCCCCGTGCTCAAAGTCACCGCACTCTCGGGCAAGGGGGTGCATCGTATCCTTCCGGCGCTGATGAGCGCCGCGGCCGACTACGAGACCCGCGTACCAACCGGGGCCCTCAACCGAGCCATTCGCGACCTGCAGATTCGTCAACCCGCGCCCACCGGCAAGATTCGCTACGCCGTGCAGGGAGCTATCGAACCCCCGACATTCACGCTCTTTGTGTCGGGGCGCCTACCTCCGACCTACCTGCGCTACGTAGAGCGTTCACTGCGTGAGCGTTTTTCTCTCGGTAGCACGCCGCTGCGAGTACGCGTCCGGGTGGGGTGATGACGCGCTGGTGCGACACGTGCGACCGTCCCGTTGAGGGTGAGGTGTGTGAGGTCTGCGGCCACTCCGTCGAGGAGGCCACCCACGAGCCGATGCCGTGGCGCTGGCGGTTTTTCGTGGTGGTGACCATCATCTACCTTGCCTGGCGTCTCTATCAGTTAATTTCGTGGTTGGCGCACTAGGAGGGCGAATGACGATCTACGCACTAGGCGAGCGAGTTCCGACTATTCACCCCGATGCCTTCGTGCACCCCGACGCCGTGGTGATCGGTGACGTGCGCGTGGGTGCGGACTCGTCGGTGTGGCCCGGCGCCGTGCTGCGCGGCGACTACGGCACGATCATCGTGGGCGAGCGTACGTCAATTCAAGACGGTACCGTGATCCACGCCGTCGCCGAGTTTCCCACGGTCGTGGGTGACGACTGCGTCATCGGCCACCTCGTGCATCTCGAGGGTTGCGTCATCCACGACCGAGCTCTCGTCGGGAGCGGCTCGGTGGTACTGCATCACGCGCACGTCCACACGGGAGCCACCGTCGCGGCGGGTGCGGTGGTACGCAACCGAACCGACGTTCCCGAGGGAGCGCTGGCGGTGGGCGTACCCGCCACTATCAAACTCGGTGCCAGCGACCAGGACGCCATCGCGGAGGGTGCCACTCTCTACGTCGCGAATGCTCGCCGGTATCGTCGCGAGTTACGCGCTCTTTAACTGTTGGATATTGCCACTAGTTGCGCGAGCGCGTGGGCCGCACGACCGTCACGCACACTCGCACTCGCCATCTCGAAGCCCTCGCGCAACGAGGCCGCGCGGCCGGCCGCGACCAGCGCCAGGCCCGCATTCGCGCACGCAATGTCAAACACGGGTCCAGTGGTGGCGTCGAGAAACGCGCGCACGACGCGAACGTTGTGCGCGACGTCTCCGCCACGCAGGCTGTCCACTCCGTGACGTCGCCCCAGCTCCTCTCCGGCGTCGATGCGCTCCACGGTGATCTCGGAGGGCGTGACCCGGTGAAGCGTCGACGGACCTCCGAGAGATAACTCGTCGAGTCCGTCGTCACCGCTCACCAGAATGGTCAGATCGGTGCCGCGCGACGCGATCACGCGCGCCATCTGTGACAGGTGTGAGGACGGCGCGACTCCGATAAGCCCGCGCCGCACGCGAGCCGGGTTCGCGAGTGGTCCCAGCACGTTGAACACGGTGCGAAAGTACAGTGACCGGCGAATGGGCGTGAGGTAGCCGAGTGCGTGGTGGTAGGTCGGCGCGAACATGAAACCAATGGACGCGTCCTGCACGCAGGCACGCACGACCTCCGGGGACGTCTCCAGGCGAACACCCAGCGCCTCCAGGACATCGGCAGATCCGACCGACGACGAGGCCGCCCGATTGCCGTGCTTGGCGACGGCGACGCCACAGCCGGCCACCGCGAGGGCCGCCATAGTGGAAATGTTGACCGTATGCAGTTGATCACCGCCGGTGCCCACGATGTCGACGGCGTCGACCGTCAACTCGAAGGTCGTGGCCGCGTCGATCATGGCGTCAATGAAACCGGTCATCTCCTCGGCGGTCTCGCCCTTCATGGTCAGTGCGGTGAGGAAGCTCGCGATATGCACCGCCTCGACACGACCCTCGAGGATCTCGGCCAGGGCCTCGCGGGCTTGGGACCTCTCCATATCGGTTCCGCGAACGAGAGGATTGAGAACGTCGCGCGCGTAGAACTCCATCAGCGCCACCGGTCCGAGGCGAGGATAACCATAGCGAGAGGCTAGCCGTGGCCAGGGCTGCGGCTACTACGCTTTCACAGTGGCCACCGCCTACCTCGACGAGATAATGCGCTTTCACCGAGCGCGCGCCGCGGCCGACCACCGTGACTGGCGAGCGCGACTCGACGACGTCACACCGTGTCAGTCGCACTTCCGCGAGGCCCTCAGCCAGGGGGAAGCGGTGAGCGTGATCGCCGAGATCAAACGCCGATCGCCCTCCAAGGGCTGGCTGCTACGGGACCTGGATCCGAGCGTCCTGTCGCGGGCGTACGAGACCGGCGGCGCGGCCGCGCTGTCGGTGCTCACCGACGACAAACACTTCGCCGGATCACCGAGTGACCTTCGTGCGGCCCACGACGCGTGCTCGTTGCCACTGCTGCGCAAGGACTTCACGGTAAGCGCCAATGACGTCATCGACGCGTTGCAGTTCGGTGCGAGCGCGGTGCTACTCATCGTGGCGGCACTGGACGACGACGAGTGCGCCCATCTCCTGAACGTGACGGCGCGGTGCGGTCTGGACGCTCTCGTGGAGGTTCACGACCGCGACGAGACGCGCCGGGCGCTGGCGCTGGGTGCGACCCTGATCGGCGTCAATCAGCGTGATCTGCGCTCCTTCGACGTTCGCACCGAACAGGCCGCGGAGGTGATCGCACTGCTACCTGCGTCGATCGTTGCGGTGGCCGAGTCGGGGTTACGCGACGTGTCCGACGTCGAGCGCGCGGCGGCCTACGGCTTCGATGCCGTCCTCGTGGGGGAGTCCCTCGTGCGAGCGGCCGAACCGTCGCTCGCCGTACGCGAGATCGCCGGAGTGGAGCGCCACCGCCGTGACTGACCTGACCACCTACGCTCACCTCGTCAAGGTGTGCGGCGTGACCAGCGTCGACGACGCGGCGCTCGTTCTCGACGCCGGGGCCGACGCACTGGGCGTCGTCCTCGCGACGTCGCCTCGTGAGGTCGACGTGGAGCGCGCGGCGGCAATCACCGCCTTCGTGGGTGATCGCGCCGTGCGCGTGGGTGTCTTTCGCGGACGCGACGATGACGCGATCCGCCGCGTCGTGGACGTGGTAACACTGGACGCCGTGCAGCTCCACGACCCGGTCTCCACCGATCTCTCCGTCGAGTTGCGCGAGCGAGGACTGACGGTGATCGCGGCGATGGCAATTGACTCCCTGGCGCACGATGACGTGAACGAGGACCGAGTGGACGCCCTTCTGGTCGACGGTCCCTCGCCGGGCTCGGGGCGGACCCATTCGTGGTCACCTCTCAGAGACCGGCGCTTTCGTCGACCGCTGATCGTCGCCGGTGGGCTTAGTGGCGCCAACGTCGCGGACGTACTGGCGAGAACTCACGCGTGGGGCGTGGACGCCGCCTCGGGAACCGAGTCGTCCCCCGGGCGTAAGGACGCCCGGGCGGTGCGCGACTTCGTCGACGCCGCCCATCGCTGGTTCGAACGAGAGGAAACGACGTGACCGATCTCTTCATGGGTCCACCCGACGAGCGAGGTCGCTTCGGCGACTTCGGTGGACGTTTCGTACCCGAGGCCCTGATGTCCGCCTGCCTCGAGCTCGACGAGGCGTACCGCGACGCTCGAGTCGATGAGACCTTCGCACGCTCCTTAGAGCGAGAGTTATCCCTCTTCGCCGGTCGACCCACGCCGGTGACACCGCTCGAACGCCTCTCGCGTCGGCTCGACCTCCGGGTCTTCGCCAAGCGGGAGGACTTGGCCCACACGGGATCGCACAAGATCAATAACGTCCTAGGTCAGGCGCTTCTCGCCCAGCGCATGGGTAAGCACCGCGTGATTGCCGAGACGGGAGCTGGTCAGCACGGCGTCGCTACCGCGACCGCCGCCGCCCGTCTGGGCTTAGCGTGCACTGTTTTCATGGGTGAGGTGGACACGAAGCGTCAGGAGCTGAACGTCTTTCGCATGGAACTTCTCGGCGCGACCGTCGTACCCGTGACCTCGGGGAGCCGCACCCTCAAAGACGCGGTCAACGAGGCGCTGCGCGAATGGGTGACCTGCGTGGCCGATACGCACTACTGCATCGGCTCGGTCATGGGACCACATCCCTTTCCGTGGATGGTGCGCGAGTTTCAGAGCGTGATCGGCCGCGAGGCCGCTCACCAATTGCGCGAACTCGGGGTGGAGACTCCCGACGTCGTGGTCGCGTGCGTGGGCGGCGGCTCCAACGCGGCTGGCGTGTTCGCGGGATTCGCCGAAGGTACGTCACGTCTCGTCGGCGTGGAGGCCGCGGGAGGATCAGCCGTCGGCGTGGGATCCCCGGGTGTCCTGCACGGGATGCGCTCACTGCTCATCCAGGACGAGTTCGGTCAGATCGAGGAGGCGGAGTCGATATCGGCGGGCTTGGACTATCCCGGCATAGGTCCCGAGCACGCGTACCTCGCTGCTCGCGGACGCGCCGAGTACGTGACGGCCCACGATGATGAAGTCATCGCCGCGCTTCAGGTGCTCAGCGAGGACGAAGGGATCATCCCCGCCCTCGAAACCGCTCACGCCGTCGCGTGGCTCCTGCGCGAAGCCGGTCGTTCGATCGCACCGGGTTCGACGGTGTTGCTCAATCTCTCAGGACGTGGCGACAAGGACGTGGCGCAGGTGCGCGCCCTGATTCGAGGTGAGTCGTGACGTCGCTCGAGACCGCGCTGCGTCGGGTGCGCGCCAGTGGTCGCACCGCGCTCGTCCCCTACGTCATGGCGGGTGTCACGTCGGACTGGACCCGCCTCGTGGAGGCGGCCGTGCACGCGGGGGCCGACGCGGTGGAGATCGGATTACCGTTCTCGGACCCCATCATGGACGGCGTGGTGATTCAAGAAGCCGCCCTTCGCTCACTCGCCGCGGGGACGACTCTCGACTCGGTCTGCGCGGAGTTGGCAACGCTCGACGTGGACGCGCCTCTCGTTGCGATGACCTACTACAACGTGATCCACCACTACGGAGTGGAGCGCGCGGCGCACGCGTTCGCGCACTCGTCACTGCGCGGTGCGATCATCCCCGACCTGCCGCCCGAAGAGGCGGCGCCGTGGGAACGAGCCTGCGCGCAGAACGACGTCGCCACGGTGTACCTCGTGGCCCCCTCAAGTCCGCCGGCACGGGTGGCGCGTCTGGCCCACGCGACTCAGGGCTTTGCCTACGCCGCCGCACGGATGGCCGTCACCGGGTCAGCCTCCGATTTGGGGGACGCCCGTCGTGTCGTCAACGCACTACGCAGCGTGAGCGACATCCCGGTGTACGTCGGCATCGGCATTACGACGCCCGACCACGCGCGCGAGGCTGCACAATTCGCCGACGGCGTCATCGTCGGGTCCGCACTTATGTCACTCGTGCTCGACGGCGCCGGCACCACGCGCGTGGAGAGTTTCGTTCGCGACTTTCGCCGTGCACTGGACTCCACGTCGACGCCATAGCCGACGTGGGAGACCAGGGACACGTGGTGATTAGCCGGTGCCCAGGCAAGTGAAGTAGTTCACAAGCGACCTGTAGATCCATCGGATGTGTAGTGCCGGGGTGTTTAATCAATCTAGGCCGACGCCCGTCGGTTCACATGGATAAATCCAGGGGGATGCACATGGCAGATGAACACAAGGTGGCTGATCCGGGTCCGTTAGGGCTCGCCGGATTCGCCATGACAACCTTTGCCCTGAGTTCGGCGAATGCCGGAATCTGGAAGGGTGGGGGCCTCACGGTAGCTATCTCACTGGCGTTGGTATACGGCGGAATTGCACAGTTTGCGGCCGGCATGTGGGAGTTCGTGCGCAAGAACACGTTCGGCGCACTGGCGTTCACGTCGTACGGAGCGTTCTGGCTCGGGCTCTACGCCTTCATCAACTGGAACGGTGGCCTAAAGGCGACTAACGCGCTGGGCGTTTACCTGCTCGCGTGGACGATCTTCACCTTCTACATGATGATCGGATCCTTTAAGACCAACGTGGGACTGGCCTCTGTCTTTGTCGTCCTCGAGGCCACGTTCATCTTCCTCACTATCGGCAACTGGGACGCCGGCCACTCCAACATGGTGAAGGTCGGTGGATGGCTCGGAATCGTGACGGCGATTCTCGCCTGGTACTGCTCGGCGGCGGCGGTGCTGAACGACACCTACAAGAGGACGGTGCTACCGCTCGGTCCGCTCGCCTAGATCGGCTACAGTGGGCTCACTGGTGGCTAGCCACCGGACCCAACCGCCAACAGCGCCCCAGCTCTCCAGCTAGGGCGCTGTTGGCATATTGGGCCCTAAGTCACCTCCCGAATTGCGGCGGTGCGTGCTAAGCACGTGATAGTGAATGAGGGGACGCGCCGACTCGTGGCGCGTCATAAGTCAAGTTGGGGGAGAGCAATGAGTGAAGCGAAGCTAGAGGCTTGGCACGAGGAGAACCGCAAGTTCGCACCAAGCGCGGAGTTCGCCGCCCAGGCGAATGCCCAGCCGTCGATCTACGACGAGGCCGACGCCAACCCCGAAGCGTGGTGGCGCCGCCAGGCTGATCGCTTGACGTGGGAGAAGGCCCCGACCTCCACTCTCGAGTGGGACCTGCCCAACGCGAAGTGGTTTAGTGACGGGACGCTCAACGCCAGCGTCAACTGCGTCGATCGCCACGTCGCCGCCGGACGCGGATCCAAAGTGGCCTACCACTGGGTGGGCGACCGCGAGGGAGAGTCGCGCACCATTACGTACGCGGACCTGCAAGTGATGGTGGCCCAGGCCGCCAACGCACTCGTCGAGTTGGGCGTGGTTGCCGGCGACCGCGTCGCGATCTACATGCCCATGATCCCCGAAGCGGTCGTCGCCATGCTGGCGTGCGCGCGACTAGGCGCCGCGCACTCGGTCGTTTTCGCGGGATTCTCGGCCGACGCACTGTCGAGCCGCATTCTCGACTCCGACTGCCGCTACGTGATCACGGCCGATGGCGCCTTCCGTCGTGGTGCTCCGAGCCCACTCAAGCCCGCGGTCGATGAGGCGCTTCGCAGCTGTCCCGACGTGAAGGCCGTCCTGGTGGTGCGCCGCACGGGAGAGGACGTCGTCTGGACTGAGGGCCGTGACTACTGGTGGCACGAGTTGGTCGAGCGTCAGCCCACGGAGCACACGCCCGAGTTCTTCCCCGCCGAGCAGACGCTCATCATCATGTACACCTCAGGCACCACGGCCAAGCCTAAGGGGATCTACCACACGACGGGCGGTTACCTCACTCACGTAGCCACGACGCATCACTACATCTTCGACCTGAAGGCCGATACTGACGTCTTCTGGACGGCGGCGGATATTGGCTGGATCACCGGTCACAGTTACATCGTCTACGGCCCGCTCGCCAACGGAGCCACCCAGGTGATGTACGAGGGCCTACCCGACTCGGGTGGCAAGGACCGGTGGTGGAAGATCATCGAGCAGTACAAGGTCACCATTCTGTACACCGCGCCCACCACAATTCGCACGCTGATGAAGTGGGGGGAGGAGTACCCTGCGTCACACGATCTGTCCAGCCTGCGCGTCCTGGGAACCGTGGGCGAGCCCATCAATCCTGAGGCGTGGATGTGGTACCGCGAGCACATCGGTGCCAACCGCTGCCCGATCGTGGACACGTGGTGGCAGACCGAGACTGGTGGCATCTTGGTGACGCCGCTACCGGGTATCAGCGTGACCAAGCCGGGCGCCGCGATGCGGGCCTTCCCCGGCATCAGCGTCGACGTAGTCGACAACGAGGGTCGTTCGGTCGGTAACGGCGAGGGGGGATACCTCGTCGTGACGAAGCCCTGGCCCGGAATGACTCGTGGCATCTACGGGGACCCCGCCCGCTTCCTCGAGACCTACTGGTCGCGTTTCCCGGGCGTGTACTTCGCGGGCGACGGTGCCAAGCGTGACGCCGACGGTGACCTGTGGCTGCTCGGTCGAGTGGACGACGTGATGAACATCTCGGGCCACCGCCTCTCGACGACCGAGGTGGAACACGCTCTGGTGGGTCACCCCGCGGTAGCCGAGGCGGCCGTGGTGGGCGCGTCGGACGACACCACCGGTCAAGCCATCGTGGCGTTCGTGACCCTTCGCCTGTCGGCTGATGACGCCTCCAAGGACCAGACCGAGGTCATTGAGGAGATTCGCGCGCACGTGGCTCGAGTCATCAGCCCGATCGCGAAGCCTCGCCAGATCATCCTCACACCCGAGTTGCCCAAGACCCGATCGGGCAAGATCATGCGACGACTACTGCGTGACGTCGCCGAGAACCGCCACCTCGGTGACGTGACCACGCTGACCGATCCCACTGTCGTGAACATGATCGCCGGTCTGATGGGATCGCACACCGGTTCCGAGGACTAGGTCTCTAGGAGTCGAATCCCAGCCCGAGGAGGTCGCCGAACTTCAGCCAGAGGTTTCGGCGCCCCTCGTGCTGGTCGGCTCGCTGGAGTGACCACTTGGTCAGTTCGATGAACAGCCACTTGAAGGGTTCGGGTGGAAACGGGATCGGCTTGCGGCGCACCATCGTGAGTCGGGTGCGTTCGGTGTCCAGACCATCCAGTAGATCCAGCATCGTGGCGGCCCCGAAGCGCGTTGATCCGACGCCGAGCCCCGTGTAGCCCAGGACGTAGGCGACCTTGCCCCGATGCGCGGTGCCCCAGAAGGGTGAGAAGCGCGTGCAAGTGTCAATGGCGCCACCCCAGGCGTGCGTGAACTTGATTCCCGCGAGCTGGGGGAACGTCGCGAGGAAGTGCGACGCCAGGGTCGCGTACGTCTGCGCGTTGAAGTCGTAGTCTCGGTGCGCTTGACCGTGGAAGTTGTAGATGGCGTCGTACCCGCCCCAAAGAATGCTCCGATCGGCGGTGAGTCGATAGTAGTGAAATTGGTTGCCGGCGTCCGCCACGCCCTCACGGCCCTCCCACCCGATGCTGGCGAGTTGCTCATCAGTGAGTGGCTCGGTCACCAACTGGTAGTCGTAGACGGGTACGACGTACTTACGGGCGCTGCGCACCAGAGACGGGAAGACGTTCGTCGCGAGCGCCACGCGGGGAGCCGTGACCGCACCGTAGGCAGTATGCACGCGCACCGCGTCGTCCACGTCCTCGAGCCACTCAACCTTCGAGTTCTCAAAGATGGTCACACCGAGAGAGAGGCACGCACGCTCCAGGCCCCAGACCAGGCGTGCCGGATCAACCAGGGCGGTGCCATCGTGATCGAAGATGGCCCCGACGTAGAGCGGCGAGTGGATGCGGGCCTGAACCTCTTCGCGCGACAGCACCTCGACGTGATCGCCCAGAGCGTTGCGGCGTCGAGCCTCTTCCACCATGTCGCTCATCTGCCACGCGGCGAGCGCGACGCGCAACTCACCGGTACGCTCCCAATCGCACTCGATCCCGTAACGTGCCACGGTGGCCTCGATCTCGTCGAGGTTCGTGCGACCAAGCCTCTCTATCACGGACATCTCGTTCGGGAAGCGGCGCATACCGTTGGCGAATCCGTGCGTGAGCGACGCCGAGCAGAATCCCCCGTTGCGTCCTGACGCGCCGGCTCCCGTCTCAAACTGCTCCACGACCACGACCTCGCGGTGCGGGTCACGTTCCTTGGCCAGCAGGGCGGTCCACAGTCCGGTGAAGCCTGCGCCGACCACGCACAAGTCTGCCCCGATGTCGCCGACGAGTGCGGAGTGCGACTCGGGTTCCAGCGGATCGGAGTCCAACCACCACAACTGCGGTTGCACGTCGGCCAAGTGACGTAAAACGAAGGGGTCCTTGTTGCCCATGACTCTTTCCAACCAGTGGTTGGGATCACCCTCTCTAGGTACTTCGCCTTTCGCCTGCCAGAGCAGACGAACGCCGGCGGTCAGACCGGCCTGTGGTGTACTCAGCGTACCTCAGGGTGAGGGGTGATGCCAGGACCGCGGATGACTACCGCGCGGCACGCACCGTGCGGGCGCGCTCCAACTGAGGGCGCCAGTCAATATGTTCGCCCAGTGACTCAGCGGCCTGCAACGCCCAACGGGGGTTACGCAAGGCGGCGCGCGCCACCATCACGGCGTCGGCGTCGCCACGCTCCAGGATGGCCTCCGCCTGCTCGGGCTCGGTGATCAGTCCCACGGCACTCGTCGCCACGTCGGCGCCGCGTCGCACGGCCCCGGCGAAGGGGACCTGGTAACCCGGTGCGGCCGGAATAACCGCCGTCGCCACGTTGCCGCCCGACGAGACGTCAACCAGATCGACGCCGAGGTCGCGCAACTCCCGGGCCAGGGCCACACTCTGGTCGAGGTCCCAACCTCCTTCAATCCAGTCGGTCGCCGAAATTCGTACGAAGAGCGCGACGTCGGCGTCGACGGCACGCACGGCGGCAGTCACTCGGCGTAAGAGCCGCGTACGATTCTCGAAGGACCCTCCGTACTCGTCATCACGCTGGTTAGAGAGAGGCGAGAGGAATTGGTGCAGGAGATAGCCGTGCGCGGCGTGAATTTCCAGGACATCAAAGCCCGCCGAGAGTGCGCGGCGGGCGGCGGCGGCGAACTGATCCACGACCTGATCGATCTCGTCAACGCGTAGGGGCCGCGGTGTCGGGTAGCCGTCGAAGGTGAGTGCGCTAGGGGCCACGGCGGTCCATCCGCCCTCGGAGGGCTGAGCGATAAGGTGATCATCCCACGGGGCCATGGTCGAGGCCTTGCGCCCCGCGTGCGCCAACTGGACACCCACGAGTGTCTCCTGCGCGTGAGCAAAAGCCGTGACCCGGCGCCACGCCGTGACCTGCTCGTCGTTCCACAGTCCCGGGCACCGCACCGAGATACGGGCCTCAGGGGCTACTGCCGTAGCCTCCGCCATGACGAGACCAAAGCCTCCGGTCGCGAGTGACCCCAGGTGCGCGAGGTGCCAGTCTCCAATCACACCGTCGACCGCGGAGTACTGACACATGGCGCTCACCCACGCCCGATTGGGCACGGTGAGCGTGCGTACACGCCAGGGAGTAAAGAGCAGCGACACGGTGGATCCTTCCATGATCGGCGCCACCCTAGCGGGGCGGCGTTCCAACGCGCCGCGAGAACGCGACGACGAGTTCGGTAGCGTGGAAGAGTCCACACCATCGAGAGGGAGTACTCGTGCGCATTGCCACCTTCGACCAACGAGCCGTCATCGTGACCGACGACGGTCTTATCGACATCGCCAGCGCGTCCGGGGGCCGCTTCTCGTCGTCGACCGATGACCTGATCAGCCGGTTAGATGAGGTGGGGGAGTGGTATGTTACCACCGACCTGGACCTCTCGCTCGAGTTGACACCCGACGTCGTCGCACGTGATCCACGCCTCGGGCCGGTAGTGTCGCGCCCTAGCCAGATCTTTGGTATCGGGCTCAACTACCGACGTCACGCGATCGAGATGGGGATGACACCACCAACGTCGCCACTGGTCTTCACGAAATTTGCCTCGTCCCTGGCCGGAGCGAACGCGTCGGTGGCGTTACCGTCACCCCACACAGATTGGGAGGCGGAGCTGGTGGTGGTGATGGGCGCACGAGCACGCCGGGTGGCACCCGGCGACGCCCTGCACTATGTCGCGGGCTACTGCGTGGGCCAGGACTTCAGCGACCGTGACCTGCAGATGTCAGGTAACCCCCCACAGTTCTCACTGGGCAAGTCCCACGAGAACTTCTCGCCCCTGGGTCCCTGGCTCACGACGCCCGACGCGTGCGACGAGCCCGGTGATCTGCTCATCACGTGCGACGTGAATGATGTTCGCTATCAGGACTCGAGTACCCAGGACATGGTGATGGACGTGGCGGGACTCATCGCCTACCTCAGCGCGGTGTGCGAGATTCGCCCGGGGGATGTCATCTTTACCGGCAGCCCCGCCGGGGTCGGTCAGGGTCACACGCCACCGGTCTTTCTCGCACCGGGCGACGTCGTCACGTCGACGATCGGCGGGCTCGGATCGCTTCGCAACGTCATGACTCGCGCCACCGTCTAATACGTGGCGGACGTGGTCCGCGCGAGACGACCGCCCGACCTACCGTTTACCAGCCCCGCGATCCCGCGGGTAGCGATCGAGCCATCACGCGTTACGGCCCCGTTCGCCACGTCCTCACTCTTGCTTGTTCGCTCGTCTTTCTCTCGGAGACGTCGAACGCGACGGCACGACACGGTGGCGGGACCTCGTGCGACGCGGCACCACTACCCGGGTCACGCTCGCGCGAGATCGCGCCGTCGAACTCGTTCGCGTCGTCCGCACCATCCGCTCATCGTGCGCACCGCGACGAGAACTCTCGAGGGGACACGACCCGTACACCGACAGGTCCTGGTCGGGCTGGGGAGATTCGAACTCCCGATCTCTCGGCCCCCAGCCGAGCGCTCTAGACCAAACTAAGCCACAGCCCGAGAGGCCAATGATAGCCGCCGAGACTACACGCTTTGGCGGTGGGCGCCGTGCGACTGATCGGGATGGGTGAGCCAGGCGCGTGCCTCGCAGAGAAAGGCAATTGTCTCTCCCGTCGCCTTCGCGTGTAGCGCCTCGAGGATCCGTTCGTCCAGCGCTTCGATCAATGCCTCTGTCGACATGGCCTCTCCTCTCGTCGTCACCGTCCGCCGCGTGACGAGAGCGAACGGCGGACGCCGCTCCAGCGTAGAGCCCCGCCACCACCGGGTTGGTTATAGTGAGGGCGGGTCAGCGTTGCCCCAACGGTGAACCTATGACCCACGAACCCACTCTCTACGACCCCTCGTTCGAGCACGACGCCTGCGGCGTCGGAATGATCGCCGACCTTACGGGGTCCGCGACTTTCACCACGATTGACGACGCCCTCACCATCCTGGAAAACCTCGAGCACCGCGGCGCGACGGGTGCCGATGTTGACTCCGGAGATGGAGCGGGAATTCTCCTGCAGATGCCCGACGCGTTCGTACGCGCGATCTTCGATGTCACGCCGCCCGAGCCGGGCGCTTACGGCGTCGCTCAGTGGATGGTGCCGAGGTGGAACGACGCCCTGCGCGAGGAGTTGGACGCGACCTTCGCGCGAGTAGGGCTACGAACGCTCGGTTGGCGCGACGTTCCCGTCGATTCCACCGTACTGGGTCCGACGTCACGCTCCAGTGAGCCCCACTTCGTTCAGCAACTGCTGGACTCGCCGACGGGGGAGCGGGACGACGTCCTCGAGCGGGCACTGTTCTGTGCGCGCAAACTCGCCGAGCACACTGTCGACGTCTACGCGGCCTCGTGCTCTACTCGAGTCCTAATCTATAAGGGAATGCTGTCCTCGCCACAGTTGCGACGGTACTTCGCTGATCTTCGGGATCCTCGTCTCACGTCGGCCATCGCGGTCGTACATAGCCGGTTCTCCACGAACACCCTGCCACGATGGTCCCTGGCGCAACCGTTCCGCTTCATCGCGCACAACGGGGAGATCAACACCATCCGGGGCAACCGGAATTGGATGACCGCCCGTGAGTCCACTCTTCGCGCACCGCTACCGGTGGAGATATCCGAGCTCACGCCCATCGTCACCGACGGTCTGAGCGACTCCGCCAGTTTCGACGAGGTCGTCGAACTCCTCGTGCACGGCGGTCGGTCCCTGGCGCACGCGGTGCTCATGATGATCCCGGAGGCGTGGGAACGCTCGACCTCAATGGACCCTGCTCGGCGGGCGTTCTACCGCTACCACGCGGCTCTCATGGAGCCGTGGGACGGCCCCGCTTCGGTGACGTTCTGCGACGGCCACGTCGTGGGCGCCGTTCTGGACCGCAACGGGCTGCGACCCGCTCGTTACTGGGTCACCAAGGACCAACGGGTGATTCTGGCGAGCGAGGTCGGGGTTCTCCCGATTGATCCGGCTCTCATCGAACGCAAGGGCCGTCTGCAGCCCGGTCGCGTGTTCCTCGTCGACCTCGACCGCGGGTGCATCGTGGACGACGACGAACTGAAGGCGCAGTTGGCCCACGCCGCCCCCTACGAACGTTGGCTGAGTGAGGAGCAAATCTCCCTCGACGACGTCCCCGCGCGTCCGATGCTGACGCCGAGTCACGCCTCGGTGACGCAGCGCCAGAGAAATTTCGGCTACACCGAGGAGGATCTGCGACTGATCCTACGGCCCATGGCGCTCGCGGGCGAGGAGCCCGTCGGCTCGATGGGTAACGACGCGGCGCTCGCGGTGCTGTCACGCCAACCTCGCTCGTTGTTTGACTACTTCTCCCAACTCTTCGCGCAAGTCACGAACCCGCCCCTGGACGCCATTCGCGAAGAGCTCGTGACCTCCACCCGCGTCGCACTGGGGGGTGAAGAGAATCTGCTCACCGAGTCGGCTCGTCACTGCCATCAGGTGGTGCTGGGCTCTCCGGTGCTGAGTGTGGAGGACCTCGCCAAACTGCGATACCTCCACGAAACCGAGCGCGGGCGTGACGTGATCAGCGTGGCCGTGGACGGACTCTTCGAGGCACACGGCGAGCACGCGGGGGATCGGCTCGCGCACGCGGTCGACCGGGTGGCGGACCTCGTGGCGACTCGCGTGCGTGAGGGCGCGAGCGTCGTCATTCTCTCGGATCGCAACACCTCGCCCGACTGGGCCGCGGTCCCGAGCTTGTTGCTCACCGCGGCCGTCCACAACCGGCTCGTACGCGATCACCTGCGCACCCGGGCCGCCCTCATCATTGAAGCGGGCGACGTCCGCGAGGTGCACCACGTTGCCGCGCTACTCGGCTTTGGGGCGTCCGCCGTCTGCCCCTACCTTGCCTACGAGTCGATTGATGCCCTGGTCGAGGGGGGTGACATCGATCTCGACCCCTACGACGCCCGCTACCAGTACGCCAAGGCCCTGACCAAAGGGGTAGTCAAGGTCATGTCCAAAATGGGCGTGAGCACCGTCGCCAGTTACGTCGGTAGTCAACTCTTCGAGGCGGTGGGACTCAGCGACGAGGTGCTGGGGCGCTACGTCACGGGCTTCCGCTCGCGCCTCGGGGGAGCCACGCTGGACGACGTCGCCCGTGACGTTCTGCGCTGGCACGCTGACGCCTACGGGCCGCGAGCCACGGGCGGCTCGCTGACGTCGCGCGGCGAGTACCAGTGGCGACGCGACGGCGAGATCCACCTCTTCACGCCGCACGCCGTGCACCGCCTGCAGCACGCGACGCGTGCCCGACGCTACGACATCTTTCGCGAGTACACCACGGCGGTTGACCAGCAAGAAGACGGTCGCGTCACTCTGCGCAGTCTCTTACGTTTGCGATCGGCCGCGGTCGCCACGCCCCTGGACGAGGTCGAGAGCGCCGCGTCAATCATCGCGCGGTTCTCGAGCGGAGCCATGTCGTACGGTTCGATTAGTGCCGAGGCGCACCAGACGCTGGCGATCGCCATGAATCGACTCGGGGCCAAGTCGAACACCGGCGAAGGCGGCGAGGATGAGGAACGATTTCACGACGCCGACCCTCGTCACAATCGCCGTTCCGCTATCAAGCAGGTGGCGTCGGGCCGCTTCGGCGTCACGAGTCAGTACCTCGTCAACGCGGACGACCTGCAGATCAAGATGGCTCAGGGTGCCAAGCCCGGCGAAGGGGGACAGTTACCCGGTACGAAGGTGTACCCCTGGATTGCGGCCACGCGCCACTCCACGCCGGGGGTGGGCCTGATCTCGCCCCCACCCCATCACGACATCTACTCGATCGAAGACTTGGCACAGTTGATCTACGACCTCAAGAGCGCCAACGACGCGGCCCGCATCCACGTGAAGCTCGTGTCCGAGCAGGGCGTCGGTACGATCGCCGCCGGTGTGGCCAAGGCACACGCCGACGTCATCCTCATCTCGGGACACGACGGCGGAACCGGAGCGGCACCGCTCACGTCGCTCAAGCACGCGGGAACTCCCTGGGAGATCGGACTCGCCGAGGCTCACCAGACGCTCGCGGCTAACGGCCTGCGTGATCGAGTCGTGCTACAAGTCGACGGGCAACTACGCACTGGTCGCGATGTCGTCATCGCCGCGATGCTCGGCGCGGAGGAGTTCGGCTTCGCCACCGCACCCCTCGTCGTCATGGGCTGCGTCATGATGCGCGTGTGCCACCTCGACACCTGCCCCGTCGGCATCGCCACGCAGAACCCTGTCCTGCGCGAACGCTTCCGCGGCCAGCCGGAGTTTGTGACGACGTTCTTCGAGTACCTCGCCGAGGAGGTTCGCGAACACCTGTCGCGCTTGGGAGTCCACTCCCTCGACGAGATCATCGGTGACACGCACCTCCTCGACGCGGTGCCCGCCGTCGACGGACCCGCCCTCGATCTGTCGGCGCTACTGGCGCCGGTCGACCCCACGCAACGTCGTCGGCATCGTGCTCAGGATCACGGTCTAGGCGCGGCGCTCGACTGGGTCTTCGTGACCGACGCCGTCGCCGCTGCTCGAGAGGGACGACACTGGCGCACCTCGTTGCCCATCGCGAACGTGAATCGGGCGGTGGGTACCCTGACCGGTAGCGCCATTACGCGAGCTATGGGAACGCGTGAACTCGTCGACGACCAGATCGAGATCAACGTCACGGGCTCGTCGGGCCAGAGCCTCGGTGCGTTCCTGCCCCGCGGCGTCACCCTACGCCTACGCGGCGACGCGAACGACTACGTGGGCAAGGGGCTTTCGGGAGGACGCATCGTGATCGCGCCGCCCAGCGAGGCCACCTTCGCGAGCGAGGACAACGTCATCGCCGGCAACGTGATCGGCTACGGGGCCACCGCCGGAGAAATCTTCATCAGCGGCGTCGTGGGTGAGCGCTGCGGGGTGCGCAACTCAGGAGCGACGATAGTCGTCGAAGGAGCGGGTGACCACGCGGGGGAGTACATGACGGGTGGGGTGGTCGTGATCCTCGGGCGTCTTGGACGCAACCTCGCTGCCGGGATGTCCGGCGGCACCCTCTACCTCTACGACCCGCGCGACGCGGTCCACGAGCACCTCAGCAATGGGGTCTACGAAATCGACCCCCTCGACGCGCGCGACGACGACCTCGTACTGTCGTTGCTCACCCGCTTCGTCAAGGAGACGGACTCCACCCTCGCGGCGCGCCTCGTCCAGGAATGGCGTCGCGAGCGAATGAGGATGGTTCGTATCGAGACCTCGGAGTATCAGCGCGCTCGCGAGGAGACCCGCTGTGGGTAAGCCAACCGGATTTCTCGAATTCCCGCGCCGCGGTCCCACGCCGCGGCCCGTGGCGCAACGACGTCGCGATTGGCGCGAAGTGTACGCTCCCCAGTCCGACGACGAGATTCGCTCGCAGGCCGCGCGCTGCATGGACTGTGGCATCCCCTTTTGCACCCAGGGATGCCCGCTGGGTAACCCCATTCCCACTTTCAACGACCACGTGTACCGCGGCCGTTGGGACCGCGCCGCCGACGCGCTCTTCGCCACCAACAACTTTCCCGAGTTCACCGGACGACTATGCCCGGCTCCGTGCGAATCCGCGTGCGTGCTGGGAATCGCCGACGATCCGGTCACGATCGAACGCCTCGAGTACGAGATCGTGGAGCACGCCTTCGCCCGCGGAGCGGTAACGCCCACGTCCCCGCCGAGCGACGGGCCACGAGTCGCGATCATCGGCTCGGGACCCTCGGGCCTCGCCAGCGCGGCGCAGTTGACCTCGGTGGGGTACCGCGTCGACGTCTTCGAACGCAGCGACGCGATCGGCGGCCTGCTGCGCTACGGAATTCCCGCGTTCAAACTCGAGAAGTCTGTACTCGACCGCCGCCTCGACGTGCTCGCTCAGTCGGGCGTGACGTTTCATCCGTCGACGCCCATTGGCACGGATCTGTCACTGGCAGACCTGCGCGACACCTTCGACGCCGTCGTGATCGCCGTCGGCTCCACCGTCGCGCGTCGCCTCGACGTGGCGGGAGCAGACCTCGCGGGAGTACACCCGGCGATGGAGTACCTGGAGGCCGCCAACCGCGCGGTTCGTGACGGCGTCGGATCCTCGATCGACGCCGCGGGTCGCCGCGTCATCATCCTTGGTGGCGGTGATACCGGTGCGGACTGTCTGGGCACCGCTCACCGCCAGGGGGCGACGTCAGTACACCAGATCGAGATCCTGGCGCGACCACCCGACGAGCGTCCGTCGGATGCTCCGTGGCCTACGATGGCGCGGCTCTTCAAGGTGACAACGGCGCACCAGGAGGGCGGGGAGCGACTCTTCGCCACCGAGACACTCGCCTTCGAGGGCGTGGAACACGTCGAGCAGATTCGCCTCCTCGACCACTCCACCGGCGAGACGCATCTCCAGCGGGCGGACCTGGTGCTGATCGCGGCGGGCTTCACGGGGCCCGAACTGGCGCCCCTCGGTCTTGAGGACGACCGCTGGCGCACCGAGCGGCGCACCCTCCGAGTCGACGAGGCGTGGCGCGTCGATCTCACCACGCCGGGCGCGCCGGTGTTCGCCTGCGGCGACGCCGTACGCGGACAGAGTCTTATCGTGTGGGCTATCGCCGAGGGGCGTAGCGCCGCCGCCGCCGTTGATCACGTGCTGCGCGGTGAACCGTCGCTCCTGGCCTCACCAGTCACTCCGTACACGTCGTCGTGGTAGCAGCTCGTCACCACCGCCCATCTCCTACCGCCACCTCCTACCGCTCACAAGGTCACGCCGCGGCTCGCGAGGCGGTTCGGGCCCCGAGTACGGTAGAGGACACCGGGCGGTGATACCGCTCAGTAACATCGGCCCAGGCACCTGAAGGGGGACACATGCGTAGCACAATGCAGGACGCGCCGCTCTTGATCAATCGGATCTTGCGTCACGGCGAGTTCCTCTACGCCCACAAGAAGGTGCTGACGGTCACCTCCGACGGCGTGCGTGAGGCCACTTTCGCCCAAGTCGCACGACGCAGTGAGCAATTGGCGGTGGCCCTGGCCGACCTCGGCATTGGTGAGGGCGATCGGGTGGCGACCTTCATGTGGAACAATCAGGAACACCTCGAGGCGTACTTCGCGGTGCCCTGCATGGGCGCGGTCTTGCACACGCTCAACATCCGTCTCTTCCCCGAGCAGCTGGCTTTCATCATCAATCACGCGCAGGATCAGGTGATCATCGTCGACGACACCCTGATTCCCCTGCTCGCGCGGGTGCGCGATCAGATTCCCACGGTGCGCCACATCATCGTCAACGGCATCGACGAGGCGAAGTTGCTCGGCGAGACGCTGAGCTACGAGGACCTCATCGCACGGTACCCGAGCGGCTACGAGTGGCCCGAGATGGACGAGCGTAGCGCCTCGGTGATGTGCTACACCTCCGGTACCACTGGTGATCCCAAGGGAGTCGTCTACTCGCACCGTTCGATCTGGCTCCACTCGCTGGCGTCCACGACCGCTAACTCGATCGGACTCTCCGAGAAGGACCGCTGTTTGCTCATCGTGCCGATGTTTCACGTCAACGCGTGGGGAGCGCCGTACTCGGCCTACCTGGCGGGCATGGATCTTGTCATGCCCCAGATGTTCCTCCAGGGTGATCCCATCGTCCGCATGATTCGCGAACTACGGCCCACCGTCTCGCTCGGCGTTCCTACCATCTGGAATGAAGTGCTTCACGCCGCCGAGGCATCCGGCGACGCGGACTTCTCCAGCGTGCGTGGACTCCTCGGCGGTGGCGCCGCCGTACCACGCCACCTCATCGAGGCGTTCCGCGACGAGTTCAACGTGGACGTCATTCAGGGGTGGGGAATGACCGAGACCAGTCCGCTCGGCGCCGTGTCAATCCCTCCCGCCGGGACTCCGCGAGACCAGGAAATTGAGTTTCGCGCCAAGGCCGGTCGTATCGTCGCCGGTGTAGAGGTTCGTGTCACCGCCGAGGACGGTACCGTACTCGACCACGACGGAACGTCGGTGGGTGAGTTCGAGATCCGCGGACCGTGGATCACCGGCTCCTACTACGGGGTCGACGCCCCCGAGAGGTTCCACGACGGCTGGCTGCGCACGGGGGACGTCGGCACGCTGGACAACTTGGGTTACATGGTCATCAGCGACCGCACGAAGGACGTCATCAAGTCCGGCGGCGAGTGGATCAGTTCCGTGGAACTGGAAAACGCGGTGATGGGTCACCCCGCGGTATTCGAAGCCGCGGTGGTGGCGGTGTCGGATGAGAAGTGGCAGGAGCGTCCGCTCTGCTGCGTCGTCCTACGGCCCGGTAAGAGCGCGAGTGCCCAAGAACTTCGCGACTACCTGGCCACCAAAGTCGTGAAGTGGTGGTTACCCGAGCGCTGGTGCTTCCTCGACTCCCTACCCAAGACGAGCGTGGGAAAGTTCGACAAGAAGGTTCTGCGAGCCCTCTACGTCGAGGGAACCCTCGACGTCATCACCCTCGGATAGTGGAGAACCTGCACGAGTTGGCCGACGAGATCGCCGCGATTGAGCAACGCGTCAGCGACGCGATCGTGGAGACCCTACGCGATCAGTTGCACGGCGACGTGGCCGCACGCGAGCGTGACCGTCAACTCAGTCGAGTGCGGCGCAGCCTGGCTCGGGCGGAAAGTCTCCTGCGCGCGGCGGACTCGGACGAGGACTAACCAGACCACCGGTTCAGCTCGTCGATCAGGCGGCGAAGAGTTGCGTAGTCGCGCCCGTCAAAGCTGATGCTGAGCGTTGTCGCGTCGCGCACCCGCATGCCACCGTCACGGGCGAACATGGGAAAGTCACTCGCCAGCGAGGCTACGCGCTCATCGTCGACCACACGTAGCGTAATCTCAGCGCGCGAACCGTGAACAACGACTGATCGAAAGTTAGCGTAGAAGCGCTCGATCACGGCAATGGCGTCGGGAACCGAACTCACCAGGTCGACCAAGTTACTGGCCTCAGCCTCCACGTACTTGCCGGCCACCAGCGCACCGTCCAGGAACGCGCGCCACTGTCGCCAGTAGTGGCCTTCGGGCGTGTCCACCAGGATCACCGGAGCGGGACGACTCTTACCGGTGTGCAGCAGAGTCAGAATCTCGAACGCCTCGTCCATCGTTCCTAGCCCTCCCGGGAAGAACACGAAGGCCAGCGACTCCTTGGTCAGGGCGACCTTGCGGGTGAAGAAGTACTTCATCTCCACGAGCCGTGACTCCGCGTCGACGAAGGGATTGGCACTCTGCTCGTAGGGTAGACGGATATTCACGCCGAGCGTGTTCGCCGCGCCGGCTCCGCGAGCCGCGGCCTCCATGATGCCCGGTCCCGCTCCCGACACGATGATCCACTGTCGCGAGGCCATGGCGGCACCGAGCTCGCGGGCCATCGCGTAGAGCGGATCGTCCTCGCCGACCCGCGCCGACCCGAAGATGGTGACCTTCGGTCGGTCGCGCCACGGCGAGAAGACGTCGCCGGCGTCGAGGAGCTCGCGCAGCGTGGTGATCGTGAGCCCCAGCTGCTCGGGGTCCGACGCCGACGCCACCACGCGGTCCACGTAGGCCCGAAGCTGTGAGATCTGCTGATCGTGCTCGCGCCCACGACGCGCCTGATCACCCGTACCCGTGGCGTGAGTCATGGGCGAGCACGACCATCGTCGTCGGCTAACTCCCACACCGCCGCCACGTCTTCGCGGCGCGCCTCGAGCGACCGCTCCCCGTGCGTCCCCGCCTTCCCGTCGTCGACACGTCGCGGGCCGTACGCGTCAGGCCCGAGTGTCGACACGAGGGTCCTACGCCGAAGCGGCGTTGTGCGACGAACCCGCGGGAAACTTCGCCTCAATGGTGGTGAGCAGGGCATCGTAGGCGTCGGCAAAGGCATTCACGCCCTCCGTCTCGAGACGAGCCGTGACCTCGTCGAGGTCAACGTCGGTCCCCAGCACGTCGAGACGGCGCGCGGCGCGAGCGGTTGTCTCGGAGTCGACGAGCACTGAGCGCGTGACGTCGAGATGTTCGAGCGCCGCGTGCAGAGTGGCGTCGGGCATGGTGTTCACCGTGTCGTCGGCCACCAGGTCGTTGACGTAGAGCAGTTCATCGTAACGGGGATCCTTGGTCGACGTCGACGCCCAGAGAGGCCGCTGAATCTGAGCGCCCCGCGCCATGAGGGCGGCGACGTCGGGGTCGGCCTGGCGCGCGCGAAACATCGCGTACGCGGCGGCCGTCTGAGCTACCGCGATGGTTCCACGCCGCGGATCCCCCTCGGCCAACTGGGCGTCGATGGCGACGTCGAGCCGCGAGACGAAGAACGACGCGACGCTCGCCAGACCGGCGAGGTCGTGACCTCGGCCCGCGGCCAGAACGAGCCCGTCGCGCCACGCGTCGATCACCTCGTCGTAACGCGACGTCGAGAAGATCAACGTCACGTTTACGTTGATGCCCTGGCCCAACACCTCGGTGATGGCGGGGAGCCCCTCACGCGTGGCGGGTATCTTGATCATCACGTTGGGTCGGTCCACTTCTCGCGCGAGACGTTGAGCCGCCGCGATCGTGGCACCAGTGTCACGGGCGAGCCGAGGTGACACCTCCAGCGAGACGAAGCCGTCGGCGTAGTGTCGGTGCCCGTGCGTCATCTCCTCGCGCGACGCGCGATGCACCGCGGCCAGAACGTCACAGGCGTCGCGAACGTCGGCCACGGCGAGCGACTCGAAGACCACTTCCGGATCGCGAGTATCGAGTGCCGCGATCGCGGCGTCGTAGGCACTCGACGACGCGAGAGACTTCGCGAAAATGGAGGGGTTGGAGGTGACGCCGCGAACCCCCTGGGCGACGAGACCGGCGAGCGTACCGTCATCAAGCCAGTCGCGGCGAATGTTGTCGATCCACGGACTCTGACCGTGCTGGTCGTACAGATCGTGCAATGTCGTCATCCGTGAACCTCCAGTACCGACTCCACGTGGGATACGAGGACGTCCGGTGAGATGTTGAAGTGAGATAGGACGTAGGAGCCCGAGGCCGATAGTCCGAACGAATCGATGCCGTACGAGTCGTCCACGTAACGCGACCAGCCGAGCGTCGCTCCGGCTTCGAGGGACACTGAGGGCAGAGAGCGGCGCAACACGCTCGCGCGATACTCGGCCGGCTGCGCGTCAAAGCACGCCCAGCACGGCAGAGCGACAACGCGCGTCGCGATGCCACGTTGCGCCAACTCCTCCGCGGCGCGCAGACAGTGCGTCAACTCCGATCCCGTGCCCACCAAGGTGAAGCGAGCGTCGTCGTTCTCTCGCACAACGTACCCACCACGGTGCGCGTCGCGACGCGAAGCCTCCGCGTCGGCGCCCTCGAGAACCGGAAAATCCTGACGCGAGAGCACTAACGCCGTGGGGGGCGGTGCCGGATCGCTCAGGATGCGGTCCACGACGTCGAGGGTCTCGTTGGCGTCGCTCGGACGCACGACGTGCAGAGTGGGCATCGCGCGCAGCGACATCAGGTGCTCGACCGGCTGGTGGGTGGGTCCATCCTCGCCGATGCCCACGGAGTCGTGGGTGAAGACGAACAGAACGCTGGCGTGGCTGAGAGCAGCCAAACGGATCGCGGGACGCGCGTAGTCACTGAAGACGAAGAACGTGGACCCCACCGGGCGCACACCCCCGTGATGCGCCTGGCCCACCATAATGGCGCCCATCGCGTGCTCGCGGATACCGTAGTGAATCTGGCGTCCGCCGGGATGGGCACGGCCTTGGGGCGGTGACTCGAGGACGACGCCCGTGTTGTCGGTCAGGTCTGCCGACCCCGCGGTGAGACCCGCGGTGCGCGGGGCGAGAGCGTCCATCGCGCGCTGCATCGCCTTGCGGGTCGCCACCGTGCCCCCCTCGTAGCGTGGCGCTGACGCGCCGGGGATAGCCGCTCCGTTGGTGCGCAACTGCTCGAGAAGCTCCTCGCCGCGGGTGCCCGCCTGATCGACGCGTGCCTCCCAGCTTCGCCGCTCGGCGTTGCGGGCGCTGAGCGACTCGAGAAGGCGCCCGGGAAGTTCGGGATCAAAGTGGAAGGGCTCATCCTCAACGCCGAGGGTTGCCTTGACCGCGCTGATCGCCTCGGGCGAAAACGGCGTGCCGTGCGCCTCGCGACGATCCATCATGATCGAGGAGGGGAAGCCGATGTGCGATCGCAGTATCACGAGGGTGGGTCGATCCGTCTCGGCCATCGCCGTGCGCGCGGCAGCCTCGAGGGCGTCGAGATCGTTCGCCGACTCGCCGAGGTCGAGCACGTGCCACCCGTAGGCGGCGAAGCGCTCGGCGGGGTCATCGTGCAGCGCTAGTTCCGTCGGACCATCGATGGTGATGTGATTGTTGTCGTAGAACACCGTGAGCCGGTCGAGACCGAGCGATCCGGCGAGCGAGGCAGCTTCATGGCTAATGCCCTCTTCGAGGCACCCGTCGCCCGCGATGATCCAGGTTCGGTGACTCACGAGATCGTCGCCGTACTGTGCGCGCAGGACCCGCTCAGCGAGTGCCAGTCCCACGCCATTGGCGACCCCCTGTCCGAGGGGACCGGTCGTGAGCTCAACGGTGGGCGTCAGTCCGACTTCGGGGTGACCGGGCGTGCGCGAATGCGGCTGGCGGAAGCCTCGCAGATCCTCGGGGGTGACGTCGTAGCCAAAGACGTGCGCGAGGGAGTACTGGAGAATCGAGGCGTGGCCCGCGCTCAACACGAACCGGTCGCGATCGGGCCACGACGGCATCGTCGGGTCGTGGCGTAGGACGCGTCCGAAGAGGGTGACGCCGAGCGGTGCCAGCGCCATCGCCGTACCGCTGTGACCCGAGTGGGCGGCCGCGGGAGCATCCATGGCCACCGCCACGATTTCGCGAATTGCACGTCCCTCATCGGGCGAAGCCCCGTGGTAGATGTCGTCAGCCATGTCTACGACCCTAACGGACGCCTCGCCTCTGCGTGGGCCGTCCCTCGGTAGTCTGGGCCGGTGACCGTGCAGATCCCGCCCAACTGCGATCTCACCCTGGGTCTGACGTGCGTCGACAAGGCCACACCCGGCCGTAGCGTCTGGCGAGTTGTTCTCGACGAGCGTTTTACGAACCCGGCGGGCGTCGTGCAGGGTGGTTTTCTCTCGGCTATCGCCGATTCGGCCATGGGGGCCAGCGTGGTCACCGCGGCCGGCGAGCGCAAGGTCCACGTCGCCAACACCTCGATGAAGATCTCCTTCCTACGACCCGCGCGCCCGGGCATGACCCTCACCTGTACCGCACAGGTCACGAAGCCGGGGCGAGTCGTGAGTTTCGTCAACGCTCGCATCGAGGATGACCACGGCCAACTCATCGCGACCGCTAGCTCAAACTACGTGATCAGCGACCGCACTGAGTAGGCTGGCCCCGTGAGAGTACCGTCTTGGCGTTCACTTCTTCGAGGCGTCGGTGTACGTCGCGACCTAACAGAACTACGCGACCTGGCAGTGCGCTACATCAAGGAAGAGACGATCCAGCCACTCAAGGACATGGGCCGCTACGCTCTCTACGGGGCGCTCGGAAGTGTCTTCGTCGGCGTCGGCATCCTCTTCATATTCATGGCGGTGCTGCGATTCTTCCAGGAACAGTTCCGCGTCTTCGACGGCACACTCTCGTGGATTCCCTACCTGATCGTGGCGGCCCTGGCCCTGATCGTCGCGAGTGTGACGCTGTGGCAAATCGTGCGCGGGGCGGGCGAGCGGCGGATCAAGAGTACGAAATGAGCGACTCCGCGACCCGCCGCGAGCTGGAGCGCTCGTTGCGCGCGCTGCTGCCCGAGACGACCGACGTCGACCTCCCCGAGCCCAACGTGGCGACAGCGGGCGTGTCGGGCTTCGCCGTGGGATACCTCTGGGGCTGGTGGCGCGGTCGCCGTGCCCGGCGCGCCCGTTCGCGTCGCCGTCGACGATGACCCGCTGGGTGTGGGGTTGGGCTCTACGTCGCCTGACGGGAAAGGCCGTCGCCCAACGGTCGCGACACTGGCTGACACTCGCGGCAGTGATCGCGGTCATGGCCATGATCGATCGCGCGGCTGCTCGGGCTGGTCGTTCTGCGCCCCGGCGCTCGTGAGCGGCGTGCTGCGCGCCGGTGAGCGCGTGCTGCTCATTGACGCCAAAGATCGCCGCTACCTGGTGACGCTACGCGAGGGATCCGCTTTCCACACCCATGCCGGAATCGTCGCCCACGACGACCTCATCGGGACCGAGGAGGGCTCGCTCGTACGATCTACCACGGAGAGGTCCTTCCTCGTTGTTCGTCCGACCTTGGCCGACGTGGTGCTGAAGATGCCGCGCGGCGCGCAGGTCATCTACCCCAAGGACCTCGGGACGATTCTGCTCCAGGCCGACATCGCCCCAGGGATGCGGGTTCTTGAGGCGGGAGTGGGCTCGGGCGCCCTGTCCATGACGTTGCTACGTGCCGGCGCCGTGATCACGGCCTACGAAATTCGCGACGATTTCGCGCGCCAGGCGCTTCAGAACGTGCACGACATGCTCGGACCCGACGTGGCCTACGACGTGAGAATTCGCGACGTCACGGCGGGAATCGACGAGACGGACCTCGACCGCGTGATCCTCGACATGCCCGAACCATGGGCCGTCGTGGCTCACGCCCAGGCGGCACTGCGCCCCGGCGGCATCATTCTCGCGTATCTTCCGACGATCAACCAGACCCAGTTACTTCGAGAGACGTTGAATCAGTACCACTTTGCGCTCGCGGAGACGGTCGAGATACTGCGCCGAACCTGGCACGTCGATGGTCGATCCGTACGACCCGATCACCGCATGGTGGCGCACACCGGATTCTTGACGTCGGCGCGGCGAACGACGCAGCGCCGTGACGTCAGCCCCTAGGAGAGTCTCACCGCGTGCGGCTCAGTCGCGCTCGATGAAGATGCACTCGCCAGGGCACTCCTCCGACGCCTCCACCACGGCGTCCTCGAGTCCGGCGGGCACCGCGGCGACACCCTCGGAACCACCAGGGGAGTCTTTGACCGCCGTTCCCTCCTTGACGTAGGCGAGGCCGTCGTCGAGCAGGGTGAACACGTCAGGACAGATCTCCTCGCACAGCCCGTCGCCCGTGCACAAGTCCTGATCGATCCATACCCTCATTCGCCCGTCCTCCCTGCTCCCTCGGTGTGGACACTCTAGCGCCGACGTGCCGACGCCACTCCGGCGTAGGGTGGCGTTATGGAGCGCCCCGGACCATTCGGACAACCCGCTCCCGACGACCCACGTCGCCAGGAGTCGCGCGAGTTGGATCTCGCGCGCCAGCGTATCGAACTACTCGAAGAGCAGTTGCTGGCGGCGCAGGGACAGTTAGCCCAGAGTCGCTCGAACAACGAAAAACTGACCATCACGATCCAACAGACGCGCGACCAGATCACGGCGCTGCGCGACGAGGTCGAGAAGCTAACGCAGCCACCAGCCGTGTACGGCACCTTCGTCGACCTTAACAACGACGGCACGGTTGACGTCGTCGCGTCGGGGCGCAAGATGCGCGTCGCGTTACACCCCGCCCTCGACCCCCACCAGGTGACTCGGGGCGATGAGGTGGTGCTGAATGAGTCATTCACGGTCATCGCGGTGCGCGACGCCGACGGCCAGGGTGACGTGGTCACCGTGAAAGACGTACTCGACGAGCGACGCGTGCTCATCTACGGACGCGCCGACGAGGAGCGAGTGGTTGAAATCGCCGCCTCGCTCGTCGGCGTACGCCTACGCAGCGGTGACGCCGTGCTCCTCGACCACCGCAGCAACTTGCTGACCGAGCGCCTCGCGCGCCAGGAGGCCGAGGAACTCGTCTTGGAAGAGGTTCCCGACGTGAGTTACGCCGACGTGGGCGGGCTCGATTCGCAGATTGAGTCGATCACCGACGCGGTCGAGTTGCCCTACCTCCATCGCGCGCTCTTCAAGGAGTACGACCTGCCCGCACCCAAAGGAATCCTCCTCTACGGCCCGCCAGGCTGCGGCAAAACGCTCATCGCCAAAGCGGTGGCCAATTCCCTCTCGACCAAAGTGGCCGAACTCAGCGGCAACCGCAACGTGCGCTCGTACTTCTTGAACATCAAGGGGCCCGAGTTGCTCAATAAGTACGTCGGCGAGACCGAGCGCCAGATTCGACTGGTCTTCCAGCGGGCACGCGAAAAGGCCGAGGAGGGGGTTCCCGTCATCGTCTTCTTCGACGAGATGGACTCACTCTTTCGCACGCGCGGCACGGGCATCAGTTCGGATATGGAGTCCACCATCGTTCCCCAACTGCTCGCCGAGATCGACGGTGTCGAGTCCCTGCGCGACGTGATCGTCATCGGAGCAACCAATCGCGAGGACCTCATCGATCCCGCGATCCTGCGTCCGGGCCGACTCGACGTCAAGATCAAGATCGAGCGGCCCGACGCCGAGGCCGCCGTCCAGATCTTCCAGCGCTACCTGAGTGGCGACGTGCCCATCGACCAGGCGGTTGTTCACGAGTTGGGCGGTGGTGATCGGGACAAGGCGATACGGGTCATGATCGAGGACACGGTGAGCGCGATGTACCGCGTGGACGACGAGAACCGCTTCCTCGAAGTCACCTACCAGGGCGGCGACAAGGAAGTCCTGTACTTCAAGGACTTCGCCTCGGGCGCCATGGTGGAGAACATCGTGCGACGGGCAAAGAAGTTGGCCGTGAAGCGCGAGATTGCCGGAGCCGGGCGTGGCGTGCGCACGGCGGACCTGCTCGACTCAATTCGCCAGGAGTTCCGTGAGAACGAGGACTTGCCGAACACCACCAATCCTGACGACTGGGCCCGTATCTCGGGCAAGAAGGGGGAGCGCATCGTGTTCATCCGTACGCTCATCAACCGCGAGGAGGCCGACGTCAGGGGCGGCCGTTCCCTCCAACACGTCAACACCGGCCAGTACCTCTAGCGTCGTGGATCTCTAGCGCCGTGGCGGTCGAGAAGG
>JAJYSU010000001.1:52880-104444 GCA_021793395.1 Actinomycetes bacterium
TCCGATCTGGAGTACGGGGTCGTGGGCGGTCCCGGCTCCGACTCCATCGTGGCCTCGAGCATCATCGTCAACGCCTACGCTCAGGGTGCCCGGGCGCGCATCAGTTGGGACTTCGAGGGGGAGAACCCGGGCCTCGACGCGCGCGCCCAGGCGGATCGTACGGCGTTCGCCCCCCTGGTCGAAACGCACCTCGCGAATACCGTGCTGACCAACGGTGCACGCCTCTACGTCGATCACGCTCACCCGGAGTACTCCTCGCCCGAGTGCCGTACCCCCCTCGAGGGCCTCCTCTTCGACGTCGCGGGGGAGGAGGTGATGCGCCGCGCCCAGCGCGTCGCCAACGAGACGTTGCGTGAGCCCGACGCCGTCATGCTCTACAAGAACAACTCCGACGGCAAGGGAAACTCCTACGGCTGCCACGAAAACTACCTGGTGCGCCGCGACGTTCCCTTCGACGACGTGGTGCGCGCGATGGTGGCGCACCTCGTCTCTCGACAGATAATTGTCGGCGCCGGCAAAGTGGGCGCGGAGACCGATGACGCGCTGGCGAGCGGAGCCACGTACCAACTGAGCCAACGCGCGGAGTTCTTCGAGGAAGTCGTCGGACTCGAGACGACCATGAAGCGACCCATCGTGAACACTCGCGACGAGCCCCACGCCGACGTCGATCGCTTCCGTCGGCTTCACGTGATCATCGGCGACGCGAACATGAGCCAAATTGCCACCTTGGTCAAGCTGGGATCGACGGCGCTACTCCTCGCGGTACTGGAGGACGAAGGGGTGAGCGTCTTTCCGGCACTCCCTCGCAACCCCGTGCGCGCACTGCGCCACTACGCCCTGGACCCGGACCTACGAGTTACGGAGCCCGACGAGGACGGTCGTACGCGCACCGCCTGGGACTACCAGGACGCTCTGTGGCAGCTCGCCGAGCGCTACGTTGCCCGCGGCGGTGGTTCCGTGGTGAGCGACGATCCCGCGCAAGTACACATGATCCTCACTCAGTGGCGCGAGATGCTCGACGGCGTGCTCGATGATCCCGCGAGTGTGGCCGATCGGATCGACTGGGTTGCCAAGCGCCGACTGGTAGAGGGATATCGGGCGCGATACTCCCTGGCTCCTACCGACGCACGGCTTCGAGCCATCGCTCTGCAGTACCACGACCTGCGTCCCGAGAAGTCCCTCGCGTTACGGGCGGGACTACGCGAGATCCTTGATCCGACGACAGTACGTGAGGCTGTTCACAAGCCGCCGACGACAACGCGGGCGTTCTTTCGTGGCGAATGCGTCGCTCGCTACCCCGACGCAGTCACCGCGGCGAACTGGGACTCGTTGGTCTTTGACCTGGGACACGGCCCCCTGCGACGAGTTCCCATGATGGACCCGCGCCGGGGTACCGCCGCACTCACTCAAGACTTGCTAGAAAAGTGTGAGACGGCCGATGCATTACTGACGGCCCTCGACGGGTAGAACGGAAGTCATGGCAGAACAAGAACGAATCAAGCGACAGCGCACCGAGCGCACTAGCACCCCGGCCACCGGTGAGGTCACCGTGGACTCGTCTAAGGGGGAGCAACTGAAAGCCGATCTCGACGAACTGCTGGACGAGATCGACGAGGTCCTCGAGGAGAACGCCGAGGAGTTCGTCCATAACTTCGTCCAGAAGGGCGGCCAGTAGACGTGGGCCTACCCCTCTTTCGGGCCCACGAGGATCCGGGTCCCTCCTTCGTACACTTCGCCGACGCCGCCGGACTGAGCGGACCGGCGGCCTTTGGTGGCGACGCGCCCCACGCGACGACCGTGATAGCCGTGCGCTACGTAGGTGGCGTCGTCATGGTCGGTGACCGTCAGGCCACCGGCAACTACATCGCCAGCCGCGACGTGCGCAAGATCGAGGCCGCCGACCGTTTTACGGCCATCGCCATCTCCGGCTCGGCGGCCCGGGGGATCGAGTTCATCCGCATGGCACAGTTGTCCTTCGAGCACTACGAGAAGATGACCGACGCGGCGCTCACCCTCGAAGGTAAGGCAAACTACCTCTCTCCCATCGTTCAGCGCAACAACCTGTCCACGCCGCTCGTGGTGCTGCCGCTACTGGCCGGCTGGGACCGTGGTCACCGGGTGGGACGGATCTTCGAGTACGACGGGGCGGGCGGGTGCTACGAGCGCCAGGACTTCGCGACGATCGGCTCGGGGTCACCCTTCGCCGAGAGTGCGCTACGACTGGGCTTTCGCTCCGACCTCGACCGATCAGCGGCGCTCGAGCTGGGGGCACTGGCGCTCTACGAAGCGGGGGACAACGACCCCAGCACGGGCGGGCCCGACTTCGTTCGCGGTATTTTCCCCATGATGGTCATCGTCGACGAGAGCGGCTTCTACGAGCTGCCCGTCGACGAAGCGGCCTCACACTTTCGCACCATCGCCGAGCGGCGCACCGCGAGTGGAGGAGTGGCGGGGGGCACCCTGCGATGAGCAACTTCTTCTACGTCGCGCCCGAGCAGATGATCAAGGACCGCGCGGAATTCGCACAAAAGGGCATCGCGCGCGGCCGATCCATCTTGGCGGCAATCTACGATCGAGGCGTGGTGATGGTGGCGGAGAACACGTCCGCGTCGCTCAACAAGATTTCCGAGATTTACGACCGTATCGCCTTCGCCGGCGTCGGACGCTACAACGAGTTTGATCGCCTCCGTGAGGCGGGAATCCGCTGGGCGGACGGCACGGGCTACACCTATTCACGCGAGGATGTCGACGCGCGCGCCCTGGCCAACTACTACGCCCAGCACGTAGGGGACATGTTCAGCGAGGGCCCCAAGCCTCTCGAGGTAGAGATTCTCGTCGCCCAACTCGGCAACCAGTTCCGAGAGACCAAACTCTACCGAGTCGCCTACGAGGGAACGATCTCCGATGAGCCCAACTTCGCGGTACTCGGTGGCGACGCCGAGACCATCAAGGCGCGCTTCGCGGCCGTCGAGGAGACGCCGGCCACTTTGGCGACCACGCTCCACCACGCCGTCGACGCTCTCGCCGGGACTGATCGCACGATTCCCGTCAGCGACCTCGAGGTGGCGATCCTCGAAGACCGCGGTAACCGACGGACTTTTACGCGCCTGAGTGACGCGCAAGTGTCCGAACTGCTAAGCGGATAATCAGGTCGGACTGTGCTGCGGCGAATCATCGGGATCGAGACGGAATACGGCGTCACCTTCACCTTCAAGGGGCAACGGCGGCTCAGCCCCGACGAAGTATCGCGATTCCTGTTTCGCAAGGTGGTCGCCTGGGGCCGCTCGAGCAACGTCTTCCTAGAGAACGGCAGCCGCCTCTACTTGGACGTGGGAAGCCATCCGGAGTACGCCACGGCCGAGTGCGACAACCTCGACGATCTGGTCGCCCAGGACAAGGCCGGCGAGACGATCTTGCGCGAACTCGTCACTTACGCCCAAGCCCAGTTGGACGAGGAGGGGGTGAGGGGCTCGATCTACCTCTTCAAGAACAACACCGATTCGGCCGGCAACTCCTACGGGTGTCACGAAAACTACTGCATCGAGCGCATCGATGACCTGAGCCGTCTCGAGCAAGTCTTCATTCCCTACCTGATCAGTCGGCAGATCTTTACCGGAGCCGGAAAGATCGTGACCGGCGCCAAGGGCACCGCGTTCTCGATGAGCCAGCGAGCGGAGCACATCTGGGAGTCCATCTCCTCCGCGACGACGCGCAGTCGGCCGATTATCAACACTCGTGATGAACCCCACGCCGACCCCGAGCGCTTTCGACGACTGCACGTGATCGTGGGCGACTCCAACATGAGCGAGTTCGCGACATTCCTGAAGACCGGTACGGCCGCCGTGGTGCTGGCCATGATCGAAGATCGCGCGACCGTGCTGCGCGACTACAACCTGGCCGCGCCGATCAACGCGTTGCGCGAGATCTCCTACGACCTGTGGAGCAAGGAGCCCTTGCAACTGGCGAGCGGTCGCGACATGACCGCTCTGGAGATCCAGGACGACCTCTGTGAGCGAGCCGAGACGTTCACGGCGTCGCGGGACGTGCCCGCGGATCAGGTGCGCGCGGTGGCCATGTGGCGCGAGGTCATCGAGCAGTATCGCAGCGATCCGATGGGGCTGGCGGACCGTGTCGACTGGATCGCCAAGTGGCAACTGATCGATCGTGAACGCGAACGCAGCGGCGCCGCGCTCGACGACCCGCGCCTCGCCCTCATCGATCTTCTCTACCACGACACTGATCTCACACGAGGCCTCTACTACCGACGCCAGGCCAAGGGCTACTCGCGTCGCATCGTCGACGACGAGGCGGTCGCTCGAGCGGCCAGTACACCGCCCGCCACGACCCGAGCGCTCATGCGCGGCACGTTCATTCGAGCCGCCAAGGAGTGGCATCGGGACTACACGGTCGACTGGGTTCACCTTAAGCTCAACGACGACATGCAGCGCACCGTGCTCTTGAAGGACCCCTTCAAGAGCACGGACGAGCGCTTTCAGAGGTTGCTGGTCTCCCTACAACGGCCCGACCGTCGCGACTAGCCTTGATGGGTGCCCGATGAGATACCCGTCGAATCTGTAACCCACGAGCAGGTTGACGCCGCGCAGGCCACGGTGACGCGACCGCAGGGCCGACGCTCGCGCCTGCACTCCCTGGTCGAGTGGGGGAGCATCGTCGTCGTCGCGGTACTCATCTCGTTTCTGCTGCGGACCTACGTTATCCAGACTTTCTACATCCCTTCGGGTTCCATGGAGCCCACGCTGAAGATTGGTGACCGGATCATTGTCTCTAAGTTGAGCGTCACCCTGGGCACTATCCATCGAGGCGACATCCTGGTGTTCAAGGCGCCCAAGGCGGTGGCCAGCGTCTGCGGCGACAACGTCGCCGACCTCGTCAAGCGCGTCATCGGGCTGCCGGGCGACCACCTCACGTCCAAGGGCAACACGATCTACGTCAACAACAAGCCCCTGGCCCAACCCTGGACTCACACCGAGCCCCTGGGCCGGGCCATCGGCAACGTCGTCGTACCCAAAAACCACTATTTCATGATGGGTGACAACGAGGGCGACTCCTGCGACAGCCGCTACTGGGGCACCATTCCTCGTTCGAGCATCATTGGCAAGGCGTTCCTGCGAATCTGGCCGCTGTCGCGCTTCGGCCTCCTCTAGGAGACTGCGGCCCTTGGCCCCTACAATGGGGCCGTGCTCGATCTCAGCCCGATCAAGATCTTGGTGATCGTCGCCGTGATCATGGTGCTGCTCGGACCGGACAAGCTACCCGAGGTAGCCCGAAAGTTAGGCTCAAGTTGGCGAGCGCTACGCCAACTCCAGGAACGCATCGAGTCCGAAGTTCGCGACGCCGTACCCGACCTGCCGAGCGCCGTCGACATCGCGCGCATCGCGCGTAGCCCCGTCAACCTGCTCAACGAACTGGCCAATCGCGTCGAGGACCGCGAGACACCCTCGGCTACCGTGCGTGACGTCACGGGACCGCCTCCGTCGTCATCAGACCCAGCCGCGCCCACCCCGTCGGGGCTACATCCGCCCACGTCCCCCACCCCGACGAGCCCGGGCATCCTTCCCCCCGCTGAACGCGTGGCGTCGACCCACGACACCACCACCGTCGATCCCTCTCTCAACTAGTCCACCGTGTCGAACTTTCGCAAGGCCGCCAGCGGGATGACGCTGGCCGAACACCTCGCGGAGGCCCGTCGGCGTTTCCTCCAGTCGGGTGCGGCGATCATCATTCTCGGAATCGTCGCCTTCATCATCTACCCCCAAATTCTGCGCTTCCTCCAGGGCCCCTACTGTCGCGCCGAACCGCGCCACTGCTCCTTCCTGGTCACCAACCCACTCGACGGGCTGAATCTACGCGTCCAGATCGCACTCTTCGGTGGCGTTCTGTTCGCGTCACCGCTGATCTTCTGGCACGTCTGGCGCTTCATCACGCCGGGTCTGAAGGCCAAGGAACGACGCTACGCCATACCCTTCGTCACGGCCACCATCGTGTTCTTCGCGGCCGGCGTCGTCGTGGCCTACTTCAGCTTTGACAGCGCCATCGCCTGGCTGCAGTCCATCGGCGGTCACTCGCTGGTGTCGTACTACAACCCCACCCAGTACATGAGCCTGTTCCTGCTCATGATGTTCATCTTTGGCGTGGCCTTCGAGTTCCCCGTGGTTCTCGTCGCGCTCGAACTAGCCCGTCTCGTGACTCCCGCCCAACTTCTACGGACGTGGCGCTACGCGCTCATCGCGATCACGATCTTCGCCGCGGTCTTTACCCCCAGTGGCGACCCCCTCTCGATGCTCGCGCTCGCCATCCCCCTCGTCCTCTTCTACTTCCTCGCTATCGGGGTCGGCCGGTTGCTGCGACGGTGAGCACGGCGTCACGACGAGAGCGCTTCGTCGCGGGTCTGGGCTTCGGACTCGATGACTTCCAGATCCGGGCAATGGACGCGCTCGACGACGACGTCAACGTCCTCGTGAGTGCCCCGACTGGCTCGGGCAAGACACTCGTCGCCGACTACGCGATCGCCCGGGCCCTCGACGAGGGTCAGCGAGCCTTCTACACCACCCCGCTCAAGGCCCTCTCGAATCAGAAGTTCCACGAGCTGGGGCGTCTCATCGGCGCTGAACGCGTGGGTCTTCTCACGGGCGACACGTCGATACGGCGCGACGCGCCCGTCGTCGTCATGACCACCGAAGTTCTGCGCAACATGTTGCTGACCCACTCCGACCAGGTCGACCACCTAGGCCTCGTCATCCTCGACGAGGTTCACTACCTCCAGGACCCGTTCCGCGGAGGGGTGTGGGAAGAGGTACTCATTCTCTCGCCGGCGCACGTGCGCTTCGTGGCCCTGTCGGCGACCGTAGGTAACGCCGACTTCGTAGGGGAGTGGTTGAGCGCGGTACGCGGTACGACGCGCGTCATTGTCGAGACTGAGCGGCCGATCACACTGCACCACCACGTCGCCGTGGTCCGTCGCGGTCAGGACGGCGCGCAGATCATAGACCTGCTGAAGCACGACCGACCCTCCGACGAGGCGCGACGCATCGATAACCTCGTGCGGGCGACCCGTCGCTTCCGCCCCGGACCCAAGTGGCAAGGCCGCTCGTCGGCTCCGCCCGCAGCTTTTCGCTCGCCCCGGCGCAGCGAACTACTCACGGCGATGGACCAGCTCGACCTTCTACCGGCCATCGTGTTCATTTTCTCTCGCGCGGCGTGTGACGACGCGGTGCGCCAGTGCCGCCGCGACGGGTTGCGCTTCACCGACGCCGAGCAACGCGCCGAGATCGAACGCATCGCCGAGAGCCACCTCGACGCCTTCAGCGATGAGGAGCTCACGGCGCTCGAGTACGGCGACTTCCTCGACAGCCTGCGTCGGGGACTGGCCGCCCACCACGCGGGCATGGTTCCCGCGTTCCGCGAGATCGTCGAGCACTGCTTCGAACGAAATCTCCTCTCCGTCGTGTTCGCCACCGAAACCCTGGCGCTGGGAGTGAACATGCCCGCCCGGTCGGTCGCGATCGAGCGTTTCTCGAAGTTCTCCGACGCGGGGCGCCAGTTCCTGACCAGTGGTGAGTTCTCACAACTAAGCGGCCGTGCCGGACGCCGGGGACTGGACGACGAGGGACACGCGGTCGTCTGCTTCGCCAACGAGGTTGCCCTGCGTGACGTCGCGCGCGTGGTTCTCTCGCCCCCGTCCGAGTTGCACTCGTCCTTCAAGCCCACCTACAACCTCACGGCGAACCTCATGGCGCACGTCTCCCAGGAGACAGCCCTCGCGCTGGTACGCAGTTCCTACGCGCAGTTCGAGGCCGACCATCGCTCGACCGCGAGCCGACGCTCACTGGGCGAACAGCTGGCGGCACGCCACCACGTCCTCGAGGAAATGGGATACGCCGAGGGATGGCGACTGCTCGCGTCCGGCCACCTCCTGCGATCGCTCTACCACGAGTCGGATCTCCTCATCTCGCAGTCTCTCGCCGCGGGCATCTTCGACGACCTCGAACCCGCGACCCTGGCCGGCGTCCTGTCCAGTTTTGTCTACGAGGGTCGCCGCACCTCGCGCCGTGACCACGCCGGCGCTCGAGTCAGCGTCGCCCGGTCGCGGTCACTGCACGACCACCTCGGTCAAGAGCGTCGTGACATGCTGGGCGATCGCGTCGCGCGCGTCAAGGTCGCCGCCGCCACCATCGCCCAGGTGGAGGGTCGCTACCAGGTGCCCCACTCCCGCGAGCCCGACGGATCCTTCGCTCGCCCGGTCGCGGCGTGGGCGCGCGGCGCCTCGCTGCGCACCGTACTGGACCTGGCGGACGTGGAGGTCGGCCTGACCTCACCGGGCGACTTCGTGCGCACCGTCAAGCAGGTGGCCGATCTGTGCGACCAAGTGAGCCGACTCGGCACGAACCACGGCGTCGCGCGTGTTGCCCGTGAGGCCCGCGACGCACTGGTGCGCAGCGTAGTGGCCAGCGACCTCACCGTCCACCCTCCGCGCTAACGTGCGCCCTAATCTCGTAGAAGTCATGCACCCCTACGTCGCCGAAGAGTTCACCGACGCCGAGGCGGCCATCCTGCGCCGCTACGTCACGAACCTTGACGGTCCCGTCTTCGCGTTGGTGAACTTGCCCGAGGTCGTCAAGGGAGCGCTGTTCGCCCGTTACTCGCGCTCCTCGAAGAGTCTGCGGCGACTCTTTCTCGACGAATTCGCGGGCGACCTGGACCTTACCGGCGACGTCTCCTTCGACGCCACGATCGGCTTCGCCCGTGCCGACGAGTTCTATCAGCGCATCTTCGTGGAGTACGGCGATGACTCGGTGGCTCAGCTCGGCGGGGTGCATCTCGCCTGTGAACAAGCCAGCAATCTGCTCACCAAGGTTCTCGAGCGGGGTCGGTTGATGAGTTACCTCGAACAGTCCACGCGCTACCTGGGCTACGACCGACGCTTGGCCAACGGGCACTACCGGTTCTATCGCGATCACGACATCCTGGAATCGCGGTTCGGAGCCCGTTACGTGGGGGAGATGGATCGCGTCTTTGACACCTACGCCGCCCTCCTGCCGACGCTAACCGACTGGCTGACGCGACGCTACCCGAAGACCGCCGAGGACACCGACTTCGTCTACCGACAGGCCATTCGCGCCAAAGCGCTCGACGCCGCCCGTGGACTCCTGCCGGCGAGTTCCCTGTCCAACCTGGGCATCTACGGGTCGGGACAAGGCTACGAAGCTCTGCTGTTGCGAATGCGCGCCCACCCCCTCGCCGAAGTGCGCGAGTACGCCGAACTGATGCGTCGCGAGCTCATGAAGGTGATCCCGTCATTTCTTCGTCGTCTCGACCTGCCCGATCGGGGAGGAGCCTGGTCGACCTACCTGCGCGAGACGCGCGAGGGGACGCGCGATCTCGTCGCGTCGCTCGCGAGCGACGTCGCTCCCGCGGGATTCGACCAGCGCGTCCGTCTCGTCGGCTTCGACCCGGCCGGGGAGACGCGAGTCCTCGAAGCAATCGTCGCCGAAGCGTCCGATCTCTCCGACGTCCAGGCTCGTGAACTCGTCGCGCGCCTGGACGCCACGCAGCGCGATCAGCTCATCATGCGCTACGTGGGCGAACGGCGAAACCGACGCCATCGCCCGGGTCGTGCCTTCGAGCGCACCGACTATCGCTTCGAGATCGTGTCGGACTACGGCGCGTTCCGCGACCTGCAACGTCACCGGCTCCTGTCCATCGAATGGCAAGCGCTCAGCACCGATCTGGGTTACGACGTACCCTCGCTGATCATCGACGCGGGCGTGGCCGAGCCCTACGAGCAGTCCCTGAACCGTTCGGCCGAGCTCTACCAGGACCTCCGTGACGAGCTGCCCCACCAGAGCCAGTACGTTGTCGCCCTGGCGCACCGGATCCGCTACGTCATCCAGATGAACGCTCGCGAGGCCATGCACCTGATCGAGTTGCGCTCCAGTCCCCAGGGCCACCCCCACTACCGACACATCGCCCAGGAGATGGCTCGGTTGATCCGCGACGCGGCGGGTCACCACGCTATTGCCGCGTCGCTCACGTTCGTCGACGACACCGAAACCGACCTCGAGCGACTGGCCGCCGAGCGGCGCGCCGAGCGGCGCCGCCGGGAAACCACCTGACCGAATCAGTTTTATCCATTCTTTAACGCAATTCAGGCGCACGAATGGTGAAAAAGGCTCTACACTGCCTGCGCCACACAGAAGGGATAACCGTGAGCGACAACGAGACCGACGAGGTATTCGACGAGGAAGAACTGGCCGAGGGCTTCGACGAGGAAATTCTCGGTGCCGATGACATCGACGACGTCGACATCGTCGGAATTGACGACGTTGATGACGTTGATGACGTTGATGACGAGGCCACCGACGACGAGATTCTCGCCGACGTGGAGGACGACGCGCCGGATGTGCTCGCCGAGGTCGCGACCAGCGACGATGAGGACCTCGACGACGACGCCGACGTGGAACTAGCCCTCGACGAGGTACTCGCCGAGACCATTCGTCGCACGACGCTGCCCGAGGACGACGAGGACGAGTCGATAGGCGAGATCGACACCAGTACCGACGCCACCGAGGCAATCCTGCCCAAGCAGGACGACGAGTTCCGCTGCTCGTCGTGCCGACTGTTGAAGAAGATGAGTCAGCTCGCCGACGAGACCCACATGCTCTGCCGCGACTGCGTGTGAGCACCACGGGGAGTAGTCCCGTGCCACTCGCCGTGACCCAGCCGACGCTCGTCTCGGAGTCGCTTCGTCGGAGTTTCGACGACGCCTGGAGCCACGTGGCCGAGTTGCGGGGTGGTGCCGCCCTGCTCGCTACCGTCGCCGACACCGCCGACGGTGACGTCCTTGATCACCTCGTCAGGGGAGGCCACGTCTGGACCGCGACCGTTGACACCGCCGTCTGGGGCTTCGCGGTCGTGCGTCAGCGCGTCGTCGAGGGCGTATGGGTAAATCCGCGAGAGCGCCGTCACGGCACCGCTCGTGCCCTCCTCGCGGCGCTCTCGTCGTCGCGCGAACCACCACGGGATGCCTGGGCGTTGCCGGGAGACCGCGCCACGAAGTCTCTCTACGAAAGCGTGGGTTGGCGGGCGCGCCTTCTTACGATGCGGGGCGCGTAGCGCGACGCACGGGACGCGTCGGCGGGGGAGGGGGTGGTACCTTCATCCCCAGCAACTTGGCCAGTTCGGGGATCGCCCCCGCACTCTTCACCGCGAGCGCGTGACACGTCGCGTCGTCGGGAATTCCCTGGGGCTTGATGGTGCGTCGGATGGACGTGTCCACGGCCAGCGTGACAATGTCGCACCACGCCGTCGGATCGGTGGAGGCGCTGAGAGCCTCGGACACCACGCCCGCCACCCGAGTCGCCATCTCTCCGCTCACCCGCGTCGACATGTCCGGAGGACGCGCCACGAGACGCAGCGCCTCCGCGGCGTCCGCGCGGCCCACCGCCGCCTCGAGACGCTCACCCCACTGGGTACGCAGCACCTCGAGACGCGCACTCAAACTAGCCTGCAACTCCTTCAGCTGGACGCGGGCCTCGTCATCGAGGGACACCACCTTCGCGGACGTCACCACCGCGCGCAGGTCGCGGAGACGCAACTCCTTGCCGGCACCGATCGCCCCGGCGGCACGATCCTTCCACAGGGCCAGGGTGGATCGTCCGAGCAAGTCCTCGGCGATCCGCTCAATGGTCACGGGATCCACCGTCGGGCGTCCCTGCGCGCTCGCGTTCTTGTTCTGTTCCGCGACGGCGTTGCGCACGGCGGGGATACCACCCCTCAGCAGCTGCTCGGCTACCGGCAACTGCTCCGGCGACAACGTCGCGAGAAACGCGTTGCGGTGTGTCGTCGTCACCGGAGGGCCGCTCGGGCGCACGGGGCGCTGGCCCCGCGCGGGACCGCGCTCGCGCGACGGGCGCTCCGCCGTGCGGGGCCCGCGCTCCGACGTTCGCGCCGGTCGCTCCGAGCGTGCCGGGCGCTCGGAGCGCTCCGGGCGTGGTGCACCGTCCTCACGAGTCGGGCGCTCACGGGTCGTCCGATCGCGCGCCGGGGGTCGCCCGGGTCGGGCGCCACCGCGTCGATCGTCGTCGCGACGCGTACCACGACCCTTGGGGGCGTACGTCACCACGACGTCGGGGCCGGTGTGAGCAGTGGGCAGCAGTTCCAGGCGTTCGTGACGCGGATCGAGCGGCGACGCCGTCTTGGGGGCGTAGACCGCCAGCACCTCCATCCCCTCCATGTACTGCTCGACTTCAGCGCGGTAGATCTGGCCCACCGTGGGCGCGCCGGGTACCAGTGACGCGCTCAGGGCACCCTTGGGCAACTTCGCACCGGCGGCGCGCCACGTGGCGACGTCACCCTGCACACTGGTGATTTCGATCTCAATGCGACGAGACATAGGGTTCTAATCTACTCTCTCCACCGCCTGCGCTCGCGACGGCTCGTGCACGCGCGACCGAGCGTGGTGCGTACCATGGAATGATGAGTGACGACGAGACCGAGTTGCCCGCGACGGCGTTACCCGACTCGGGCCCCGGCGCGAACGTGACCGTGCCGACGCCGGACGGCTCTACACCAGAGCCACCACCCCCTCGTGACCCCTACGTGGCGTTCAGTCCCGTTCCCGCGGAGACGATCACGGCGCCACGAGTGAGTTCGACCAGTGGTCGTTCGCCGTGGTCGAGCCGGCTCACGTTGCTCCTGGTGGCCGCTCTGGTCGGAGGGCTCGCGGGTCACTTCGCGGCTCCCAGTTCGTCCAACGCGGGCGTCACTATCAATGCCGTGTCGGCGACCTCGCCGGGCGCGGTGCTGCCCTCGGGCCTGACCATCCCGACCCTCGTGCAGAAAGTCTTACCCTCGGTAGTCTCCATCGACGTCAAGGGCCAGGGGACCGAGGACCAGGGGACCGGCATGATCATCTCCGCCAATGGTCTCGTCGTGACCAACAATCACGTCATCGCGGCCTCGATCGGTGGAGGATCGATCACGGTCACTCGCTCGGGCTCAACGCAGAGCCTTCCCGCGACGTTGATCGGTACGAATCCGATGAACGACGTGGCCCTGATTCGCATCAACGGTGCGTCGGGGCTACCGGCCGTCACCTTCGGAAACTCCAACAAACTGGTCGTCGGCGACACCGTGGTGGCCATCGGCAACGCCCTCGGGCTCGCGGCGGGCACGCCCACCGTCACCCAGGGCATCGTGTCGGCTCTCGGCCGCACCGTCACGGCCGGCTCGGGGACCTCCACCGAGACGCTCAGCAACATGATCCAAACCGACGCGGCCATTAACCCGGGCAACTCGGGCGGTCCACTTCTCAACGCCCGCGGCGACGTGATCGGGATGAACACCGCCGTCGCCGGCACCCTGCCCGACGGTGAGAACGCTCAGAACATCGGCTTCGCCATTCCCGTTGCGACCATCCAGTCGCTCCTGAAGTCACTCCTGGCGGGGGAGAGCGTCGTCACTCACGGCGCGTTCATCGGCGTCGAAATCATGTCCAACAACCCCACAATCGCGCAGCAGTACGGATTCACCACTGATCTGGGGGCGGTCGTGATCAGCGTGATTCCCCACACCGGCGCGGCCGCGGCGGGGGTGCGCCAGGGCGACATCATCGTGGGGCTGAACTCGACCACCATCAATAACGCTCAGGATCTCTCGAGCGTCCTCTCGGGACTGTATCCGGGAAATCGCGTCACGCTGCACATCGTGCGCGGAACCCGACACCTCACCGTGACGGTAACTCTGGGGACCGCCCCCGCGGGCAAGTAGCCGCGGCTACGCCAACGTCGCGATGCCGCCGTCCACCGGCAGGATCGCACCCGTGATGTAACTGGCGGCGGGCGAGGCGAGAAAGATCGCCGCACCCGCCACGTCCGACGGACGGCCGATTCGCTTCATCGGCGCGCCCTGGGCGATCTGCTCGCCGAAGGCGGCCAGGGTTGCCCGCATCATCTTGGACTCGAAGGGTCCAGGGGCGATCGCGTTCACCGTGACGCGCGGTGCCATCGCCTTAGCCAGGTGGCGCGTCAGCTGGTGCACCGCCGCCTTAGACGCCGAGTAGGCGTAGGTCTCCATATCCGGTACGTGCAGGCCGTCGATCGATCCGATGTTGATAACGCGCGCCGGCGCCTCGGGAGTCGCCGCACTCTCCAGCCACGGACGGAAGAACTTCGTCAGGTGAAAGACTGCCTTCACGTTGAGCGCCAGCACTCGCTCAAACGCGGCGTCGTCGTACTCGGCCATGGGCGCCCCCCACGTCGCACCCGCGTTGTTGACCAGGACGTCCACGTGATCCTCGACCTCGGCCACGGCCTCGGCCAGTCGTCGACACTCCGACTCGTGCGAGAGATCGGCCGGCAGGGCCACGCACGTTCCCACCGCCGACAGTTCGGCGGCCAGCTCGGCGCACGCGTCGGCCTTGCGCGAGGAGATGTATACCCGCGCACCGGCGTCGACGAACCCTCGCGCGATCATCTCGCCAATGCCGCGGCTTCCACCGGTTACCACGACTACCTTGCCCGAGACGTCAAAGAGAGACTCCACCCGCGAAGTGTACGTCGCCGTGGGCGACGAGCGGTGCTAGTTACCGACGCGGATGTTGGTCGACGCCGCGGCCAGTACCGGCGAGAACCGACCCGGCGCGTACGCCAGGTACTGCGCGTACTGCGCGTGTAGCGTCCAGGTGCCCGACGTCGTGAAGGTGAACGCGCAGCGCACCCGGCCCTCGGTCACGTTCTGGAAGCGACAGACCATCGTCGACGCACCCGAGTTAGCGGGCGCCACGGCCACCATACGGATCGCGCCGTGCGTCTGCTCCGGCAGGACATCCACTGCCACGTTAAAGACGCCACCGCTCACCGACGGGGCCGCACCATTGTCGCTGAAGTCGAAGGACAGCGTGATTGGGTTGCCCGGTGACGAATCGGCCCACGCGGGACCGACCGTGATCCCGAGTCCCGCGATCACCAACAGCGCAACCACTATCCACCGACGCACGCGACCAGTATAACGCCGTTCAACCTCCATAGCGCCGATAAGGGTCGTTATGTCAAGTGAGAACAGAAAATCCGTTCCTCAACCGAAAACTGGCGACACGGCGGCCCCGGTACAGTGGACTCTTAATGCCCGCCCACGTCACGCTCAGCCCGCGTCAGCTGAGCCGGGCCATGCTGGCCGTGGCGATCGGCGGCGCGCTAGGAACGCTGGCGCGCGACCTCAGTTTGACCCTGGACCCGGTCAGCCATTCGCGGTCGTGGATCGCGCACGTCCCGTGGGTGCTCCTGGTGATCAACATCGTCGGTGTCTTCGTCGCGACCGCGCTACTGCGCGGACCGCTACGCCACCATGACCCCAACGACACCTGGCGCCTCGTGTGGGTCACGGGCGTTCTCGGGGGGTTCACCTCCTACTCGAGTCTCTTCGTCGCCCTGGGCGAGATCTGGCACCTGTCGGTCTCGGCCGGAATCGCGACGGGAGCACTCGCGGTCGCCAGCGGCGTCGCCGCGGCCGCTCTGGGACTGCGCGTGCGCGTGCGTCTACCGCGCCGATGACCCTGCTCGGGATCACGATCTTCGGCGCGCTGGGCTGCGTCGTACGCTTCCTCATGGAGTACGCGGTACGCCGCTACCATCCCACGCAGCGCCCGTGGTCCACGGTCGCGGCCAACACCCTGGGCTGCGCGATCGCCGGATGGGCCACCTACCAGTTGGCGAGCCCCCTCGACACCGCTCTGCGTTCGGTGATCATCGTCGGGTTCTGCGGGGGACTGACCACCTTCTCGTCGGCGTTCGCCATCCCCGCGATCCTTCAACGCGAGCACCACTGGGGTTACTCGGCCACCCTCATCGCGACGACTCCCCTGCTGTGCGCCGGCGGTTTCGCCCTCGGGGCAGCCCTCGCCCACTGAGTCAGATCTTGATCGGGCCCTGATCCGCGGGCGCCAGCTCGGTGAAGTCCGCCACCCCGCTCGGCGCCTGCGGCACCATCGCCGACACGACGAGACCCACCACCAGAACAACCACCGCGGCGTAGGGGGCGTAGACGGTCGGCGCCGACACCTTGTAGATCGCGCCGTAGATGGCGGCCACGGTCACCGCCACGCCCACGGTGGCGGCGAGACGCAACTGCCAAATCTTGCCCGCGTCACGCAGCCCGCGCAGCGCGCCCACCGAGATCAACAGGTAGATGACGGCGATGGCGAAGCCGCCGTAGGTCGAGAGAAAGCTGAACATCGACACGTACTCGGGTAGACCAGGAATGGCCACCACCGTCGTCGTCGCCACCAGAATGATCACCACGGCGTACACCGCCAGCACGAAATTACTCGCGCCCGTGGGTGTCCCGTGGCGTGAGATCCGAGTCATCACCGAGGGCATGCGACGGTCGCGCGCCAGGGCGAAGAGCCCCCGTGACGCCGACACCGCGCAACCCACCAGCACCGCGAGCATGTCGAAGATCACCACGAGCTCCACCAGCCGACGGATCCACACCGACGCGTAGCCCCCGGACGACGCCGGACCGGCGAGCGTGAACAGCGGCGCTCCCGCGTTGCGTCCCAACAGGCGCAGGCTGAAGTGGTAGCCCGCCACCTGGGCGAAGGAGCCGATGACGTAGAAGCCCGCGATCGCCAGGACCGAGATCAGCACCGCTCGCGGAATGTTGCGCTGGGGGTGCTCGGTCTCCTCCCCCAGGTTCGCCGACGTCTCGAACCCCGTGAACAGGAGCACACCGTAGAGGACGCCGAAGAGGATCCCCTTCCAGTGAGTCGGTGAACGAGAGGGGGAGAAGCCGGTAGCGACGTGGTGCAGTCCTCCGCTCTTGACGATGACGAAGATCGAGAAGATCAACACCACGGTCACTGAGATCATGGCCAACGTCAACTGCATGCGCGTGGAGAGCACAACGCCGAAGAACATGATCGTCGCCACGATGGCGAGGAGAACGAGGTCCCACACTAGTGAGGGCACCGGCGTCACGTTGAACTCGCTCTGGAGCGTGTCGTGAATCGTGCCACCGATCATTGGCAGGATTCCGGCCCCCAGGGCCAGCATCCCCGTGTAGTACAACCACCCCGCCGACGTGCCCACGCGGCCCCCGAGGCCGTCGGTCACGTAGTCGTAGAGCGAGCCCGCGGCCTGGATCTTGCGCGTGTACTCCGCCACGATCCAACCGAGACCGATCACACCGATGGCGGCGATCACCACCGCCAGCGCCGCCGCCGATCCGGCGCCGTTACCCGACGCACTCGCCACCCCCACCACCAGGGGAACCAGAAACGCGATGGAGAACACCGGTCCCATCAGTCCCACCGACTGCGCGATGGTGTCAATCAGCGTGAGCTTGCGCTTTCCCCCCAGCGTCGACCTCTCCCCCGCCATGACACCCCCGTGCGCTCGCTACGACGTGACCCCCCGGCCATCGCCAAACCGTACGGGGTCAAACGAATGGGGTCAAACGACCGGCTCTCAGGTTCTTATCGACGAACCACCGCGGCGCGAGCCACTGACTCGGGCGTCATCCGCGCGCCCCCGTGGGCGCCACCCGCGATAATGGGGCCATGTCACTCTCCTCGAGGCGCGCGTCAGACCCGGACGCGACCTCGGCGTCACGCGACAGCGGCGCCCTCGTCATCGAGCACGTCACGAAGGATTATCGCACGGGGTCGCGCGTCACCCACGTCCTCGACGACGTCAGCCTGCGCGCCGAGACGGGCCAGTTCGTCACGATCATCGGCCCGAGCGGCTGTGGCAAGTCCACGCTGCTGCGCATCGCCGCGGGTCTCCTGCGTCCGGATCGCGGCGCCGTGACACTCTTCGGCGAGCGTCCGGATCACGCCGCGACCGCGCACATCGGCTACGTGCCCCAGACCCCCTCGTTACTCCCCTGGCGCACGGTGCTCGCCAACGTGGAGCTCGCCCTTCAACTCAACACGCGCGCCGGTCGTCCACCATCCCCCGACTCGGGAAGCGCCCGCGAGATGCTCGAACGATTCGGTCTCGCCCACGTCCTTGACCGGCGCCCCCACGAGCTCTCGGGCGGAATGCGCCAGCGCGTCGCCATCGCGCGCTCCTTCATCGTCGATCCGACGGTCCTGCTCATGGACGAGCCGTTCTCATCACTCGACGAGCTGACTCGCGACGCTCAGGGACGTGAACTGCTCCGGCTCTGGCAGTGGAATCAGAAGACGGTCCTCTTCGTCACCCACTCGGTGAGCGAGGCCGTGGCGTTCTCGGACGTGATCGTCGTGATGTCCTCCTCGCCCGGTCGCATTGCCACCACCATCCCGGTAGCACTCGAGCGCCCGCGCGACGAGGGACGCGAACGCTCCGGCGCACGTCGCGACCTCGAGGATCAGGTGCGTGACGAGTTGCGCCGCCACGCCCCGGCGGCGCAGTGATCTCGCCCTCCCCCACCGACGGCTCCGAGCCCCGGCCCGCGCGCGAGACCGTGCGCCGTCACCTGCGGTGGTGGTTCCCGCCGCTGGTGAGCGTCGGCGTGCTGGGTCTCGCGTGGCAGCTCTACGCGCTGCACAACCCGTACGTCATCCCCACGATCCCCCAGATCGCCGACCAGTTCCGCCACGCGCCTGGTCTGTACTGGCACGACATGCTCGTCACCCTCCAGGAGGCCCTCATCGGCGCGGCCGGTGGCATGGTGCTGGGCTTCCTGCTCGCCGTCACGATGAGCCGACTGCCCCTCGTCGAGCGAGCCGTGATGCCCCTGGCCGTCGCGTTGAACGTGACGCCCGTGATCGCGATCGCCCCCGGTCTGGTCGTGGCCTTCGGCTTTGGGTACCTGCCGAAGTACATCATCGCCGGCGTCGTGGTCGTCTTCCCGTTCCTGATCAACTCCCTCGTGGGCCTACGCTCCGCGGATCACGGGCTGCTCGACGTCTTTCGGACCTGGCACGCATCCTCCTGGCAGGTGCTGTGGCACCTGGAGTTACCGAGCAGCGTCCCGTACCTGTTGGCCGCGGCCCGAATTTGCGTACCGCTCTCGGTCGTGGGCGCCGTCGTCGGCGAGTTCTCGGCCGCGGGCCAGACCACGGGCCTGGGCTCGCTCATTGAGGTGGCGGCCAACCAGGCGGACCTGGCGATTGTCTACGCCGCGGTGGCCGTCCTCGCGCTGCTCGGCGTCAGCCTCACCCTCGTCGTGGTCGCGTTACAGCACGCCCTGCGCAACTGGTCGCCCGCCACGCAGACCCGACCCTGAACCGCGACCGACTACCGTCGTCACCGTGGTCGGTGCGAAGGACACCGCGCCGCGCCGTGACTCGAGGAGACTCATGACCCTACGCCCCGTACGACGCACGCTGATCGCCGCGGCCGCCCTCGCCCTCGGCGCCCTCGCCCTCGGCGCCCTCGCCACGACGGTGCCGACCGGCGCCGCCACACCGTCGTCGCGCCCACTGCTCGACGCGACGCGGTGCGCGGCCAATCGCGCGGTCGGACCGATTACCTACGTGTCACCGTTTGGCTTCGACGCGTCGGCGGGCATCCTCGACGTCTTCGTCGCCCAGCGGCTCGGGTACTTCGCGAACATGTGTCTCACGGTACAGATCGTGACCAACGCCACCGACGTCAACGAGCTCGTCTCGTCGGGCCGCGCCCAGATCACCAACGAGGGCAGCGCGGCGGACACCCTCGAGGCGATTGCCGGCGGCGCGAACCTCGTGGGCATCGACACCTCCGGCGACACGAGCGATTACGCCCTGGTCACGAACGCGTCGATCACGTCGCTGCGCCAGTTGGACGGCCACACGCTCGGCTACTACAACGTGCTGCCGGTGGTGATCCGCGAGATGCTCACACGCGCCGGCGCGAATCTCTCGCGGATCCACCTGATCGCCGACACCAACTACGACCCGACCCAGGTGCTCCAGGGCACCGTCCAGGGACTACAGGCCTACCAATCAAATCAGGTGATCACGCTGCGCTCGCTGCACGCGCGTTTCCACGAGTTCACGCCCCAGCAGTTCGCCATCCCCGGCACCTACAACGTCATGGCCGCCAACGCGATCTTCCTGCACCACCACGCCACCGCGGTCGCCGACTTCATGCGCGCGGACCTCCACGCGCTGGACTACTGTCTCGCGCACCCCTCGACGTGCGTCGCCGTCGAGGGTGCCGACGCCCGGGCGGCCGGGGTCCCCTTCTCGACCTCCCACGAAAACGCGGTCTGGTCTCTCGAGCGACGACTCACCCTGTCGAGTACTCTGGCCGGCCGAGGAATCGGGGTGCAGAGTTACGCCGAGTGGCGACCCGAGGCCGCGGCCCTTCGTCACTACGGCGTGCTCACTCGCGTTCCCGCACTCGCGCGCGCCGAGGACGTCTCACTGGTCGCCCACCTCTACCGGGGCACCACTCTCGTCTGGCCCTAGTTCGCGGGTCCGCGCTCGCGACGCCGGGCCGCGTCGATCAACCACCCGAACACCGGATCGGGCCTGGCCAGCAACTCGGGGTGCCACTGCACCGCGAGCACCTCGCCGTCGACCGTTTCGAGGCCCTCGACGACGCCGTCGTCGGCGTACGCACTGATGATCAGGTCGGCGCCCACGCGCTCCACCGTCTGGTGGTGCAGGGAGTTCACGCGCACCAGGTCCCCCACGACCGACGCGGTGAGCGTGCCGGCCACGACCGACAGCCCGTGCGTGGTGCGCCGTCCGTCGACGTCCCACTGGGGATGTCCCTGCCCCCCACGCAGCGCGACGTGCTGAACCAGCGTGCCGCCGTGCAGCACGTTGACCAGTTGAAATCCCCGGCAGATCGCCAGGACCGGGAGGTGGCGCGCCCGCGCCGCTCGAAACAGGGCGCTCTCCCACTCGTCGCGCTCGGGCTCGACCTCACCCAGGTCGGCCGAGGCGTCCACCCCGTAGAGCGCCGGGTCCACGTCCGCGCCGCCACTCAGCACCACCGCGTCGAGGTGCTCCACCACGTCGGCGACGTCGGCGTCGCGCGCCAGCTCAACGGGCACGCCACCGGCCGCGACCACCGACTGCGGATAGTCGGTGAAGTGCAGGTCGAACGAGAGCGTCGACATCGCCGCCGGCAGGTGCGAGCCGAGCACCGTCGCCGGCCAGCGACGTCCCGAGATTCCAATCAGCGGCTTTCTCACAGCGCCATGCTAGGAGTCGGTGATCGCGATGTGCTGTAATGACGAGATCGTTGGGCGGCACACGACGCTCCGGGGGGAACCATGACTGATCAACTCGCCGACATCACGTCGCACGACACCTACGTTCACGGCGTGCCGCACGAGACGTTCGCGTATCTGCGCACCCACGACCCGGTGCACTGGACCACCGAAGGTGACGGAGGGCGCGGATTCTGGAGCATCACCCGCTACGACGACCTCCTCGAGGTCAGCCGCAACACCGAGTTGTTCTCGAGCCGCCAGGGTATTCGCCTCGAGGACATGGATCCCGAAGAGACCGAGGCTCGGCGCACCCTCATGGAGATGGACGCGCCCGAGCACACGCGTCTGCGTCGCCTGGTCAGCCGACCCTTCGCCCCCAAGTCGGTCGCCGCGTACGAGGACGTCGTGCGCGACCTCGCGGGTACGATGCTCGACCAGCTCGCGGGCGTCGAGGAGTTCGACTTCGTGCGCGCCGTCGCGCGCGAGTTGCCGATGCGCATGCTCGGCCGCCTGCTGGGCCTGCCCGAGGACGACCTCGAGTGGTTGGTCCAGCGCGGCGATGCTCTGATTGGCAACACCGACCCTGACTTCACCGACTACGTCATCGACCAGGTCGACACCTCGGCGTATCGACTACTACCCTTCCGCAGCCCCGTGGCCCTCGAGCTGTTCGACTACGCGAACCGGGCGCTCACCGAGCGCCGCCTCGTGCCCACCCACGACGTTCTGTCGTCACTGCTCGAGCCCACCGCGGACGGCGAGACCCTCGACGACCTGGCACTGAAGAACTTCTTCACCCTCATGGTGGCGGCCGGCAACGACACCACGCGCTACTCCATCACGGCCGGCCTGGCGGCGCTGATCGAACGACCCGAGATCTACGACGCCATCGCCACGAGTTCCCTCGACGAGCGCAAGGCCCTCGTCGAGGAGATGCTGCGCTGGGCCAGTGTGACGATGCACTTCCGACGCACCGCCACGCGCGACACCGACGTGGGTGGCCAGCACATCGCCGCGGGTGACAAAGTCGTGATCTGGTTCGTGTCGGCCAACTACGACGAGACGCACTTCGACGCACCCTACGAGTTTCGACCCGGGCGCACGCCCAACGACCACGTCACCTTCGGCCTGCACAGCCCCCACCTTTGCCTGGGCGCCCACCTGGCGCGCCTGGAGATGCGCGTCGTGTTCGAAGAGATCGTGGCGCGCTGGTCGCGCGTCACCTCAGCCGCCCCCGCCGAGCGCCTACGCTCCAACTTCATCAGCGGTATGAAGTCCTTACCCGTACGCGTGACCTGGCGCGAGAGGTAGCCCCGCGCTCGACGGGGACCGCACTAGAGAAACGGCAGGTACTCGCGTAACTCCCAGTCCGTCGTGGCGGCCATGTAGCGCTCCCACTCCGTGCGCTTCACCGCCACGTGCTGGGCCACCAGATCGGCACCCACGGCGGTCACCAACTCAGTGTCGCCCTCGAGCGCGTCGAGCGCCTGGGCGAGCGACGCGGGGACGCCCACCGTCGCGTCGATCGTGTCGAGCCCGTTGCCGCTCTCGTGGGGCCCGGGATCACTCTCGGCGCGCACCCCGAGTAGCGCGGCCTGCAGCACCGCGGCCACCGCGGTATGCACGACGGCCGCCCCGTCGCTCAGACGGTGCTCCAGACGCGCCGCGGCGCCGCGCTCCCCCGGTACTCGAATGGTGGCCCCCCGGTGGTCGTAGCCCCAGTTGGCCCAGTAGCCCGACAGCGACGCGGGTCGCAGCCGCTTGTACGCGTTCACCGTCGGCGCGCACAGCCCGGCCAGGCTGCGGTGATGATCCAACAGCCCGCCGATGGCGTGGCGGGCGAGGGCCGACAGGCCGTCCGGCGCGCTCGGGTCGTTGATCACGTTCTGCCCCGTGGCGTCCGTGAAGGAGAAGTTGATGTGCAGCCCCGACCCGCCGCGGTCCGAGAGGGGCTTGCCCATGAACGTCAGCAACAGTCCCATGCGGTGCGCCACCTCGCGGGCCAGCACCTTGAACAAGAAGCCGTCGTCGGCGGCGCGAAGGGCCTCGCCGTAACGCAGGGTGAACTCAAACTGGGGCGAGTCGTACTCGGAGTTCACCGACTCCAGCGGGATTTGCGACTGGTTGCACGCCCGCCACACGGCGTCGACGAGACCGTAGGGATCCACCCCCGGCCCCGTGCCGTACACGAAGGCACCCGGCGTCGCGGCCGGGCGCCATCCCCCGGCCCCGTCGGGCTCGAACACGTAGGCCTCGAATTCCATGCCCACCTGCGGCTCGAGCCCCAGGTCGCGCCACTCGGCGACGGCGCGGCGCAGCGCGGCGCGCGGCGCGACACTCACCGGCTGACCGTGACGCACGACGTCGGCCACGACGACGCGCGTACCCTCCTCCCAGCTCGGACGTAACTCGGCCATCTCGTAGACCGCGTCAAAGTCCGGCAGCCCCTCGTCCCAGTGACTACCCACGGTGTGGGGGGTCATCGTGCGGTCGTAGCCCAGCGACCACGTCCCCGTGCAGTGGTGGGTCCCCTTCTCGGCAAGGATCGCCGGCACGTACTTGCCACGCGCGAGACCCAGATGATCCGGCCACAGCACCCGCACCCTATCGAAACCGTCGCCCACGTTGCCCCCTCACGATGCAGGCGAACGTAGCACGGCGACTACGCCCTAGTTTGTAGAGTACATAAGTCATTTGTAAGCAAACGACCATCGGGGGGGCTCGTGGAGTATCGACGCATTATTCTCGACGGCGCCGTCGTTGAGGTGACGCGACGAGGCGACACGCTCGTCACGCCCGATGGACGACGGGTAGCCATCGACGACGACACCGTCACGCACCTCCCTCCGACGACGCCGAGCAAGATTCTGTGCTGCCACTTGAACCACGTCTCGCGCGTGCGCGAGTTCGGTATATCGCTGCCGCCGGCACCCACGTGGTTCCAAAAGCCCGTCTCGTCGCTCAACGCCCACACGGGCGCAGTGGTGCGCCCGGCCAACTGCCACTACCTGAACTACGAGGGCGAGGTCGCTATCGTGATCGGAGCCACCGCGCGCAATATCACGGTGGCGGACGCCCCGTCGCGCATCGCGGGCTACACCATCGCCAACGACTTCGGCTTGCACGACTTTCGCGACACCGACGCCGGTTCGATGCTGCGCGTCAAGGGCGCCGACACCCTCTGCCCGATCGGCCCCGGACTCGTCACCGACTGGGACTTCCACCACAAGTACCTTCACACCTACGTCAACGGCGTTCTGCGCCAGGACGGCTCGACCGACGAGATGGCCTGGGACATGCACTACCTCGTCGCGGACCTGGCGCGCCTCATCACCCTCGTTCCCGGTGACGTCATCCTCACCGGCACACCCGCGCTCTCGAGACCCGTGGAACCCGGCGACGTGGTCAGCGTCGAGGTCCAGGGTTTGGGCGTGCTCACCAACCACGTCGTCGCCGGACCCGAACCGGTCAGCGACGAGGTCGGAGCGCAGCCGACAGCCAGTGAAGAGGTGCTCTCCACCGCCCTCGGCGGTGACTGGGAATACCGGGGCCAGCGCCCGCCCCGGCCCACGGCGCGCGAGAACCTACCCTCGCCGCGCGTGGCACCCCGAGTGAACTCATGAGTGAGACACGCGCCACCGTCGCGGGCATCGCCGTCGCCACGGGACACTACATCGGTGGTGAATGGGTGGACTCCTCGACGTCCTTCGAGGACCACTCACCGCTCGACTGGAACATCATCCTGGCCCGGGTGTCGCGCGGCGGTGCACCCGAGGCCGCCCGCGCGGTGGACGCCGCGCTCGCGGCGTTTCCCGCCTGGTCCGCGCTGGGCCCCGAGGGGCGCGCGCCCTACCTGCACCGCCTGGCGGACCTCATCGACCGCGACGTCGAGCGCCTCGCCGCCGTGGAGTGCCTCGACATGGCCATGCTTGAGGAGAGTCTGCGCCAACGCGTCATCGGACGCGGTGCACGCAACTTTCGTGCCTACGCCGATCTGGCCGTCGACTACGTGCCGCGCCGGTGGGACTCGCAGGGCACGCACAACACCGTTCTGCGAATGCCGGCCGGGCCGACGGTGGTCATCACGCCGTGGAACGCCCCGTTCATGCTGGCCACGTGGAAGTGCGCGCCGGCACTCGCGGCCGGCAACACGGTCATTCTCAAGCCCGCGGAGTGGTCGCCGCTCAGTGCGGCGATGCTGATGGACCTAGCCGACGAGGCCGGATTCCCCCCGGGTGTCCTCAACCTCGTCCAGGGCTACGGTAACGAGGCGGGCGCGGCCCTGGTCGGTGACGAGCGCGTGCGCCGGATCTCCTTTACGGGGTCGCCCGAGACCGGTCGCGTGATCGGCCGCGTCGCGGCCGATCACCTGGTGCCCTTTACCGCGGAACTCGGCGGCAAGGGACCGCTCATCGTTCTCGACGACGCCGACCTCGACGCCGCCGCCCTCACCGCCTCGCGCATGTACGACGACGCGGGACAGGTCTGTCTGGCCGGCACGCGTCTGCTGGTGCAGGCGTCGGTGCGCGACGAGTTCGTCGCCCGCGTCACCGCGGCCGCGGCCGCACTCGTCCCGGGCGATAGTCGGCTGGCCCTAACGACCCTGTCGCCGCTGATCCACCCCGACCATCTCGCGCGCGTGGACGGCTTTGTGACCCGCGCCCGCGAGGCGGGTGACCACGTCCTCTTCGGTGGCGTGCGCTGGCGTCCCGACGGCCTCTGGTACGAGCCGACTCTGATCGAACCGCACGGCAACGACGCCGAGATCGTGCAGCACGAGGTCTTCGGTCCGGTGTTGACCGTCCAGACCTTCGGCGACGACGCCGAGGCCGCGGCGCTCGCGAACTCCACGCCCTACGGTCTCTCGGCGATCGTCTACACCTCGTCACGCGAGCGCGCCGACGCTCTGGGCGCCGCACTACGAGCCGGAACCGTATGGGTCAACACCTTCCTCGTGCGCGACCTCACCGCTCCCTTTGGCGGCATCGGCATCAGTGGACTCGGACGCGAGGGCGGGAACTACGCGCTCGACTTCTACAGTGACCTAAAGACCTACCAGGTACGAGAGGGGACCACCCATGGGTGAGATCGTTGGAGCGGGTCTGCTGGCCCACGTGCCCACCATCGTGATGCCCGATGATGAACGCCGCGCACTCAATAACGGTCACGAGTCGAGCCTGTACACCGGCCTGCACGATCTACGCCGCGAGGTCCTCGACGTGCTCGACCCCGACCTCGTCATCGTGCTGGACAGCCACTGGTTCACCACCGTCGAGTTCGTCATCACCGCAGCGCCGCGACGACGGGGCTACTTCACGTCCGAGGAGTTGCCCCGAGGGATGTCCAGCGTCCCCTACGACATCCCGGGTGACCCCGAGTTCGCCCGCCGGGCGGGCGAACTCGCCGCGAGCACCCCCTCGTGCTGGTTGACCCCCATTGACAACGAGTACCTGCCCATCACCTACGCCACCACGAACTTCCTCGGCTTTCTCCAGGGCGACGAGCCATGGGTCTCGGTAAGCCTGTGCCAGACCGCCCAGCCCGAGGACTTCGCCACGGTCGGTCGCGTGCTCGGCGACGCGGTCGCCCTCAGCGACCGGCGCGCCGTGCTCATCGCGTCCGGGGCCCTCAGTCACACCTTTCACCCGCTACGCACCCTGCGCGACCACGAGGCCGCCGGCGAGGAGCACATCATCTCCCCCGACGCGCGCGCGGCGGACCACGCGGTGATCGACGCGCTCGAGCGTGGCGACCACGCGCGCGTACTCGACGGTCTGGACGACTTCCTGCGCTACCGCCCCGAGGGTCGCTTCGGGCACTACCAGATGATGGTGGCGGCGCTCGGCGGCTCCGCCTGTGTCGCACCGGGGCGACGGTACAGCGAGTACGAGAATGCGATCGGCACGGGTCAGGTGCATCTCTGGTTCGACCGCCCCGACACGGGGTGGACGCGATGACCCTTCACGGAGTTCCGTTCCCGCGCACCCCCACCGGGCGCGCGTCACTACTGCCGCCACTCCCCTGGCACTACTCCGGCGACCTGCTCAGCGTCGAGTACCGCACGGACCCTTCCGCGGTCGCCGCACTCCTGCCCGAGGGACTGTCGCTCGTCAACGACGACGAGGATCCCGGGGCTGTCGCCTTCATCTGGGCTGATTGGCAGAGCTGCGGCGACGATCGCCGCGAGTTACTCGACCCGGTGCGCAGCCAGTACCACGAGGCGTTCGTCGTCGTACGCTGCCGCTACCGTGACCAGATCTTCAGCCGGTGCGTCTTCATCTGGGTCGACCAGGACTTCGCACTGGTACGGGGCTTCATCCAGGGCTACCCCAAGAAGTTGGGCTCCATCCACCAGACGCGACCGGTGCAGTACGGTCTCGCGGGTCCGCGCCTCGAGCCCGGCGGCCGCTTCGCCATGACGCTGGCCGCCGGCGACCGCCGTCTCGCCGACGCCACGGTAACCCTCACGGGACCCTCGTCCCACAACGGATTCGTCAACGCCCATCCGATGCTGCACCATCGCTGGTTTCCTCGCATCGAGCTCGATGGCCGCGACAGTATCGCCGAGGTGGTCACCATGTCCGGCGTCAACCTCGACCTCGGCCCCGCCTTCGCCGGCGACGCCACGTTGGATCTGTTCGACTCACCCAGCGAAGAACTTCGGTCCCTCGCCCCTCGCGAGATACTCGGGGGGTACTTTCGCAGCGTGGGTACCACCTTCGCCGGTGGCCTGACCCTCGAGCAGTAGTCGTGTCGCGACGCATCGCCAGCACCCGCTCGACCGTCGTTTCCGCGGCCGAGAGGGATATACGATCGCGACTCGGCACGCACGATCTCGACTTCACCGCGATGAGCGCGGTCTCGAACATCTACCGCGCGGGCACGGCCGTGCGCAACCACATGGAGCGCACCGTGCTCGGCACCGCGCAACTCAGTTGGGCGGGCTTCACCGTCCTGTGGGTCTTGTGGATCTGGGGCGAGCAGGAGACCGGCCACCTGGCGAGCGACGCTGGCGTGAGCAAGGGAACGCTCACCGGGGTGCTGCGCACCCTCCAGTCACGTGAACTGATCGAGCGACGCGCGCACGACGACGATCGACGCCGCGTCTCCGTGCGCCTCACGCGCGCCGGCGAGCGAATGATCGCGACCGTGTTTCCGGAGTTCAACCGTCACGAGGCACTCGCCGTGGCCGCGTTGTCGCGCGCCGAGCAGAACGAACTCGCTCGTCTCCTGCGACGCGTCCAACACCACCTCGACGACGTCGAGAACTCTCACTGACGCGACGCGGCGTCCTCCGTGGTGACCAGGTGACGGGCGGCACGTGCCTCGTCGACGCGCGACACGGGCGTGGACTGGGGTGCCCGGTGCAGCGACTCGGGATCCACCACGGCGCGCTGAGCGATGCGCTCGAGCGCCTGGGCCAACGCCTCGAGTGTCTGGGGACTCTCGGTCTCGGTGGGTTCGAACATCAGTGCCTCATCAACGATGAGGGGGAAGTACACCGTCGGCGAGTGGAACCCCTCCTCGAGCAGCGCCTTGGCGACGTCCAGCCCGCGCACTCCGTAGGCGCGCTTGAGTGGTACTGCCGTGAGCACGCACTCGTGCATGCACGGACGCTCGTACGCCGCGGGGAGAATGTCGGCGACGCGACGACGCAACCAGTTGGCGTTCAGCACGGCGTGCTGTGCCACGCGCGTCAAGCCCGGCGAACCGTTCACCTCGATGTACGCCAGCGCCCGAGCGAGGACCAGGGCGCTGCCGTGCCACCCGTGCACGCGGCCGATCGACTGCGGCGGGGTCACCCAGTCGTACGACCCGTCCGCACGAGCGGCGGCCCGCGGTCCCGGTAGGAAGTCGACCAGGCGCGAAGAGACGGCCACGGGGCCCGCTCCCGGTCCTCCACCACCGTGCGGCGTGGCGAAGGTCTTGTGCAGGTTCATGTGCACGATGTCAAAGCCCATATCCCCCGGACGCACGACTCCCACGATCGCGTTCAGGTTGGCACCGTCGTAGTAGAGCAGTCCACCCGCGTCGTGCACCGCGTCCGCGATCTCGCGGATCTCCTCCTCGAAGAGCCCGACGGTGTTGGGGTTGGTGAGCATGATTCCCGCGACGTCGGGTCCCAGAGCCGCACGCAGCGCGTCCAGGTCCACCAACCCGCGCTCATTCGAGGCAACGGTGGTCACCTCGTAGCCGCCCAGCGTGGTCGATGCCGGATTGGTTCCGTGCGCGGAGTCGGGGATAAGCACGCGACGACGCACGTCGCCGCGTGCTCGGTGGTACGCGCGCATGAGCAGGAGCCCCGTCAACTCTCCCGCCGCGCCCGCGGCGGGCTGCACGGTCGCTCCGGCCATGCCCGTAATGGCGCACAACCGCTCTTCCAGGGTCACCAGCAACTCCAACCAGCCCTGCGTCATCGAGGCCGGCGCGGCGGGGTGCACTGCGCACAGTCCAGGGTCCGCGACGATCTCGTCGATGAACTTAGGGTTGTACTTCATGGTGCACGACCCCAGCGGATAGGCGCCCAGATCGACCGAAAACTGCCGATGGCTCAGGCGCGTGAAGTGGCCCACCAGGTCCCGCTCGGAGACCTCGGGCATCGCCACCGCCTCGCCGAGGTGCTCCGCCGGGAGAAGATCCTCGAGGGGCACCTCGGGCACGCCGGTCGACCGCAACTGGTAGGCCGTGCGACCGGGGACCGAGAGCTCGAAGAGTGTCGGTTCGACGTCACGACCCAGCAGCGGCACCGACGCCGCTCGCCCCCCGGGGCTCGCCTCGTACGTCACGACGCCACCGCCTCGGCGAACGCCGCCACGTACGCGTCGAGCTCGTCGCGCGTACGCCGCTCGGTGACGGCCACCAGCAGGACGTCCTCGGGGTGCGTCGTCACCGACTCGTCCGCTCCCGTTAACGAATCGAGGGCCACGCCGGCGAGAATACCGCGTTCGGCCATCGCGTCAATGACCGACGCCGCGGGCCGAGCGAGGCGCAGGGCGAACTCGCGCACGAAGGGCTGATCACTCACCGCGCTGACGCCGCCGGCGCGCACCAGGGCGTCGTGAAGGTAGTGCGCACCGCGCACGCCGCGCGTGGCCACCTCACGCAGACCGGCTCGTCCGAGCCACCCCAGCTGAATGGCCGCGGTCACCGCCATCAACGTCTGATTCGTGCACACGTTGGAGGTGGCACGTTCGCGGCGAATATCCTGCTCACGCGCGCGCAACGTCATCACGAATGCGCGGCGGTTGTCGGCGTCCACCGACTCGCCCACGATGCGACCAGGAAGACGTCGGACCTGATCAGTGGTGCAGGCAAAGAGCCCGAGGTACGGACCCCCAAAGGAGAGAGGAGTTCCCAAGGGCTGTCCCTCCCCCACGAACACGTCGGCGCCCCACGATCCCGCGCTACGCAGCACGCCCGCACTTACGGGATCGCCCGCCACGACCAGCAGCGCTCCGTGTTCGCTGGCCCGGCGACGTACCTCGCCCACGTCCTCCACGACACCCAAGACGTTCGGGTAGGCGACCACCATCGCCGCCGCGTCCGACGAGTCCACGCGCGACCAGTCGGTGACGCCGTTGACGAGCGGCGCCTCGACAATCTCGTGCCCCGTGCCCTGGGCAAAAGTGCGAGCCACGTCCCTCCAGTGCGGATGGACCCCCGCGGAGATGACGACGCGCGTTCGCCTCGTCGCGGCGGCGGCCACGTTCAGAGACTCGACCAAGGCGGCCGCCCCGTCGTAGAGCGAGGCGTTGGCGATGGGCAGTCCACTCAGTCGCGACACCATGGTCTGGTACTCGAACAGCGCCTCGAGCACGCCCTGGGCGACTTCGGGCTGGTAGGGCGTGTAGGAGGTGACGAACTCCGAACGCGAGGCCAGGGCGCGCACCACGGCCGGCACCTCGTGGTCGTAGGCCCCCGCACCCGCGAAACAGGTGAGAGTCTCCGACGTCGCCCGGTTCGACGCGCCGTAGCGGGCGAACTGCGCCGTGACGTCAGGCTCGCTGAGTCCCTCGCCCACGTCCAGGCCGCCACTCAGGCGCAGAGCCGCCGGAATATGGGCGAAGAGATCCTCCAGTGACGCCAATCCGAGGAAGTCCAGCATCGCCGCGACTTCCTCCTCGGTGTGGGGTACGTAGTCAGCCACGCGCGGACTCCTTGGTCACAAAGGGCAGGGCGCACACGTGAGCCGGCACCTCACGACCGCGCAGTCGGACGGTGACGGCGCTGCCCACCGACAGAGTGGGGTCGAACAAACCTAGGCCAATGCCGCGCGCGAGTACCGGTGAGTAGTTACCCGAGGTCAACACCCCGAGCAACTCCCCCTCACGCCACACCTCGCCCTCCTCGCGTAGTGGTGCGCGTCCGTCGCCCAGAATCCCCGCGAGAAGTCGTCGCGGTCCGCGGTCTCGCTCGGCTTGCACCGCCGCTCGCCCCCGAAACGTCGCCTTGTCCCAACCCAAGACCCATCCCAGCCGAGCCTCGAGTGTGGTCGACTGACGAGTGAGCTCGTGCCCGTAGAGCGGCAGAGCGGCCTCGAGGCGAAGCGTGTCGCGGGCGCCCAAACCCGCGGGTGTCGCACCCGCGTCGCGAAGGGCACTCATCAGCGCCTCCGCGACCTCGTTGGGAGCCGCAATCTCGATGCCGGCTTCGCCGGTGTACCCGGTCCCCGCCACCCGTACCTCCACGCCGCGGTACTCGATACGCGACACCCTAAATCGCCCCACCTGCGCGAAGCGCGGGTCCACCCGTCCGGCGACCTCACGCGCGTGCGGTCCCTGAATCGCGAGGACGCTGCGCTCGGACGTCACGTCACGCCCCCCCACGGCCTCACGCACGCCGGCGGTATTCGAGGCGTTCGGCATCACGTCGAACTCGTCCTCACCGACCCACCAGACAATGATGTCGTCGACCACGAAGCCGTCGTCGTCCAGCAGATGCGTGTACTGCGCTCGACCCGGCTCAATCTTTAGCAAATCGTTGGTGAGACTGCGCTGCAACGTGTCGAAGGCGTCGTGTCCCTCGAGACGTACCGTCCCCAGATGGCTGACGTCAAAAACCACCGCGTCGCGTCGACACGCGAGGTGTTCCGCCACGGTACCGGACGGGTAGCGCAGTGGCATCAGCCAGCCACCAAAGGGCACCATGGTCGCGCCCCAGGCCACGTGAGTGTCATACAAATACGAGCGACGATCATCCACGACGACCACCCTACGCCGCGTGTGCGGGGGGCAACGTCACGCAGTGGCGCGCGGTCAGCGCGAAAAAATCGCGACGATAGACCACGATCAACGGAACCTCAGGGTAGAGCGCACGAAAGCGTCGAACCTTCGCGTTCTTCTTCGTCACGAGTCGCTGGTCCAACACGGTGAGCTCGATGAACCCACCCTGGGCGGGAAGATAGAAGTCGGGTCGAAAGAAGCGGATCGGTGTTCCGAACTCGTCCCACACCAGGGGAAACGCCACCGGCTCGTAGACCCACTCCACACCGTAGAGCGACAGTAGGCCCGCGAACACGCGCTCGCTAGGGTGAGCGAAGCGCACCGTTGTCCCGGCGACACGACTCGGGTGTCGTCGCCGCGCCGCCTCGACGCTCACGCGCTACGGCGACCCCGCTCCGACACGGAGTCCCCCACCTCGCGCAGCGTGGTGGTGAGTTCGGCCACCACGCTCCCGAGCGGCACAATATTGAACACGCCCTGACCGCCGCGCAGCAGGTCCACCAGTTCACCATCGCTGCGCGCCAGTACCGATCCCGCGCCGGTAAGAACGAGGCTTGAGGATGCTAAGTCGCTGCCCAGGGAGTCGCGCAGACAGGCCACGGCCTGACGCGCGCGAGACAGCGAGAGACCGGAGTCCAACAGCGACTTGATCACCTTGACTTCCAACACGTCGCCGTAGGAGTAGGCCCGCTTCGAGCCACTTCCCGACGCCGGCGTGATCGACGGCGTCACCAGATCCGTACGCGCCCAGTAGTCCAGCTGGCGGTACGTCACCCCCGTCACACGACACACCAGGCTTCCGCTAAATCCCTTCACCGCGTCCCCATCGCTCATCTCCGCCCTCCCGACTGAGGCGCCCCCAGCCTACTCCCGCACGACATCGATGTAGTTTGCCTTTCGTCGGCCCGACCGCACTGCCCCGAATCGGCCCTCGGGCGCCGTCTCGGCGCGAGTGAGGCTCGTCGCGGGGTCGGTAGGGTGGAGCCGTGCAGCCGTTCACCGCCTTGACCATCGCCGGTTCCGACTCTGGTGGTGGGGCCGGAATCCAGGCGGACCTGCGCACCTTCAGCGCCTTCGAGGTGCACGGTACCTGCGCCGTCACGGCCGTCACGGCGCAAAACACGATCGGCGTCCAGGCCATCGCCGCCATCGACGCGGACCTCGTCGTCGCTCAGGTCCGCTCGGTCCTCGACGACTTCGACGTCGCGGCCGTGAAGACGGGCATGCTGGCCCAACCGTCGACCGTGGAAGCGGTCGCTGAACTGGCGCGCGCGAACGAGTTCTCACACCTCGTGGTTGATCCGGTCCTGGTCTCATCAACGGGGCATCTGCTCATGAGTGTGGGCGGCGTGCGGGCCTACCGTGACGCGCTGCTGCCCTACGCCGATGTCGTCACCCCTAATCTTCACGAGGCCGCCGCACTGGCCGGTACCGAAGTCGGCGACGTGCACGACGAGGACGACATGGTGAACCTGGCCCGCGTGATCCTGGCGCTGGGCCCGCGCTACGTGCTGGTCAAGGGCGGCCACTTCGCCGCGATGACTCACGCCGACCGTGCCCCGGACGTGATGGTGAGCGCCGAGGGTGTCACCGTCTTCGACGCCGTGCGCGTCGACACCGACAACGATCACGGGACCGGCTGCTCGCTGTCGGCCGCCCTCGCGGTGGGGTTGGGCCTGGGGCGCGGTGTCGAGGACGCGACGCGCGACGCCAAATCCTTCGTCCTCGCCGCACTCACCAGTGCGCGAACCTGGCGGCTCGGCCACGGGCGTGGACCCATCGACCACCTGGGCTGGAACACGTGAGCCAATCGGACAAGCCGCCGCTCACCACTACTACCAGCATCGTGCCCGCCATGATCATCGTGATCGTGGCGGTGGTCTTACTCGCCGCATTCCTGCTCATTGACGTCATTGCGAACCCCAGTGTTCGCACCCCCACCACCGCGGTTCCCATCGTCGTGGGGGGACTGGGCACCCAGCGCGACGGGGCCGCCCTCATCGGCTGCCAGCAGCCGGGCACACCTCCGGGCAACATCGCTCCGGCGTTGATCCTCCCCTCGCCCACCCGGGCGACGGGTCCGGTACAGAACACCAACGGAGGGGCCGGCGACTACGACTGCTCGCGCGCACTCTCTACCACCGCTCCGTCGAGTCAGATCCTCGGCTACTACTCGAGCCACCTCGAGGCCCTCGGGTGGGGGCTGTTCTCTCGCGGTACGACCAACGGGCAACCGCAGTTACTCTTTCAAAAGGCCGGATCGGACACGTTCTACTGGGTCGTCGGCGTCACCATCACCGCCCACCACGGATCGCGAACGCTATGGTCCTACCGGATCTACCAGAACTCGTCGACGTTCTAGTACATCCGGGCTCGCCGACTCGTCCGTCTCGCGGCACACCCATCCCCATAGCGCAATGTTGAGCGGGTAGATAACGTAGCCCACGCGCGTCGCCGACGACATGAGGATGATCGCCAGGAAGAGTGCGCTCACCACCATCAGCAGTTGCGACAGCGTGACCGGCCAGTGGTCGCGCAGGTAACGAGCCGCGACGTACCCCCCGATCATCAGTGTTGCCGGTGCGAGGAGGTGACCCAGGACGGGGAACCACGTCGTCACCAGGTGACCCGGCAACGCGCTGGCCGCGGGCGAGTGCACGCCCGCGAGGCCCAGCGGAAACGCGAAGACGTTGGCGATAAAGGCGTGCGGCGCGTGCCACGCGTAGGGAAGCGTCGTGGCCACCACCACCGCCACGACCACCAGCGCGACCCGTAGCCAGGCCCGTCGACCGTCTCGCGAACGTGCCACGAGCAGCGAGCCTGCCACCACCGGCCACGCCGTCAGTTTCATCGCCGCCGCCACCGCGAAGCTCACGCCCGCCAGATAGTTCGATCGTCGCTGAAGGAAGGCGACGCCGAGCAGGAGCAGGGCCAGTATGGGCATGTCGTCACCACCGGTGGAGAGAAACAGTGCTCCACTCGGTAGTGCCAGCAGCACTAGCGCGACGAGAATCTTGCGCTCACGTGGAGCGCGAAGAAGTGCCAGCGCCAGGCCGCTCGTGACCAGGGTCATCAACGACATGATGATCCGGGCGTCGGTCAAGTCCGATCCGTTATGCGTGGCCGCCGAGGGAAGGCCAAACACGGCCATCAACGGAAAGTACGGAAAGAACGACTGGTAGGGCGGTATCCCCTTCACCGCGTCCACCACGCGTCCGTCGTGAACGTAACTGCGGTAGGGATCCTGACCTCGACTGACCAAGGTGGCCGACCGCTCGATGACCGAGACCTCGGGCTGGGCGAAGCCCACTCCGTGGTCGATCTGGCGCCAGCGCGCTTCCAGACCCAAGGGAATCACGACGGCACCCACGACCACGAGGGCGAGCAGGACTATCCGCAGCAGCGTCTCTCGACGCAGAACGCGCCGCGCGGCCACCAGTGCCACGACGGCCGCCGCGACGTAGGGGCCGACGGCCAGGTAGCCCCAGTGCCACTGCGCGGGCTGCGTCGATGTCCAACCCATGCCAATGGCGAAAGCGCCCGCCGCCGCGTAAAGATAACCGTCGCGAGCGAGGGCCCTACGCGAGAGCCACCACGAGCGTGCGCGCACACCAGTGAGCGAGAGACGGTGCACCACGATCGCAATCCTAGTAACGCCTTCGGCGCGCCATCGCCTACTGATCAGGCCGGTGACGTCGAGGGCGGCCGCAACTCGTCGAGTCCCGTGATGGTCGAGAGCAAATTCTCCGCCGTGAAATCCGTGGTGGGCGCGTCGCGAACCACTCGGCCGAGGCGCATCACGACGATGCGATCGGTCACGTCGAGCACGTGAGGCAGAGTGTGCGAAATGAAAATCACCGCCAGTCCCTGCGCCCGGGCCGAGCGCATGACGTCGAGTACTTCGATGGCCTGGCGCGCGCCAATGTTGTTCGTCGGCTCATCGAGGAGGATCACCTTGCGGGCCCACGAAATGGCCCGCCCGATCGCCACCGCCTGTCGCTGGCCACCCGATAACTCCGCGACGGTGCGCTTGGACAGCGGCACCGAGATACCCACCCTCTTCAAGTCATCCAGCGCCTCGCGCTCCATCGCGCGCTGATCCACGAATCCCAGACGGCCCAGCAACCCGCGGCGCATCTTCTCGCGACCGAGAAAGATGTTCGAGCCGATCGTCAGATCCGGCGCCAGCCCCGAGTCCTGGTACAGCGTCTCGATACCCGCTTCGATGGCGTCCTGGGGAGAGCGCCACCGATGACGGACGCCGTCAACGTAGATCTCCCCCGCGTCGGGCTCGTGCGCGCCCGAGATCACCTTGATCAACGTAGACTTCCCGGCTCCGTTGTCACCCACGAGGCCGACGATTTCGCCGGCGTACGCCCGGAAACTCACGTCGGCGAGCGCGTGAACACCGCCGTAGTACTTATTGATCTCGCGCACCTCGAGGGCGGGTACCCGGTCGTGGGTCACCGGGTTATCAGTCGTCGGGTCGTGGGTCACCGGATCATCGGCCACCGGAGACCTCCTCCGTGATGGGACCGGAACGCAGTAGTCGCGCCAGGCCGCCACTACTGAGGCGCAGTGCCTGCAGCGCCGCGGCGAAGAAGATGAAGGCGCCGACCACGACTTGGTTCCAGGTCGGCTGGATATTGATGAAGATCAACCCGTCGGTCACGACCGTCAGCACGAAAGCGCCCAGGACCGTGCCGCTCATCCGCCCGCTGCCGCCAAAGAGGCTGGTTCCACCGATCACCACGGCGGCAATCGCCGTCAACTCCATGTCCTGACCCGAGGTCGGGGCTCCCGAACCCAGGCGAAGGTAGAAGAACATACCCGTGAGCCCCGCCAACGTTCCCGACAGCACGTAAATCGAGGCCAGGTGGCGCTGCACGTTGATACCCGCGGCGCGCGCGGCGAAGGAGTTGGACCCAATGGCGAAGGTGTAGCGACCGTAGCGCGAGGCGTGCAGGTAGAACCCCAGGATGACCACCATCACGATGATGATGATGGCCGGGTAGGAGAACGGTCCGACGCCACTCGCGCTAAAGATGATCGCGGTGGAGTCGAGCCCCACGGGCGCACCTCCGGTAAACACGAGAGAGAGGCCGGCGCCGGCGCTCAGCATGACCAGCGTGGCGACGAAGGGCGCCAGGCGCGCCTTGGTGATCATCAGCGCGTTGATCGCACCCACCGCGGCCCCCACGGCCGCGCAAATGACGGTCCCCACGAGAAGCACCTCGACCTGGGGGTAGTGAGCGTTCAACATGTCCTGCATGACGAACGCTCCCAGAATTCCCGACACACCGACGGTCGAGCCCACCGACAGGTCGATCCCGCCCGACACGATTACGTACATCTGCCCCACCGACAACAGGGCGAGACCGCTGAAGTCGGTCAGCAGATTACCGATCTCGCTACTCGAGATGAACAGGTGATTGCGACTCCAAAAGAACGCCACCAGGGCGATCAGCACAACCACGAGAACCATCTGCTGATTAGCCAGTACCGCCATGAGCCGTCCCGTTGCGCGCGGTGCGCGGCCGACGACGTCAGGCGTCGAACTCTCTCGTGACACGTCCGTTCCCCCTAGGGTTAACTACGGGTAGATCGCACGCGACTGCCACCACTCAGCCGAGGACCAGCGTCGGCTGAGTGGCAGCACTCGTCGCGAACTCTACGATGCCTGGTAGGTGTACTTGGCCAACGTCGCCTTCGGGGTGTTCCCCGTCAGCAGGATGTTGGGCAACGTGTCCAACTTAGGAATGCCCTTGGTCTGGTGGCGCACTGCCTCCACCGCGTACTTCACCGCCAGTTGGCCTTCGAGGTACGGCTGCTGGGCGATCAACGCGGTAAAGGCGCCGTGCGGGTTCGTCTTGGCGTTGTAGAGCTGCTGCACGTTGGTGGCGTAGGCGTCGTAACCGATCAACTTCACCTTCCCCACCAGGTTGTGCCCGGCGAGGGCCGCCGCCGCTCCGGTGGCGTTCGTTCCGTCAATGGCGAAGATTCCCGATACGCCACCCTTAGTGCCCGGCTTGCCCGGGTGCGATGACAACACGTCGTTGAAGTCGGACGTCGACGTCGCGGACACGGACTCGGACTGGAACACGTCCAGAATGTGCATCTTGGGGTACTTCTTGGCGATCTCGGTCTTGAAGCCCTTCAGGCGCGCCGCGTCCGTTGACGTGGTCAGCGAACTCACGCCCACCACGACGTTGTAGTAGCCGGACTTCTTGTAGCCCATGGCCTTAGCTAGTCCGATAGCCGCCTGCGCGCCACCCTGAATATTGTTGCCGGTGATCCACGAGGTGATGTTGGACTGATTCGCGTCACCCGAGTCCACGTTGAGCACGGGAATCTTACGCGCCACGAACTCTCCCACTACCGACTCCAGGGCCTTGGTGTCGGTGGGTGCCACGACGAGGGCGCTGGGCTTCTCGGCGAGGATCTGGTCCAGGTACGGCAACTGAGTCGCCGGCGAGTACAGTGCGGGATTCCCCTGGAAGTTCAGATTGACGTGCAACTTGGTGGCTTCCGCCGCGGCGCCGAGGTACATCGTCTGGAAGAACGGGTCACCCGTGTCGCCGACGCTGAAGGCGATCGTAATGGGCTTCGACGCGCTCGCGTTTGACGACATCGTTCCGAGTGCCACGAAGGACGTTGACGCGACCGCACTGGCCGCAGCCAGACCTCGCAGCACACGTCTCGTGGTGAAACGGCGTGGGTGCAACATGACTTACCCCCTGGATCAGTCGACCGGACGAACTCTTCGCCAGTCTGGTACAACGTTGTCGCAACCATAGACACACCACTCGCGCCGTGTCAACAGCATATTAAAATACCTGGTAAAACTTGCCATCTACTGCGTTGCGCCGTAAGATGGCTACCAATGAGGCGAGTAAATCGTTGTCTCGACAACCACGGTGAGGGTCATCGGGCCGGGTCGCTATGTCGCCGGCGACGCCACGACGCCACGCTCGCGCGTGGCCAGGAGCACCGGTGAGCACCCCGAGTGCATCCCTGGCGCCTCGCCGACGCCCCACCTTGCACGACGTCGCCCAACTCGCCGCCGTGAGCACGAAGACCGCCTCACGCGTGGTCAACGGAGAGGGCAACGTCGACCCCGAGATGGCGCGGCGGGTGCGCGAAGCGGCCGAGACACTCGACTATCGACCGAACCTGATCGCGAGAAACCTGCGACGTAACGACGGCGCCACGCACACGCTCGGTGTCGTCCTCTTCGACGTCGCGAACGCCTTCTCCTCCTCTCTACAGCGCGCCATTGAGGACGTGGCCTCACGTCGTCACATCGTGGTGGTGTCGTCCAGTGTCGACGAGGACCCCCAGCGAGAACGCGACAACGCCGTCGCGCTGATCGAACGACAGGTCGACGGATTGATCGTGGTGCCCGCCGGCGACGACCAGAGTTACCTCGCCGCCGACCAACGTCGCGGCCTCACGGTGGTCTTCGTCGACCGTCAACCGCAGTTGCTGCGCGCCGACGCGATCGTGGGTGACAACCAGGGCGGTGCCTATCGAGCGATCGAGCACCTTATCAAGCACGGGCATCGACGCATCGCGTTCCTCGGCGACCGCGACTACATCGGAACTCTTCGTGAGAGACGCCGCGGCTATCTCGACGCACTGAGCGATGCCGGCATCGAGAGCGACGAGCGGCTAATCGTTACCAATCTGCACACTCGCGAGGCGGTGAGCCACGCCGTGCGAGCGCTCTTCGAGTCCGATCCCCCTACCGCCCTCTTCACGGCCCAGAACCTGATCACGATCGAATCGATTCGTGCTCTCAAATCCTTGGATCTCCTCGCCTGCGTCGCCCTCGTCGGATTCGACGACTTCGACACCGCTGATCTCCTCGTACCCGCGGTCACCGTCGTCGCCCAGGATCCCAAGGCAATGGGTACGCGCGCGGCGCAACGTCTCCTATCTCGTATCGACGGGGGCACGGAACCCTTCACCACCGAGGTCGTACCCGTGGAGCTCATCGTGCGCGGCTCGGGTGAACTAGCCCCCGCGTCGCAGGAGATCGCTCAACGAACCCGCGCGCGCGGTCACGCCCTCCCGTGAACGCCACGCCGCTCGTCGGCGCCATCGAAGCCGGCGGTACGAAGATGGTCTGTGCCGTGGGCCGCACGTGGCGTGAGGTGCGTGACACCCCGGCTCACGTTGTTCCCACCACCACGCCCGACGAGACGATGGCGCGCGTCCTCGACTGGTTCGCCGCGCGGCACGCCGTGACACCACTCAGCGCCCTGGGCGTCGCGTCCTTCGGTCCGATCGACTTCGCCGCGGACGCCATTGCCACCACCACCCCTAAGGAGCTGTGGCGCGGGTTCCGGTGGCGCCAGGCCATCGCCACGCGCTTCGGCGATCTTCCCCTGGGCTACGACACCGACACCAACGCCGCCGGTGTCGCGGAGTGGCGTTGGGGGGCTGCTCGAGGCCGTGACGTCAGCGTGTACGTGACGGTGGGCACGGGTATCGGAGGTGGCATTGTCGTGAACGGGGTGCCCATTCACGGACTGCTGCATCCTGAATTCGGGCACATGTTCGTACCACGTCAAGCCGGCGACGACTTCGTCGGCACCTGCCCCAGCCACGGTGACTGCCTCGAAGGGCTCGCGAGTGGCGAGGCGATTGCGCGACGCTGGCGGCGCGCAGGCCGCGAGCTCGACGCGAACCATCCCGCATGGGAACTCGAGAGTTCCTACCTCGCGCTGGCCGTGGTCAACATCGTGATGATCACTTCACCCCAGATCGTGGTACTCGGTGGCGGCGTCATGGGCGTCGAGGGGCTCATCGAGCGCGTGCGCCACAAGGTACGCACCGCCGTCAACGGCTACCTTCCGCGCGCGGAGCTGAGCACGAACGTCGACCGCTACCTCGTGACCCCAGGCCTGGGAACCTACTCGGGGGTCGTCGGCGCGTTCGCTCTGGCTCAGCGAGCCCTCGACGCAGGTCCTGCGTCGACGTAGTCTCATCGAGGTGCGAGCCTTTCTCATTGACGACAGCAGCGGTTCCTTCGAGCGAGGAGTGCGAGAGGTAGAACCGTCGCCCCGTGACCCCGGCGACGTACTGGTGCGCGTGGAGTACAGCGGGGTCAACTACAAGGACGCGATGGTCGCCGTCGCGTCGAGCCGGGTACGGCGCGTGCCGCGCGTGGTGGGTGGCGTCGACGCGGCGGGACTCGTCATCCACCCCGGCGCCTCGCGACTACTCGAGGGCCAGAGAGTCGCCGTTCACGGTGGCGACCTCGGAGTCGGCCGTGACGGAGGCTTCGCCGAATTTGTGTACGCGCCCGCGCACTGGCTGAGTGCGCTACCGGACACCCTGTCGACGCGCGATGCCATGGTCATTGGCACCGCCGGCGTTGCCGCCATGGCGAGCGTGCTCGCACTCGAGGACCACGGCCTGGGCGACGGCGAAGTGCTCGTGACCGGAGCGACCGGCGGCGTCGGATCGCTCGCGGTCTCCCTGCTGGCCGCGCGGGGCCACACTCCCGTCGCCTCGACCGGATCGCTCGACGCTCACGCGTGGCTGCTCGAACGAGGGGCCCGATCAGTCATCGGCCGCGACGAGATCGCCGATCGACCGGATCGAGTTCTGGCGAGCGAGCGCTGGGCCGGAGCCATCGATTGCGTCGGCGGCGCGACCCTCCATCAGATCCTACGATCGCTACGCTACGGCGGCGCGGTCGCGGCCAGCGGACTTGTCGCGGGAACGGATCTCGCGACAACGATCTACCCCTTCATCACTCGTTCCATCTCGCTGTTGGGCATCGACGTCGTGGAGGCCCGACCGGCTACCCGCGACCGCGTCTGGGCGGCACTCGGAGACGCGGCCTCGTCGGTCGACTTCGCCTCGCTGATCGACCGCGACGTACCCCTCGAACAGCTCGAGGACGCCCTTGACGCCGTTGTCCACGGCACCACGCGCGGACGGATCCTCGTGGACCCGTCCGCGCGATAACCACTACTCGTCGGCGACGATAGAGCCAACCCGATCGCCAATGCTCGGGTCACGCGCGACGAGCGACACCGCGTAGATAATCGCGAACACCACCACCGCCAGCGCCGCGTAGGGGAACCAGTCGTAGGGCGTGGGCTGACCCGGCTTGGCCAGGTAGTACATGGGAACGAGGATCACCAGGAATCCCAGGATCGGCAGCACGCCGTGGCGAAACACCTTGAACAACTCCGGGTGGTGCTTCTTGTAGTACACGGGTAGCGCCAAGTTCGACAGCGCGTAGACCACGAGGACGAGAATCGTCCCGAAGGTGGACGCCTCGGCGAAGAAGTTCACGGCGTTCATCGACCCCGCGGCGGCGTGGCCCCCGGTGATGTGACCCAGCCCCCACGCACCGATGATGACCAGGGCGACGCTGAGGAAGAACACCAGCGCGTTGACCGGGGTACGACGGGTCTTGTGCACTCGACCGATTGCCGCGGGCAGTAGACCCTCACGACCGGCATTGAAGATGAGCCGCGCCTGAGAGTTGGTACCGGCGATCAGGGCCCCCAGGGTGGAGGTCATACCGGCCAGGAACGCGAAGAACGCGGCCGCTCCCACCACTCCCTTGGCCACCGTCAGAAAGGGAATAGCCGCGTTACTGAGATTGGCGACATTATCGGAGAATCCCACCACCGTGGAGTACGCGAAGAAGACGTAACTGACCAGCATGATCGACACCGACGTGAATACGGCACGCGGAACGTTCTTGCGCGGGTTGGTCGTCTCTTCGGCCAACGCCGCCGAGTTCTCCCAACCGATGAAGAGATAAATCGCCAGCGGGAAACCGGCGGCGAGCCCCTTGAAGCCACCCAGAATGTTCTTCGGCTCAAAGGGGGCAAAGGTGATGTGGGCGTGAAACTTCACCAGTGCGGTGATACTCACCACGAACAGGACCACCATTTCGAAGGCGAAGAAAATCCCCGCGATCTTGGTTGACAGGGAGATCCCTCGCACCATCATGAAAATGGCGAAGGCGAGAAACACCAGCGTCCACGCGATCCACGGCACGCTCTGCAGACCCGCCACGTGGTAGTTCTTCAGGAGAATCTGGAAGAAGCCGCCCACGATCGCCACCACCGAGGCCATCGCGGCGATGTAGCCGGCGCCGGTGAGAATGGCGGTCGTGACACCGGTACGCGCACCGAACGCCTTGCCGACGAAGGTGATGAACCCGCCCGCGGAGGGCATCACCTTGGTGAACTCCGCGAGCGTGTTGCCAAGAAACGCGATGGCGACGCCGGCGGCGATGATCGTCAGGGGCGACGCGAGGCCCGCGGTGTAGGCGAGGAAGCCGAAACCAAAGAAGAAGCTCATCGCCGGTCCGATGTTGGCCATGGTGGCGGCGGCGATATCGAGCAGTCCCAGGGCGCCGCGTCGTAGTCGTTCCGGCTCGCCGTGCGAGACCGGCAACTTGGATCCGAGCAGATCTGGCGTGATCTCGTCAGTCATCGAAACCTCCTTGGCTCGGCGCGACGACGATGTCGCACCCTGCGCCATGACAGTTCGCACGACGGTAGCCGACCAAACACTCCAGGTGGATGCGTTGTGATGTGACCTTTGTCACAAGTGACGCAACGGACCCTGGCACAACCCGACGAGCGACACCCCGAGAGCGAGGAGGTCTAGCTCGACGTCGGATAGAACGGACTCAGCCAGAGCGTGAACTGTCCGCACGGCTGGAGGGGGTACTGAGCGCTAACGGGGATCTCGCCGCCACCGCTCACCAGTTGCACCCGCAGTGAGTAGGCCGACGGACACGTCTCGTTACCGATGGGGACGTCCGAGTACGCCAGAGAGAAGGCTACCGTCGAGCCCGTCGTGAGGTGCAGTGTCGTCGGCGACGCGTTGGCCGATGGCGTCGGAAAACTGATTGACGACGACTGCGTCGCGGACGGTACGTTCACGTTGGTGGTCGCGACGACCGAGCCGTGTTGATCGGCGAGCGTGACGAGCGGCCAGCCCTCCAGGGTGCACGAACCGGCGGACGTCTTGGTCAACGTGACGCTGTCGTAGACGGTACCCAGTGCGCCCTGACCCTGGACGTAGGTACCGCGGAAACCGCTGGCCACGCAGTCGCTCCCCGTCGTCGTCGCGAGGGTCGTCGTGGTCGTGGGCGTCGCGAGGGTCGTCGTGGTCGCCACGGGCGAGATCACCGTCGTCGTACTCGTGGTCGTACTAGTCGAGTGCAGCGCGTGGCGACCCAGCGTCACGATCACGGCAAAAGCGATGAAGAGGAGAAGCGTCTTGACGGCGCGATTCACTGATTGAAATCCTCGGGACGAATCGTATCGAGGAACTCACGCAGTTCCGCTACCAGTTCGGCCTCGGAACTCTCCTCGCCCGACGTATCGTCCTCGTCCCCCTCGTCCACGTCGTCGAGGTGCATGACGCGCCCCTGTTCGGCCATCAACTCGTCACTGACCAGAATCGGTGCCTTCACCCGCAGAGCCAGCGCCACCGCATCGCTCGGTCGCGAGCTCACCACGATCTCAGTGTGATCGCGCAGGATGCGCAAGTTGGCGTAGTAGGTGTTGTCAACCAGGGACGTTATCTCCGCGGCGAAGAGGCGACCGCCGAGCGCCGTGATGACGTGGCCGAGAAGATCATGGGACATGGGACGTGGCGTCTCCACTCCCTGAAGGGCGTACGCGATCGCGGTCGCCTCGGGGGCTCCGATAAAGATAGGCAACACCCGATCGCCACCTAACTCCTCGAGTAACAACAACGGCGTGGACGACCCCACGTCAACGCGAACCGCCCGGAGAATCACCTCAACCACGAATCCAGCCTAGACCCGCATCGCCGCCAGCGGGCCGCGCTACTCGTTCAGGTACTCGCCCAGTTCGCGCTCGTAGAGCGCCGTACGCAGCTGCGCCACCTCCGCCGCGACGTGGGCCACAATGCGCCCCGCGGCGGCTGGCGCCACGGGGCTCCCCGGACCGCGCAGCGGCTCGGTCAAGTCGTCCACGACCCCCAACTCGCGCTCCACCATACGCCGCAAGGCGCCGAGCAAGCGGACGTCCACCCCACGACGCACCAACACGCCCGCCGCCACGGCCACACGCGCGTCGAGGGCGCTAAACACCGTCTCGCGAGCGAGAGTACGCGGATGTACCAGGCCGAGTGCCACGAGTGCCGCGAGATCCTCCTCGCTAAGACCCGCCATCTCACACAGTTCGGGAGCGGTCACGGGATCCAACGACGCCGCCTCGTCGGGCGCCGCCGATCGTAGAGACACCGGACCGTCGCTTCCCGTCGCACTGGCGGGCACGCGGCTGGGAACGGGCGCCGACACCGCCGACAACGCGGCGCGACGCGCGGCGGTACGCTCAACACCCGCCACGGGGGCGCTCTCCAATAGGCCCTGCTCAATCAAGCGCAGTCGGACGACCCGCAGCGGCACGAACTCCTCCTGGGCCAAGCGAACGGCCTCTCGCAGGCACGCCACGTCGCGATCGGAATACAGGCGATAGCCCTTACGGCTACGTGACGGAGCCACGAGCCCCTTATCCTCGTAGTAACGAATCTTGGACAACTCGATATCAGGAAAGTCCTGGCGCAGCAGCGCGTGCACTTCCCCAATACGTAACTTGCCCGGAGTGCTGGTCACGTCGTTGCCTCCCAGAACACCACCTTGAACTTGCCAATCTGCACCTCGTCGGCCGAATGCAGCGTCGTCTCCTCCACCCGAGCACCATTGACGTAGGTCCCGTTGAGCGAGTTGAGGTCGCGCAGAGTAATACGCCCACTCGCGGTACGGGTGAATACCGCGTGATGACGCGAAACCGACACGTCGTCGAGTAACAAGTCACTCGTCTCGTGACGCCCCACCGACGTAATCTCCTTGGCCAACTCAAAGCGTCGGCCCGCCGTCGCTCCCGAGACGATCACCAATTCGTCGGGGTGCGAGAGTCGCGGACCCTGATCAAAATCGCCCCGTGAGGGCTCCGACGCGTTCACCACGGGCACCGCAATCGTCTCGGGCGACGACGCGTCAACCTGTGAGGCACCGCACGACCAACAGAAGTTGGCGTTCGCGTTCAGGATCTCGCCACAGCGTCGGCAGTTCACCGCTGACACCCTACTGACGTTTTCACGGGCACGCCGGGCTAATCGTTGGTCAGCGCACGATAGCCGTCGGCGTCCAACAGAGCGCTGTACTGATCGGCGTCGCTCATTGTCAACTCGCAGATCCACCCGGCTTCGTAGGGGTCATCATTGATGACCTCGGGTGACGCGGTCAGCGTCTCGTTCACTGCGCTCACGACGCCCGCCACCGGCGCGTAGATCTCTGATACCGACTTGGTGGACTCGACCTCACCGATCACGTCGCCCGCTCCTAGCGACGTGCCTACTGTCGGAAGCTCGACGTAGACGACGTCACCGAGTGCGTCCTGGGCGTAATCAGTGATGCCAACGCGCACGACGTCACCGGTAGCGAGCGCCCATTCGTGGTCGGAGGAGTACCTCAGTTCGGCGGGAATCTTCATGGACATGAATCTACCCCGTACGCCCACGTTGGCGCCCACGTTGCAGTGCGGCGCGCGCGGGGTGGATATAGCCAACGAGGACGATCCACGCGAGCGAGAGTCCGAACAGCCCAATAACCCACGAGCCGTCACGCATAATCCTCTGCCAGGTCTCGAGCGGCACACTGCCTGGATTGGAGGCCAGAAGAAAAGCGGGGTACGTGAACATCAACGCGAAGGTCGAGACCTTGCCCCACCAGAGGACGTCGATTCGAGCCGACCCCAGAGCCGCGAGGAGCAGGGTTACCAGAGACACCACGAGCTCACGCGCGAGGGTCGCGATCGCGAACCACCACGGCACCGCACCCACCACCGCCACGCTGAGCAAACCCACCATAACCAGCAATCGATCCGCGACCGGGTCGATAATTTTGCCCACGGTCGAGACCTGAGACAATCGGCGAGCCAAGTAGCCGTCCACCCAGTCAGTGGCTCCGAGCACGGCCAGCAACCACGCCGCCAGTGCTCGGTGGTGCGTCGCGACGACCAACCACACAAAGACCGGCAGCAATCCCAGTCGAATAAAGGTAACGACGTTGGCCCAGGTCCACCACCCCGCGTCCGCGCCCTGGTCGTCCGCCGGCGCGCTCGACGAAGGGGGCGAACTAGGCGATGGTGATGGACTCATCCAAGAAGACGTCCTGGATCGAGTGAATCAACTCGGCGCCGTCGTCTATGGGGCGCTGGAAGGCCTTGCGCCCCACGATCAGTCCCTGGCCGCCCGCCCGCTTGTTAATCACCGCCGTGCGCACCGCCGCCGCCATGTCACCGGCACCTTTCGCCTCGCCACCCGAGTTGATAAGACCGATACGTCCGGCGTAGCAGTTCACCACCTGCCAACGAGTGAGATCAATCGGGTTGTCCGTAGTGAGCTCGCTGTACACCCTCGGGTCCGTCTTGCCGAACTTCAAGGCTAGGTAACCCCCGTTGTTCTCGGGCTGCTTCTGCTTGATGATGTCCGCTTCGATAGTGACGCCGAGGTAGTTCGCCTGACCGGTGAGGTCGGCGCTGACGTGGTAATCCGCTTGCGCAGTCTTGAAAGCGGGATTGCGCAAATACGTCCACAAGACCGTAAACATGCCCAACTCGTGCGCCTCGGCGAAGGCTGCCGAGATCTCACGCAGCTGACGACCAGACTCCTCAGAACCAAAGTAGATCGTGGCGCCAACTCCCGCGGCTCCGAGATCCCACGCCTGGCGCACTGACGCGAAGGGAATCTGGTCGTAGGTGTTCGGATAGTTCAGGAGATCGTTGTGATTGATCTTGACGATGAACGGGATGCGGTGCACGTAGCGTCGCGAGACGGCTCCCAACGTTCCCAGCGTCGTCGCCACCGCGCTGCAGTCGCCCGCGATCGCCAGGTCGCACAGTCGCGCCGGATCGAAGTACTCAGGATTCGGCGCGAAGCTCGCGGCCGCCGAGTGCTCAATACCCTGGTCCACCGGGAGAATCGAGAGATAGCCCGTGTTAGCCAATCGACCATGAGAGTACAACTGGCCCAGCGAACGCAGCACGGCTGGCGAGCGATCACTCGCCAGGAAAACGCGATCGAGGAAGTCGGGGCCCGGAAGGGTGAGGAGGTCCTTGGGGAACGCAGTGGCGTGGTGGTCGAGTAGCGTCGACGCCTCGTCACCCAGTAGCGCGGCAATGTCCATGAGCGCATCCTACAGGTCGCGTCACGCTCTCTCGGCTGAGTGAACTAACGACTGGCCAGCTTCGTGACGAATTTGCGCACGGCGCGCTCGCTCCGGGCGCCAACGAAAGAGTCGACAACCTTGCCGTTCTTGAAGGCGAAGACCGACGGGATCGAACGCACACCAAAGGCCCGCGCGGTCTGCGGATTCTTGTCGACGTCAAGCGCGCCCAACTCCACTGCTCCCTCAACTTCGCCCACGACCTTCTCCAAAATGGGCGTGAGCACGCGGCATGGCCCACACCACGCGGCCCACAAGTCGACAATGACCGGGACAGTTTCGGACCGGTCGAGTACTTGGGTTTGAAAGGTCTTATCCGTGACAACGTTCATGACGCCACCCTATTGCGTCCACGCGCAGCACGGACCGGGCATCACGATCTGAGTCGAGAGACTCACCCCGACGCGTGGACCACACGCGTAGGAATCCACGACGGTAGCCACTCACCGCGGCGATCAGGTTGCGTGCATCACCAGCGTGAGTCGCCCTATCTGGCGTCATGGTGCGTCAGACGGGAGCTACCGATCGGGCTCTATCGCGCCTCACTGCTGAAGAGCCGGTACGCCGTTCGCGATCTCGAAAACGGACAAGAGTGACACAGTGACCTTCGTCCAGGTGAACGATATCGCCGTGCCTACCACCGTGACCATCGACTCCTCACACGTCCACCCGGTTCTCAGTGAGGATGAGAGCCTTCGCGTGGCACGAAGCCGCTCCTCTGCAACAGCAACGGGCTCTCTCGCCTCAGACCCGTGGGCAACGACGACGGCCAATCTCATCGTGTCGACGACACGAGCCACCAGCGCATCGGTGATGACGCGACGTGTCGATCATTTCAACGAACCGTCGTGAGCACGAGCGAGCAGTACGTCGCGACGCTGACTGTCGCGCCTTACGACGACGTGCGGGTCTCGCCACCCTACGCAGGCGTTCTCGCGAACGGGATCTACCAGCACGCGCTTCGTCACCTCGGCAAGATCGAGCACTCCCAATCCCTAGTTGCACTCGGCGGGCAGGCGCCCTAGGGGCCAGGCCGTGAGCGTCAACGCGCCTCAGTCCACCTTCTTCTTCGACACGGGCGTCGTGCGTCGCTTGCGATTCTTACGCACCAATCCCGTGCCCAATTCATCGAGACGTGACCTCGCGTCGTAAGCCTCCGGATCGGCCAGCACCACTCGTGCGAAGAGTTCCCGAGCGCTGCTCACGTCACCCGCTCGATCAAAGATGTCCGCAAGCGCGTACCAGAGCCGAACGTGTCGAAATGAAGGATTACGCAACTGCTTGGTTGCGCCAGCACGCGTCAATAAGTCAATCGCCTCGCTGAAGTGATGCTGATCAGCCAAGCTACCCGCCATCACGATGCGCCCTTCGGCGAGCACGTCCGTCGTCGGCTCGGACTCTTCCAACTCGGCGAAGGTCTTGGCCACCGCGCGATAGCGGTAATTCGCCCGGTCGCAATCCATTACTAGTGGTAAGTGTTCGGGATTCGATGAAATGGCGAAGTGCGCGAGCAGGTGCACCTTTGCCATATTCCACCGTTCCGCTCGGTACGCCGCCAGTCCCGTCAGTTCGCGCACTGCGGCCACTCCGGGGGTTGCGTCAGCCACGGTGCGCCCGAGACGAAGTGCCTCCTCATAGCGCTTGCGACCGTAGGCCTCGGCCGCCTTTGCCAATGTCGCGACCATCTTTTCGCGCATGTAGGCACTTCCCAGAAATGCCTTGCGTACATCGCTCGCCACGTCGCCGGGGAGGCTGTAGGCCGCCTTCGCCTTCGGCTTCTCCACGCGAAGTGGTGCCGGAGTCGTGACTTCCTCCACCCACTCACCCAATGGATCCGGCGTGCGTCCCGCACTGGCCGTTACTGCCATGGCTTCACCCGTGCTGGCAATGCTCTGCGCACCACGGCGAGCAACTCCGCCCCATCCCCTATCCTTTGCGTACGTCTCCGCACGACGACGCTCATCAACGCGCTCGTCGCCCGAGGAGGGACGTCGCGCGTCACGCGCGTAGGGTGCACGACCCTCGCGACTTACCGGACGACCCGGCCGCGACCCACCAGCCCCGAAGTCTCGCGAGGAACCCTCACGGCGTGAACCGCCCTCGCCCGAGGAGGGACGTCGCGCGTCACGCGCGTAGGGTGCACGACCCTCGCGACTTACCGGACGACCCGGCCGCGACCCACCAGCCCCGAAGTCTCGCGAGGAACCCTCACGGCGTGAACCGCCCTCGCGATCAACGTTGCGGGGCGTTCGACGAGGGGGGTTACTTGAGCTAGACACCCGGTCAGTCTAGGAAACCTCGCTATGAATAGCGAACGCATCATGCGCCGTACTCACTGGCACCCGAGCGCACGCCAGGGCGTCCGTCACCGCCCGGATCAGCCCGCCGCCCTTCAGCGACCAGACATCACACAGCCCGACATGAATCCGCACCCCTCTATCGCACGATGGCGCCACCAACGTGAACAACCCCCACCGTAAAGGTGGGGGTTGTTCGAGAAATCCCGGCGGCGTCCTACTCTCCCAGGGGGGGACCCCCAAGTACCATCGGCGCTGGTGGGCTTGACTGCTGTGTTCGAAATGGGAACAGGTATATCTCCACCGCCATAACCACCGGAAATCATGCGCTCGGCTGCCGTAGCAACCGGAACCGGTCGTAACCGGCTCCTTGAGCGTCCTAGAACGAGCACGAGCATCAAACTCCAAGCCCTCGGCCGATTAGTACCGGTCAGCTGAATGCGTTACCGCACGTACACTTCCGGCCTATCAACGTGGTCGTCTGGCCACGGGCCTTACCTGGTTAACCCAGTGAGTGAATTTATCTTGAAACGGGCTTCGCACTTAGATGCTTTCAGCGCTTATCCCACCCGCAGGTCGCAAAACAGCCATGCCCTTGGCAGGACAACTGTCACACGAGAGCTGCGTTCGTCCCGGTCCTCTCGTA
>JAJYSU010000027.1 GCA_021793395.1 Actinomycetes bacterium
TTCCGATCTGACACGATGTCGTCGAGGTCATCGTGAAAGATCCCGTCCCGGGGACCGTGACCGTTCTTAAAGCGCGGGCGAGAGCGCGTCAGTAGATCTAGCGCTACCCGCCGCGGTGGATCCTCGGGCGTCGACTCGAGCAGTTGAGAGGCCAGGTGAACGAGGGCCGACTGCTTCACCTGGGTATTGAAGAACTCGTGCACCGCCATCACCCGCGGTACGACCCCCTCACTCTCGTGCCGCTCGCTCCAGGGTATAACCAGTTCGCGCGTGTCCCGATCGATCGTCGAGAGCGTCGCGTAGCCTCGTCCGGCTCCCGCGCCCACGAAAAGAACACTGGACCCGTTGACGAACGCCTCCCCCACGTTCTGGTCTGGCCACCGAAGGCGTGCGTAGCGAGTCGGCCTCCCCCGTCCATTGAGTGATTCCTCGAAGCCCACGAGCGAGAGTTCAGCGATGAAATCCCCTTGAGCCAACAGCGCCTCGCCGTCACCCTCGGCTGCCGCAAACTTCGGCGTCGTGCTCGCGCTTCGCTCACGCCGCCAGTAGTTCAGGAGATCGCTCAAGAGATAGGCGGGGCTCTCCGGATCGGCCATGTGAAGCTGACGAACGAGTTCATCGGTGTCGTAGTGGGGCGGTTCCTCGTCGATGTCCTCACGCCACGCGAGGTGGGCGGGACGGTGATCCACTAACCAGTCGCGCAACGCCTTAGTCGCCGCCACGTCATCCTCGTTGTAGCGCGCAATGTCCTCGAGTAGTCGGGAGTCGCCGGTCTGGACGAACGCCTCGTACTCGATCACGGCCCCCGCGCCCTGCTCAATGCCCCCGCTGCGACGGAACCCCGCGAGCCGCTCGAGGTACTTGAGCCCGTACGACTCGGTTCCTACGACGAGGGCGTTACGCACCACGGCGTACAAGTCCACGAAAACGCCACCGTCAACGAGATCCTGCAGGAGCCCCTCGGAGTCAGTTCCCCTCGTCAGGCGCTCGAGAGCCGAACGTTCCGTGTGGTTGTAGTGGTACACGTGCATCGACGGGAAGGCGGCACGGCGCTGCGCAATGTCGACGACGAGGTCGTGAATCATGCGTGCCTGTTCATCCAGATCGTGCGCCCAGCGTGCGTCGTAGCGCCATTCACCGTCATCGCCGCACAGGTAGAGGCCCGCCAGAAAGAAAAGATCATCACGGGCGCTCCAGAAGGGGTCGCCCTCGAAGTCGAAAAACAGGTCACCGTCGCTCGGTGCCGGGAGCAGTTCGAACCCGTGCCCGTAGAGCGGATCGTCGCTGGGCTCCAAAATCTCGTAGCGCGGTACCGTGCCCCCGTGCGTACGCGTGGCCACCTGGAGCGACGCCTGCCGGTGCAGACGCGACAAACTGGTCGCGGGTACATCCGGTACCGGCTCGTCGCGTTGAGCCAACTCGAGCAGGGTCGTCACTCCGCCACGCTCGAGGGCGGCCCGCTCGGACGGACGAATCGACGCCACGTAGGTCAGCGAGTCCGCGTCGCGCCACTGAGCTTCGCAACGTGGTGCGAACTCGCACACCTCGCAGTGGTCACACGGCTGCGGTGTACTGTCGTCCAGCGCGGGTTCCTGGTTCACCGCCAGCCGTAACTGTTGACGCAACCGGCGCCAGTACGGTCGAAACTGCTCGACCACCAGGCTCTCGAGATCTCCGGATCCCAGCCACAGGTGCATCGCTCGTGGGGGTGATCCCGTCAGACTCTCCAGCGCGTCGGCGTAGAAGCACAACTGCAACACGTGTCCCGGCTTGGCGTTGTGACGCGTGAGTTTGGCGTCAATGGGTTCGTAGTGAGAGAAGCCACGCTGCGGATCGTCCACTCGAACCAGAAAGTCAGCGATACCGCGCATACCGCCGTGAGCGAAAGGCATCTGGTAGATCACGTCGTGGTCGTCGTTCAAGGGATTGCCCACCCGTTCCACCCACTGTGTGAACGTCTCGTCATCGCGACGAGTGGGCACTCGGTAGACCTCCCGACCTTCACGCTCAAACGCGTCGAGGCACTCACGCTCGTGAGAGTTCCCCTTGTCCACCAGGAGTTGGGCGAAGGTCCCCATAGGAGCGGGCTCGAAGGTGACCGCGCCTCTCTCCACGGCGTGGCGAAGTGTCACGTAGTGCGAACACGACAGCCACGCCGTGATCATCGACGGCGTCACGAGGCGGTCGCTCACGCCACACCCTTCTCTCGCGCCCGAACTGTCACTCCACCAGTGTGGCGTAGTCCTGTCACAGGGTTGGCAGCGAGGGGGTTACGACGGTGACACGCGAGCGCGCCCGGTGCCGCTCCGCATCCAGCCGCACGCGTTGAGCCTCTAGGGCCGCCGGCCCTGCTGCGCCGGGTGACCGCCGGCTGGCCAAGGTGTAGCCCGCGTCAAACACGTCGGCGTACGCCGCGAGCGGGGTCGTCGCAGCCACCACGTCACGTAAGGGGATTCCGCCGGCGACGGCCTCTCCCACCGCCCGACCCACCAGTTCGTGAGCTCGTCGAAAGGGCACACCGTCAGAGACCAATCGCTCGGCGACATCGATCGCGCCCAGCAACTCGTCGTTGGCGGCGAGTTCGGCCACCGCCGAGTTAAACGTGAGAGATCGGTAGGCGCCGGCGAGTGCGGTCACGACGAGCGATGCCTGAGTCAGGGAGTCGAAGAGCGGTTCCTTGTCCTCCTGGAGATCGCGATTGTAAGTCAGCGGCAATCCCTTCAGCACGGTGAGCAAACCCATCAAGTTCCCCACCATGCGACCGCTCTTCCCTCGAGCTAGCTCGGCGACGTCGCTGTTCTTCTTGTGTGGCAACATCGACGAGCCGGTCGTGAAATCGTCACCGAGGGAGGCGAATGCGAACTCCGCGCTCGTCCACAGGACCAACTCCTCACCCATACGCGACAGGTGCACGCCCAGCAGTGCGAGGTCGGACAACGTCTCGGCCACGAAGTCCCGATCGCTCACGGCATCCATAGAGTTGGGGAAGGGTTCGCGAAAGCCCAACCACGACGCCGTCGCCGCAGGATCGATAGGCAGCGACGTGCCCGCCAGCGCGCCGGCGCCCAGGGGTGACACATTCAGCCTCTCTCGGGCGTCCACGAATCGATCCACGTCGCGCAGCAGTGCCCACGCGTGCGCGTTCAGGTGGTGTGCCAGAAGAACCGGCTGCGCTCGCTGCAGGTGCGTATACCCCGGGAGATACGCGTTGTCGTCACGGTCCCCCAGTTCCACCAGCGCATCCACCAGATCCAGAACCTCATCGCTTATCGCGCACAGGGCGTCACGAGTGAAGAGCCGCAACGTCGTGGCCACCTGATCGTTTCGGCTCCGCGCGGTGTGCAGACGCTCCCCGATAGGGCCCGCGAGTTCGGTGGCCCGCCGCTCGATCGCCATGTGCACGTCCTCGTCTTGCTCACGGCGCTCAAAGGTTCCCGCGGCGAACTCGCCCTCAATAATCACGAGAACCCGATCCAACTCACGAGCCTCGTCGTGGGTGAGCAACCCCGCCCGAGCGAGCCCGCGCACGTGCGCTCGCGAGCCCAGAATGTCGTGAGCGTACAGGGCGTGATCGAAGGAGAAACTCTCGGAAAGCTCCCAGAGCGCCCGCGACATCGGCCGCGTAAAGCGGCCACCCCACAAGGTCATGTGCCGGGCGTGGCGTGTCGAGCGCCCTGACGGGCAGCCCAGGTCTGCACACCCAGTCCGAAGATCCGCACGAACCCTACCGAATCCTCGTGGTGGAAGGCGTCGTCCGCGTCATAGGTGGCCAGATCGTGATCGTAGAGGGCGAAGGGGCTGCGCCGACCCACGACGCGAGCCACACCCGGAGGATCGACCCGCAGCCGTACGTCGCCGGTGACGTAGCGCTGGGTCTCGCTGACAAACGCGTCGAGAGCCTCCTTCAGGGGCGAGAACCAGAGCCCGTCGTAGACCAGCTCCGTCCAGCGAGTCTCCAACCGACGCTTCTCGTGATGCACGTCGCGCTCGAGGGTCAGGTCCTCGAGGTCACCGTGAGCCATAATGAGCGCCAGCGCTGCCGGGCACTCGTACACTTCACGACTCTTGATCCCCACACGCCGGTTCTCGACCATATCCACGCGGCCGAACCCCGTGGCACCGACTCGATCATTGAGAGCCGCGATCAACGCGGCCGGCGCCATAACCTGCCCGTCGAGCGCCGTGGGTCGTCCCTCGACAAAGGAGACGATGAACTCGACGGGCTCGCTCGTGCGCACCCGAGTCAACGTGTACGGCTCGTCGGGCGGTGCGGCCCACGGATCCTCAATGTCGCCACACTCGATCGCGCGGCCCCACAGATTCTCATCGATCGAGTAGATCTTGTCCTTCGTCGCCTGAATCGGGATAGACCAGTGCGCCGCGTAGTCCACGGAGTCGGCCCGAGTCATTCCCCACGTGCGAGCCGGTGCCAGCACCTCCAGATCCGGAGCCAAGGCGTGAACGCCCACCTCGAATCGAACCTGGTCGTTACCCTTACCCGTGCTGCCGTGCGCTACCGCCTGCGCCTCGAACACGCGCGCCTGAGCTACCAGGTGACGCACGATTACCGGGCGCGACAGCGCCGAGACGAGCGGATACTTTCCCTCGTAGAGCGCGTTGGTCGCGATAGCCCGCCCACAAAACTCTTCGGCCATCTCATCGCGAGCATCGACGATCACGCAGTCGATCGCTCCCGCCGCGAGCGCCCGCTGACGGATGGCGTCCAAACTCTCGGAACTCTCCGGATCTTGGCCCACGTTCACCAGGACCGCGACCACCTCCACGTGCCAGTTCTCCATCATCCAGCGCACAGCGACCGACGTGTCGAGTCCTCCGCTGTAGGCCAGTACCACGCGCTTGGTCATCGTGGTGTCCCCTTCCTCTTCTTCTCGTTACGTACTGGGGCGATGCCCGCCAAATCGCGAAAAGTCGCCGCCAACGCCGCGCCGCCGTGCTCGTCACTGGCAATGACCACAATTGTGTCATCCCCAGCCACGCTGCCCAGCACGTCGGCCAGGGCGCTGCGATCCAGCGCCGAGGCCACGACGTGCGCGCATCCCGGAGGCGTGCGGATCACGACGAGATTCGCCGACGAGGCCACCGAGACCACCCACTCGCCCATCATCCGGCGTAAGTGGTCAATCGGAGCGGAACTGATCGCGGGCGTCGACGCCAGAACAATGCGACGCGACCCGTACTCGTCACGAATCTTGATCGTGCCGAGCTCGTTGAGATCGCGCGTCACCGTCGCCTGCGTGGCCGCGATCCCCTCGCTCTGCAGGCGCGCCACTACTTGAGCCGCCGTCGAGATCACGTCACTCTCCAACAACTCGCTGATGCGGTGTTGACGCTGGGTCTTGGTCACGGGGACTCCTCACTCACGAATCGCTCAGTCACTGGCTCGAACCTCGGTCACGGGCGTCGTACCGGCGATGGCACCGGCGACGGCGTGCTCGCGACGTCCGTCGGCCAGTACGACGCGTCGCGCACCCCCCTGCAGGGCATCCAGCGCCGCGCGCATCTTCGGCCGCATCCCGTCACGGGCCGCCCCCGCGTGTAACAACGCGTCGACCTCGTCACTGCTGACGTGGTCCAGAGCCGTCCGCGGGTCATCGGGATCACGTCGTAGTTGATCGACATCGCTCAATAGGAGCAGCGTCGTCGCCTCGAGCGCACCCGCGAGAGCACCGGCCACCGTGTCCGCGTTGCAGTTGAGTAGTTGGCCGTCGTCGTCGACCGCGAGCGGGCTGACGACGGGTATCCAGCCGGCATCCCACACTCGCGTGACCACGGAGACGTCGACGCGCGGCGCGGCGCCGACGCGTCCCCAGGCGTCGCCGAGCATCGAGGCGCGCAGGAACGACGCGTCGGCCCCGCTCAACCCCACCGATTCAAGACCCGCCCGGTTCAGGGCCGCGGTCACCACCTGATTGAGCGACCCGAGCGCCAGAGCCACGACCTCGAGCGTGGCGGTATCGGTGACCCGCAGTCCTTCGTGAAACACCTCGCGCACGTTGAGTCGCGTCAAAAGAGAGGCGATCTGGGGACCTCCACCATGCACGATGACCACCTCGTCACCACCGCGACGCAGCGCGCTCACGTCCTGGGCCAACTGCTCCAGTGCCGGAGTGTTGATACGTGCGTCGTGCATCGCGTGGCCGCCCAGCTTGATCACGATGCGGCTCACGGCGTCACCCCCGATCGCGGCAGTCCCCTCGTCTCGGGCCGGCCACTCGCGACGTTCCACGCCTGAATGGCCTGCCCCGCGGCTCCCTTCACCAGATTGTCCAGCGAACTCATGGCGATCAGCCATCCCGTACGTGGGTCCACGCGGGCACTCACGAAGCACACGTTGCTTCCCAGTGGATCCTTCAACGTCGGTGGTTCGTGACTGACCACGATGAACGGATCGTCACGGTAGACCCGATCCAGCAGCTCCATCGCGTCGTCGCTGGTCGTCGCCGGGGACGCCACTCGCGCGTAGGCGCTCACGAGCATTCCGCGGCTCACGGGGACGAGGTGAGGCGTGAACAGGACGGGAACGCCCAACTCCGCCTCCATTTCAGGCGTGTGACGATGGGCGGTGAGCGCGTAGGCCTCGGCATTGCCGGCCAGCCGCGCGAAGTGGAGCCGATCGCTCGGTGAGCGCCCGGCGCCCGACGCTCCGCTCAGAGCGTTCACGATAACCGACGACGCGTCGACGAAGTCGTGATCGACGAAGGGGCCCATGGCCAGCGCCGTCGCGGTGGGGTAGCACCCCGGGGACGCGATCAGCCGTGCCCCGTCAAGTTCCTGTCGATGGCGCTCGACGAGACCGTAGACCGCCCTCGAGAGCAGGTCGGGCGCGCGGTGCTCGTCGCCGTACCACCGCGCGTACGTCGTCGGATCCTTGAGCCGGAAGTCGGCACCGAGATCCACGACGGCTATCCCGCGCGACACCAGGTCCGCCACGATCGGCTGACTGTGGCCGTGCGGCAACGCCACGAAAACCAGCTCAGGCGCGGCACTCTCCAGCTGATCACGCGACGCGAAGATTAGCGTCGGATACAGCGCCGCGAGCGCGGGAGCGTACGTCGCCACGTGCTCACCCGCGTGACGCTCACCCGTCGCCACCACCACCTCGAAGTCCGGGTGCGACGCGGCGAGGCGGAGCAACTCCAGTCCCGCGTACCCGGTCGCGCCCACAATCCCTACTCGCACATTGCCATTTTATGCACACAAACAACAAAAACTGCAAATCGGTGTCCATCGCTTACACTACGGTTATGTCACGTCGCGGTTGGGTGCTCTTCGCCATCATGACGGTCCTCTGGGGGATTCCCTACCTGCTCATGCGCGTCGCGGTACGCCAGCTTGATCCGGGTGTCCTCGTCCTCGGACGAACGGGGCCGGCCGCGCTCGTGCTGGCACCCCTGGTTCTCGGTCGCGGATACGGAAAGCGAATCCGGGCGCACCTGGGATGGATCGTGGCCTTCGGCGCATCCGAGTTCGGCATCCCCTGGTACCTGATGGCTACCGCGGAACGTCACATCACGAGTTCACTGACGAGTCTGCTCGTGTGCGCCGTGCCCCTCTTCTCCGTCGTGGCCCAGCGCATCCGACGTACGGAGGAGCGCGTCACCACGCGCCGCCTGGTCGGGTTAGGCGTGGGAGCGCTCGGCGTCGCTCTGCTCGTCGGACTCAGTATTCAGGGCGGCTCGCTGAAGTGGATCGCGCTCATGCTCGTCGTGTGCGTGGGTTACACCCTCGGACCCATCATCCTGGCGACCAAACTTCAGGGTGTTCCGGGTGTCGCCGTGGTAGCCACGGCGACGGGACTCGTCGCGCTGGCCTGGATTCCCTGGAGCATCACGCACTGGCCCACGCACATCGACGCCCAGACCGGGTGGTCGATGGCCGCACTCGCACTGTTGTGCACCGCGGGTGCCTTCGTCGTGTTCTACGAACTCGTCGCGACGATCGGATCGACGCGAAGCGTCGTCGTCACCTACGCCAACACTGCTCTCGCGGTGGTTCTCGGCATCGCCTTCCTGCGCGAGCCGCTCACCCTGGGAATCATTCTGGGCTTCCCACTCGTCCTCGTCGGCAGCTTCGTCGCGACCAGTGGCGCGAATCGATCACTCGACGCGGTACTCACCCGCGACGCGAACATCTCCGTCAACCAGTAGCCATACTCGGCCCGGCTCGTGCACCATCTCCACGTTGTCCTGAGCGCCGATCGGGCCGTGATGCACCAACGAGGCGTAACGCACCGACTCGCTGGCGACCTCGCTGAGTGCGCACCACACCGCGGCATTGTTGACGTGGCCGATGACGTCGAGGTCGCTACGACGCACGCACCACGGTCGCCGAGCGCTCCAGGCGGGCGGCGCCACCACGGTCACCCGGCCCGACACGCGGCGACCGGCGGCCGCCTCTCCGTACACCTCAAAGAAGGTGGGCCGCAAGCGCAGTGGCCGCCCCGTCGGATCGACCGGTACCCACAGAGCGACCGTCTCTACCATGAGCCGATCACGCACTCGCAGGTCAGTTCGCCGTTCCGCCCACGCCGCGCCGGTGCCCGCACACCACGTCGTGAGCGACACCTCCTCGCCCAGGCGCGGCCACGCACCACCCGGGGCGATACGTAGCGCGGTGCGACGGACCACCCACACATCCTCACTAATGATGACGCTATCGTCCGCATCGTCCCCGGCGACGTCCTGCAGATAGCGCGCCACGCCATCGGGACGCAGTACGCCGTCAACATCCACGTCGCCCAGGCGGACGCGGCGGCTCCGCGTGAAATGTCGCCCCGGCTCCGCCAGAGGCACAAACTCAGTCACCCGACCAACTTACCGGACAGTTCGCTCCCGGCCCGTTCTACCGCAGAGTCGCACCCAGCGAGGCCGCGCTCGCGAGGAGACTCTCGCGCACCAGGCGAATCTCGTCGTCGCTCAACGTACGCTCACTAGAGCCCAGGCGAATGGCGAACGCTACGCTGCGGGTCCCCTCGGGCAGGTTCTCCGAGCGAAAGACGTCAAAGACGTGAACCGACTCCACCAGTGGCGATGCCGTTCGCAGCGCCCAAGCCAGATCCTGAACATGAACCGACTGGGGTGTCACCAGCGCGAGGTCTAACAGCGCGCTCGGATAGCGACTAGGTACCGTGGCGTCGTTGTCACGTCGTCGTGCTCGGGCCGGATCCGCGATTACGTCGAGATCGAGATCGAGCACGCCCACGCGGCGCTCACGTAGCCCGGGCACGAGCGCCGCCACCAGTTCCGCTTCCACTTCGCCCACCCGGCCGAGCACGGCTCCGGTCGTCCGATCGACGAGCTGCGCGCCTCGAGTCGGGTGCAACCCACCCCCCATGTCGTCGCTCGAGCGAACGACGACATCCGCGAGGCCCAGGCGATCCGCCATGACCGACCACCAGGCCACCGCCGTCGCCGCGTCGTCGTGCACCCGTCCGAGCACTACCGTCAACCGTTCGTGCTCGCCCGGCAGCGACAACGTCGTCGCGCCGGCGACTCCACCGCGCGTTGGTCGTCCACCACCTCGGGAGGGATGCGTGAACACCGTGCCGATCTCGCCCACAATGACGTCGCCCAGGCCCCGTTCCACGTTGCGCGCCCACGCGCGCACCACGCCCGTGAGCAGCGTCGCGCGCAGCGTGGAGTCGCCGCTCGCCAGAGGGTTCGTGATGCGTACACGCTCGTCGCCACGTGCCACCAGGTCGAACTCGTCGTCGCTCACGAGGGTGGGCGTCCACACTTCGTACATTCCCAGATCGACCGCGACGTCGCGCACACGGCGACGCAAACGAGTTCGAGAGTTCAACGCCCCCGGCTCGGCCCACGACGGTGCCCGCCGAGCAAGTCGACGGTACCCGTGAAGGCGCGCGACCTCCTCGACAACGTCCGCACGGCCCGCCGCGCCGTGGCGCACGTCGAGGCGGGCGCTGGGCGCCGTGACGAAGAGGCTGGTCGAACCCGCGGTGACCGAGAATCCCAGCCCCTCCAGGAGCCGGGTCACCTCGTCGCGATCCAGCGACACTCCCAAGATTCTTTCGACATCCCCCCGGCGCAACTCCACGGTGGGCGGAGTCGGTACCATGCCGCGCACGTCCACGGGATCGGACAGCCATTCGAGGTCGGGACAGCTTTCGCGGAGGATAGCCACGAAGCGAGCCACCGCACGCGGGGCCAACTCGGGGTCCACCCCTCGTTCGAATCGCACGGAGGCCTCGGTGCGTAGACCGTGACGTTTCGAGGACCGCGCGATGGTCATCGGATCGAAGTACGCCGCCTCGAGGAGTATCTCGGTCGTGTCGGCGGTGATCTCACTCGCGGCGCCACCCATGATGCCGGCGAGCCCCAGCACGGTATCCTCGCCGTCGACGATCACGCAGTCGACGCCGGTGTCACCAAGTCCTCGCCCGGCGCGCGCGAGATCACGCGTCACCCCGTCGAGGGTGATCAGTCGCTCCTGCGGCCGCGCGCGGCGAGCACGCAACGTGCGACCCGCGACGCGTGACGCGTCGTAGGGGTGCGTCGGCTGGCCCATTTCCAGCATCACGAGATTCGACGCGTCCACCACGTTGGAGATTGGTCGCAGCCCCGCACTCTCCAGGCGCCGTGTCACCCACACCGGTGACGGCCCCACGTGCACCCCGCGCACCACGGACACCACGAGCCGTCCGCACAGGTACGGGTCGTCGATGCCCGCGCTCGCCACGTCGGCGGTCGTCATCGTCGTCGAGTGCGTCGTCGCAACTCGCGGTGATCGCAGCGTCCGGTTCAGCCGCGTGGCGAGATCGCGCGCCACTCCCATCACCGACCACGCGTCGGGTCGATTGCCCTCAATGGAGATATCAAAGATCACGTCACTCGCAATCTCCAGTACCTCGTGCAGCGGCTCACCGAGCCGGTCCTGCACACCCTCAAGCAGCATCAACCCCTCGGCGTCGTCACTGAGCCCGAGTTCACGTGACGAGCACAGCATGCCGTTGCTCGTCACACCGCGCATCTGGCGCCGGGAAATGACGACGTCACCGGGCAGCACGGCACCCACTCGCGCCAGAGGTACGTGATCGCCCACGTCGAAGTTTGTTGCCCCGCATACGATCTCGAGCGGCCCACTTCCGGCGTCAACGACGACGAGGCGAATGCGGTCAGCGCCGGCAATGGGGCGAATCTCATCGACGCGAGCGACGACGACCTCCTCGAGAGGCTCACCCACCCGTTCGATCGCCTCGACCACGAGACCCAGATCGTCCAGAATCTCGCGCAATTCGTCCGCACTCTCGGGAATGTCCACCAACTCACGGAGCCATGACAGTGCGACCCTCACGAGAACTGCCCTACGAAGCGCACGTCGTTCTCCACCAGCGCACGCATGTCCGCAATGCCGAAGCGCATCTGCGCGCACCGATCGATACCGAAGCCGAAGGCGAAGCCTTGCCAGTGCTCGACGTCGATACCCACGGCCTCGAACACCGCCGGATCCACCATGCCGCACCCACCCAACTCGATCCACCCCGTCGACGAACAGGTACGACACCCCGCGCCACGACAGATCGTGCACGTGATCTCGAACTCCGCCGACGGCTCCGTAAAGGGGAAGTAGGCGGGACGCAAGCGCGACGTGATGTCGGGACCGAAGTACGCGCGGGTGAACGTCTCAATCACACCCGCCATGTCCGCAAAGGTCACGTCGCGATCGACGACGAGGCCTTCAATCTGGTGGAACACCGCCAGGTGGCGAGCGTCGGGGGTGTCACGTCGAAAGCAGCGGCCCGGTGCCACCGCGTGAATGGGCAGTGTGCCCTCCGCCACGGCGGCCTCCATCAGATGAACCTGAGTGGGCGACGTGTGCGTGCGCAGCACCACCGTCTCCGGCTCACCCAGGTCGACGTAGAAGGTGTCCCACATTCCCCGTGCCGGGTGCGCCGGCGGAATATTCAGCGCCTCGAAGTTGTACCAGTCGGTTTCGACCTCGGGGCCCTCCACCACGGTGAAGCCCATCGCGACAAAAACGTCCTCGAGTTCGCGCTGAGTCGTCGCCACCAACCCGGGATGCCCCGCGCGCAGCGGCGCGCTCACCGAACGAACAACGACATCGCCCAGGTCGAGGCGGTCCTGCGCGGCCCTCTCGTCACGAGCACGCCGCTCCAGCACCTCGCGACGGTGCGCCAGCGCGGTCTGCACCTGGCGACGCACGTCCTGAAGACGCGCACCGGCCTCGGCACGCTGGGCCGCGTCCAACGACCCCAACGACTTCTGCCACGCGGCGAGAGGCGATCTCTTGCCGATCAGGACCGGCTCGGACTGACGCAGCTCGTCTAGTGAACCCGCCGACTCGATAAGTGCCAGAAGCTCGCGCGACCGCTCGGCTAGGTCGTCAAAGGAAGAAGACGTCGTCATAATCCCGTAAGGCTACGACCTGACACGGGGTCGCCGTGATCGTCACGCCACCACTGCGCCGCGAAAGCGATGAGTGAGGCGGCCACACCCGCGTTCAGCGACTCGGCAGTACCGGCCATGGCGATGCGCAGTGTCCCGTCGCAACTCGCCACCGTCGCGTCATCCAATCCCGCCGACTCGTTGCCGATCACGACGACGGTGGTGCCAGCGAAGGACACGTCGCGCAGTTCCGTCGCACCGTGCACCACCGTCGCCCAGGTACGTGCGCCCTCACGTCGAGCGCGAGCCAACGTGTCGGCCCATGAGGCTACCGCCACGGGAATGTGGAAGATCGATCCCGCGCTGGCCCGTAAAACCTTGGGGTTCGTAGGGTCGACGCTGTCGCCGCTAAAGACCACCCCCGTCGCGCCCGCGGCATCCGCGGATCGAATGATGGTGCCCGCATTACCCGGATCACGCAGGTCGTGAGCGACCACGACGAGGCCGCGCAGGGCCACGGCGTCGAGGGCCACCAGCGGCCACGACGCGATGGCCACAATCGGTTGCGGGGTAACCGCGGGCGCCACGCGTGCGAGAACCGCGGGATCCACCTCGACGACCGGCACCCCGGAGAGGATGACGTCGTCAATGAGCGCGACGAACGACTCGCGGCGTCCACTCGCGACGAAGAGCATCTCGAGGCCGTGTCCGCTCTCACGAGCCGCCGAGATCAGGTCGGGACCCTCGAGTACGCACGCCCCCTGCTCTCGGCGATCACCTCGGTGCCGCCCGAGCCGGCGCAAACGTCGCACGTGCGCGTGCGACGCGCCCAGCGCCTCGGCCACGGCCTACTTCGTCAGAGCGGCGCTGGCCTGGTTGACCAGGGCGGCGAACGCCGCCTCGTCGTTCACCGCCAGATCCGCGAGAACCCGCCGGTCCACTTCGATACCGGCCTCACGCAGACCCGCGATGAAACGGCTGTAACTCACGCCGTACGCCCGCGTGCCCGCGTTGATGCGCTGGATCCACAACTTGCGGAACTCCCCCTTACGCGCGCGCCGGTCGCGAAAAGCGTAGACCCCCGAGTGCTGGACCGCCTGATTGGCCGCACGGAACGTGCGACTACGGTCCCCGTAGTAGCCCTTCGCCTCTTCGAGTACCGCCTTGTGGTGCTTCTTGGCGTTCACCGCCCTCTTGACGCGTGCCATGACTCTCTTCTCTCCTCGATCGACTCTCTACAGACCCAGCATCTTCTTGACGCGCTTCTCGATCCCGGGCGAGATGTCCGTCTCGCGACCAAGGCGACGAGCGCGTACCGACGTCTTCTTCTCCATGATGTGACCACGGAACGCCTTACGCCGGCGAAGCCGACCCGTTCCCGTCACCTTGATGCGCTTTTTGGCGCCGCTGTCCGTCTTCATCTTCGGCATCTCAGCCCTCCTCGTGTGCTGTGATCGTTGGCTCCGTGGGCGCGTCAGTCGCGACCTCCGTACCACCGTCGTCGGAAATCTTGGCCTTGGCCCGTCGATCGGGACCAAGAACCATCGTCATATTGCGCCCGTCGAGCTTCGCGGATGACTCGACCTTCGCCGCATCGCCCAGCCGCTCCACGAGCCGATCGAGAATCTTACGACCCAACTCCGGATGGGCCGACTCGCGCCCGCGGAACATGATCGTGATCTTCACCTTGTGCCCCTCGCCCAAAAACTTCTCCACGAGTCGCGTCTTGGTGTCAAAGTCGCCGGGTCCGATCTTGGGGCGGTACTTCATCTCTTTCACCCCGACGTTGACCGACTTGCGTCGCGACTCCTTGGCCTTCTGGGCCTCGTCGAACTTGAACTTCCCGTAGTCCATGATGCGACAGACCGGCGGACTCGCCGTCGGCGCGATCTCGACGAGATCCAGATCAAGGCTCCGAGCCATCGCCAGGGCCTCGCGCGTGACCATAACGCCACGCTGATTGCCCTCTTCGTCGATCAGTCGAATCGTCTCGACCCGAATACGATCGTTGACCCGGTGGTCTCCAGGCACTGTTGCGATATCCCTCTCCTTGCCTCGTGCGACACTCCACGCGTCACCACAGCAAGCGGGGTCCAAACTCCTAAAACCCGACGCACATCTCGTGGCCGGGTGGACGTTGGCCTCGCCAACCTCACTTGCGGTGTACTCGGGCCAGGTTAGCAGGCCGCACGTGGGACTCTTACCCACTCCTTATCCGCTCGCTGCTCCCCCTTTAGCCAACCGCCGTACCGTAGTGGGGTGCCGCTAGACCCGACGCCGCGAATCACGATCGACCCCCCACGATCGCGCCCGCATCACGGTTTGTCCTAGCCGCTCCGCCACTCAGCGGTGGCCTCCCTCCCAGGGCCACCGCTGAGTGGGCACTTACTCGCGCCGCGTGGTTGCGCCCACTACCCTGGAACCGTGAGTGAGGACACCGACGACGAGCGGGAGATCCTTCGAGCCACCCCCATTGACGTGGTGTTGGGCAATCACATTCTGCACCTGCTCCAACTCGCGGCGATTCACCTCGCCGGCGAGCCACCCCAGTTGCCCGCGGCCCAGGTGACGATCGACGTGGTCGCGGCGATGATTACCGCCGGCGGCGAGAGGCTGGGCGAGCATCGCGACCTCTACCGCCAGGCACTCGCCGAAGTGCAGCAGGTGTACGTTCGCGCCGCCGACCCCGCACGGCACTCGCCCGGCGACACCCCGGCGACGGACTCACGCCACACGAGCGAGAGCGACACCCCGACGGCGACGGGCTAGCGTCCGCCGCCGTCGGGGTGTCAACCGACGATATCGCCCCGGGGTTAGTTGATGAGCCAGGCGGGGACCTTGGTGCTCAGCAGTTTGGTCGCCACCAACTTGCTCCCCTTGGTCGGACCGGTGGTGTAGACCGTGTGATCCAGCACCGTCGTCGACGTCGGCGACGAGACCTTAACGATGTACCCGCCCGTAAGTCCCTGGTGGTTGGTCGCCGAGTACTTGAGCGGCACCAGCGCCGGCGTCTGCAGAGTCGTCGTCAACAATGTGTGCAGGAAACTCGCCCGCGTAAAGGTGCGTCCCGCGGCCTTCAACGTCTCGACGAAGGCGACGCCCCAACCGATCCCGTAGGCCATGTTGCCGTCCATCGGCGTCGTGCTCGTAAAGTTCGGAAAGTCCGTCTTGTCGGCCATCAGGATCTTGCGCATCCACGAACGCCACTGACTCGGCGCCGTCGAGGCCGGCAGGTAGCTGAAGGAGATGGCGCCGACCTCAGGATCGGGCTTGCCCGCGAAGGCGAGTCCGACCGTGATCGGGTCGGCCCCGACGCTCGAGATCGCCCACTGCGGCTTGTAGCTGAGTGCCTCCGCGTTGCCCAGAGCCGCGTCCGTAGCCTGGGGGATGGTGTCCAGGTAGACCAGGGTGCATCCGTCGCTCTGGAACTTCTGAATGAAGGGTGTAAAGTAGCCGGCCCCACCCGTCACCAGACCCGCCGGACTGTACATGACCACGTCGGTTGGATTAATTCCCACGTCGCGCAGTCCGAGCAAGCCGCCGCCACCGAAGTCGTCGTTCTGGCCCAGGAAGCAGATCTTCTGGCCCTTGTAGTGAGCCTTCAGGTAGGTCCCGATGATCTTGCTCTCCACGGCGTAACTCGTCTGCCAGCCGAACAGGCCCGGGTACTTCTTAGGGGCGTTCCACTCCTCGGATCCCGAGTTGACGAACAGTTGTGGCACGCCCGCACTCGCCAGCAGCGATCGCACCGGGGCCTGGGTGGGCGTGCCCAACGACCCCACCGTCGCGAACACGGGAGTCTGGATTAACTCCTTGGTCAGTTGCACCGTGTTGGGATTGCCCGTGCACCCGAAGCCCGGCGTGCCGTAGCAGTCGTCCTTGATGATGTAGTTGATTCGACGACCGTTGACTCCGCCGTGATGGTTCACCCACGAGAAGACCGCGTTCGCGGCCTTGGCGACCTCGCTGTAGCCAGTGGCCGCGATCCCCGTGAGAGGTACGGTGGCGCCAATGGTTACCTGGTGTGCGGTAACACCCGGCGTCGCCGGGGCCGCCTGCGCCGCCACCGATCCCGTCAGCGTCGCCATACCGGTCACGACGGAGAGTGCCGCCGCCCCCACTGCCGCACGCCTCATCCGACTAAATGTCATAACGTCCCCCCACTTTCCAACTCACGGGTAACTCCGTGCGCTGTGACAGTAGACGCTGCCACGAAGCGTTGCAAGTCACTGCACGATTCCCGTTGGTCGGGCACGGCGCCACCAACGCCATCCGTGACGAACGAGCCCCGCAATCCCCAGCGGCGCGAAGAGAATCGTGATCACGAGCAGTCCTCCAAAGATGATGCCATCGAGCTGACTCGCGACATTGCCCTGGGGGTTCAGTCCCAAGTGCGCGGTCAGCCACGAGATGGCGCCCGTCGAGAACGCGTAGATAATTCCTCCCATAATGGCGCCCGGAATGGTACCAATACCGCCAATCACCACCAGTGACAGGATGGTGATGGAGAGCACGAAGCTGTACGTCGACGGCGACACGGAGTTGTTAATGAGAGTCCACAGCGCCCCGCCGAGAGCGGCGTACGCTGCCGATACCGTGAAGGCGATGACGCGGGCACGGGGGAGGGATACGCCCACCAGTTCCGCCGCGACGTCGTTGTCGCGCACCAGTCGCATCGCGCGCCCGATGCGACTCGCGAACAGATTCGCCATGAGAAAGAGCGCCACGCCCGTCACCACGATCGAGATGTCAGCCAGCCAGGCGCTGCTGGTAGTGAGCGATGACGCTGTCGGCCCGAAGAAGGACGCCAGCCAGTGAGGAGCCACCACGGCCGTGGGCAGCTGCAGACCCGAGTCCCCGCCCGTCCAGGAACTGAACATGTTGAGAATCGCGCCAAAGGCGACGGCGAAGGCCAGCGTCATCCCCGCCAGGTACGGTCCCCGCAGGCGAGTGGCCGGTATCCCCAGTACCAACCCGACGAGTGCGCCCGCCAGGGTCGCCAGCACCAAGACCGCCACCAGCGGTGTCGTCGGATGATGCTCCGCCCAGATGCCCACGGTAAAGGCGCCCACCCCCATGAAGGCGCCGTTACCGAGCGAGATCTGCCCGGAGGATCCGGTGAGAAACGACAGGCCGAGCAGCACGATCGCCATCGCGGCCCCGATGGCGACGTTGGAGTTCGAGGTGGCCGACACGCGAAAGGTCAGAAAAATGGCGAGATCGATCACGATCACGCTGATGAGGGCCCTGGTAGCCACGGGATGATCACGACGAACCGCCGTCAGGCTCACGAACGTGGCTCCCACCCCGAGCACGGCGACACCCAGGGCGAGGGCCACCGCCAGGCGCGTCGAGGAACTCAGAACCACGACGATCACGGCCACCACTGCGGTGACCGACAAGCCCACACTCAGGCGAGACCCCACGATTCGCTCCATCACACCCTCCGCTGAGCACTGCGGGTGAAGACTCCGCTGGGCCGCACCATCAACGACACGATCAACATCCCGAGTGCGACCAGAATGATCGCGTTGGAGTTCACGTAGTCCCCCACGAATTGGAACACCACCCCCAGCGCGAGACCCGACACCATTGCCCCCACCGGACTGTCGAGACCACCAATCGCCGCGGCGATAAAGCCGAAGGCGAACACGCCGTCCATTCCGCTCGGCGTCAGACCCGTAAAGAAGTTCGATGCCACCAACACCGCGGTCACTGCACCGACCGCGGTCGAGAGCATCCAGCCAATCGTGAGCATACGACTCACCCGAACCCCGAGCAGCCGCGACACCTCCGGGGCCAGGGCCGCCGCGCGCAACTGCAGTCCCAGCTTCGTGTACTGGAAGAGCGCCGCCACGATGGCCATCACCACCAAGGAGGTGACGATTTCGTAGACGGCGAAGGGAGAGAGAGCCATCGGCTTGTGGTTGAGCTGCCAGTCCACGATCGAGAAGGGCGTCGCCAACGGCCGCGAGGACGTCGACCAGATCGCCGCGGCCACGGACTCCAACACGAGCAACAGCCCGACCATCGCGACAATCGGATTGATCTCCGGCTTGCCGTAGAGCCGCCGTACCAGCACTCGCTCGGTGGCGCCACCGAGTACCAGGCCCGCCACGATCGCGACGGCCATCGAGACCCAATAATTAGTCGAGGGAGCCAGGATGGCGAAGCCGATGTAGGTCGCGAAGACGGCCATGGCGCCCTGAGCAAAGTTGAGCATTCGCGTCGAGCGCCAGATCAAGACCAAACTCAGCGCGACGAGCGCGTAGATCACGCCACTGGCCAGGCCACCCAGCACGTCGGACACGTTGCGCGACGTCAGAAAGGCATCCATTACTCCACCATCCCCAAGTAGTACTGGCGCAAATTCTCGTCGTCGCGCACCGCCACGGCGCTGTCGTTGGCCACCACGACGCCCACCCGTAAGACCACGGCGCGCTGAGCGATGCGTAGCGCCGAGGACGCGTTCTGCTCGACGAGCACCACCGTCAAGCTCTCCTTGGCGCACAGATCACGAATCTGCTGCATCAACTGAGCCGTGACCAGTGGGGCGAGACCCAGTGAAGGCTCGTCCAGGAGCAACACACTGGGTCGTGCAATCAGGGCACGCGCCATTGCGAGCATCTGGCGCTCACCGCCCGACAGCGTCGCGGCGGCCTGACGACGCCGCTCACCCAGCACCGGAAACATCTCGTACTGCTCGGCCAACGCGTCGGGTAGCGACCCTTGCGCGATCATAAAACCGAGTCGTAGGTTCTCTTCCACCGTGAACTCCGCGATCACGCCACGACCCTCGGGCACGTGCGCGACACCGAGGCGCACAATATCCTCGGTCTTTCGCCCGGTGAGGACCTCGTCGTCCTTACGCACGGTGCCCGAGAGCGGAGCCACGAGGCCGCTAATCGTACGCAGTAGCGTCGTCTTACCCGCGCCATTAGCTCCCAGAACAGCCGTGATCTCGCCCGACGGGGCCTCGAAGGACACCGACTGTAGCGCTCGCACGGCGCCGTACGAGACCGACAGATCATCGACAACGATCACTCCGACACCCCCAGGTAGGCGGCGATCACGGCCTCGTGCACGCGCACCTCGGCGGGCGTCCCGCTCGCGATGACCTGCCCGAAATCGAGCACGACCAGTCGGTCCACCAGGGGCATCACGAACTCCATGTTGTGCTCCACCAGCAGCACTCCCATCGTCGCGCGCAGGTTTCGAATGAGCGACGCGAAGTCGCTGAGCTCGGCCTCGTCGAGTCCCGACGCCGGCTCGTCGAGCAGCAGGAGAGAAGGGTCACACATCAGAGCGCGCGCCACGGACACCTTCTTCGCCACGCCGTAGGGGATTGCTCCCGGCAGCGAACTCGCGAACGACGCCACGCCCAGACGCTCGAGCATCGCCACCGCGTCATGACGAAGGCGTCGTTCAGCTCGCTGCGCGTGCGGCAGCCCCAGGAGCCCCCCCACGAACCCTCCACCCGGGCGAATGTGGCCACCCGCCATAACGTTCTCGAGCACCGTAGCGTGGGGAAACAACCCGACGCCCTGGAGCGTGCGGGCAACACCGGCGCGAGCCAGTTGGGTAGCCCGCGGGTTGGTCACACCCACCGCGGGCAAAAGCACCCGTCCGCTCGTCGGGCGTACGAAGCCACAGGCTACGTTGAACGCCGTGGTCTTGCCGGCGCCGTTGGGTCCGATGAGACCCACGATCTCTCCCGTCGAGACGTCGAAGGACACGTCACGTAGCGCCTGCAAACCACCGAAACGCACCGACACGCTCTCGAGCGTCAGCAGCGGCGACAACGACGTCACGCGCGCCCTCCGTGACGGAACCCGACTCGTCGCGGTGCGACACCGAACGTGACGCGGCGCGCCGCGTATGCGTTACCCCCCAGTACGGCCATAGTGGACCTAAACTACAACGTCCCGAGACCACGGCGTGACCACTCGCGCCTCGTCGATTCCGAGGTGACCCGCCGCGCGTCGTGCGCACACCGGTGTACCGGGATCGATCGAGCGGCTGCCATCCGCGATCTCTACGCAGTGAAAGAAGAACCGTTCGCCCCCGTAATCACGCACGACACCGACACCGGTGTAGGCGTCGAACTCGTCAATCACTCCCTCGATCACGAGACGCGATCGGCGCCGATCAGGGCGAGCAACGACACCATCTCGAGGGCCGTCGTCGCCGCCTCGCTCCCCTTGTTGGTCTCGTCGGGGGCCGAGCGCTCCAGTGCCTGGTCTACCGTCTCGGTGGTCAGCACGCCAAAGACCACCGGTACGCCCGTGTCCAACTGGACCTCCTGCAGTCCGCGAGCGCACTCCCCCGCCACCAGGTCGTAGTGACCGGTCTCGCCGCGGATGACCGCGCCGAGCGCGATCACGGCGTCCACGTGTCGTGGTGACTCGATCAACGCGCGAGCCACCATCGGCAACTCGAAGGCGCCAGGCGCCCACGCCAGAGTCACGTCGGCCCGATCCACGCCGGCGTCATCGAGACGCGCGAGGGCTCCCTCCACCAGACGCAGTGTCACGCCACCGTTGAATCGTGCGCAGGCCAACGCCACTCGCCGGCCCCGCCCCTCGGCCTGACCTTCCAGGTAGGTTCCGACGCGCGCGCGAAACCGACCCGCCACCTCCGCGTCGAATGCTGTCTCAGTCGTCGACGTCATCGAGTCCCCCCAGCAGGTGGCCCATCCGCTCACGTTTGGTGCGCAGATAGTCAATATTGAACGACGTCGGGTGACTCTCGATCGCCACCCGCTCCACGATGTTGAGTCCAAATCCTTCCAAACCGCCATACTTCGCCGGGTTGTTGGTCATCAGCCGCATCGACGCCACTCCAAGATCGACCAGGATCTGGGCACCGATTCCGTACTCGCGCGAGTCGACCGGCAGACCCAACTCCACGTTGGCGTCGACCGTGTCACGACCTTCCTCTTGGAGAGCGTACGCACGGATCTTGTGGCCGAGACCGATGCCGCGACCTTCGTGTCCACGCAGGTAGACCACCACACCCGCGCCCTCCGCGGCGATCTTGGCCATCGCGGTGTGCAACTGTGGGCCGCAGTCACAGCGCAGCGATCCCATGACGTCACCGGTCAGACACTCCGAGTGAACCCGCACCAGGATGTCACGCCCCTCGCCCAAGTCACCGTAGACCAGGGCCAGGTGCTGCTCGCCGTCCAGTACCGATTCGAAGACCACCGCCTGAAAGACACCGTGCTCCGTGGGCAGGGTGGACTGAGCCACGCGTCGCACCAGTTTCTCGTGACGTCGTCGGTAACGAATGAGGTCCGCGATCGAGATGATGGGTAGCCCGTGGTGTTCGGCAAACGCCGTCAACTCGGGCAGGCGGGCCATGCCCGACTTGTCCGCGGTCACGATTTCGCACAGCACACCCGAAGGGAACTTGCCGGCGAGTCGGCACAGGTCGACCGTGGCCTCGGTGTGTCCAGCTCGCTTCAGGACGCCACCCGGTCGGTAGCGAAGCGGGAAGATGTGGCCCGGTCGACTGAGGTCAGTGGGCCGCGTGTCCGGATCGATCAAGGCACGGACCGTGGTGGCCCGATCGTGCGCGGATATTCCCGTCGTGGTGCCGTGACGATAGTCCACGGTCACCGTAAAGGCCGTGCGCTGCGCCTCGGTATTAGCCACCACCATCAGCGGCAGCTCCAGCTGATCCGCGCGCGCGCTCTCGAGTGGCACGCAGAACACGCCCGAGGTGTGCTCGAGAAAGAACGCCATCGATTCCGTCGTCACGTCCTCGGCGGCCATGATGAGGTCACCCTCGTTCTCCCGATCCTCGTCGTCCACGACGACAACCATCGAGCCGCGTCGCAGCGCGTCGAGCGCCTCTTCTATCGTCGAGAGTGCCATCAGACCTCCACATCCATTCGTACATCATCGCCGATTTGGCGCACGTTGACGAGGTGACCACGCCGTAGCGCCGCCACCGACGCCGTCGTGAGCTCCGACAGAGCCCCTACCGTCTCGCGTGACCCCGCGAACGCCGGCGCCGCGTACCACACGACGCGATTCACCAACCGCTCGTCGAGGAAGGCGCTGACGGTCCGCGGTCCACCCTCGACGAGTACTTGCACAACGTCCAACTGACCTAACTCATCGAGCAGAGCGCCGAGATCACCCTGATGTTCGAGGCACGGACGCACCCGGGCCCGCTCCGGTGCGTGGCCCAGCACCACCCGCAGCGGCTCGAGAACGATGTCGCCCAGGCGGGCCGTCAGCCGCGGGTCATCGGCGCGCACGGTACCCGCACCGACCACGATCGCCTGACTCTGGGCCCGCAGCACGTGCGCGTCACGGCGCGCCGGCTCACCGGTAATCCACTGACTCGTGCCGTCCGCCATCGCCACCGCCCCGTCGAGGGTGGCCGCCACCTTGGCCACGACGTACGGCCGACCAGTGACGCGGTGCCACAGGTAGGCGCCGAGCTGCTCGCGCACCTCGTGCGCCGCGACGTCGACGATTACCTCCAGCCCCGCCTCGCGCAGGCGGGCCACGCCGCGGCCCGAGACGCGCGAGTCGGGATCGATCACGCCCACGATGACTCGTTCAATTCCCGCGGCGATGATGGCTTCGGTGCAGGGCCCCGTACGCCCCTGATGAACGCACGGTTCCAAGGTCACGACCAAGGTGGCGCCACGAGCCGCTTCGCCGGCCCGGCGCAGGGCGTCGATCTCCGCGTGAGCCTCGCCGGGAACCTGGGTATGCCCCTGACCCACCACGAGGCCGTCGCGTCCCACCACGAGGGCCCCCACCCAGGGATTAGGGGGGGCCAGGTAGCGAGCCTTCTCGCCCTCCTCGATCGCGACCGCCATCAGCGTCGCCGGGTCCCAGGTCACGCGAGACCCTCCATAGCCGCCTCACGCAGTCGATGCGCGGCGTCGAGGGCGTCCGGCTGGGCGAAGATCGCCGAGCCCGCCACCAGTACGTTGGCCCCCGCTCGCGTCGCGATCGGCGCCGTCGTCACGTCGATGCCCCCGTCGACCTCGAGGTCCACGGGCAGACCACGACGGTCGATCTCCTCACGCGCAAGCGCCACTTTCGCCATGACCTCGGGCATGAACGACTGCCCCGCGAAACCCGGGAACACCGTCATCAGCAGCAGCAGATCAATCGACCCGAGATACGGTGCCACCGTCTCGTAGGGGGTATCGGGGTTCGCCGCCAGACCCACGCGCACACCCACCTGACGCGCGTGGCGCACGAGTGCAGCGGTGTCACCCACCTCCACGTGCACCGTGCAACTCGTGGCTCCGGCTGAGGCGAAGGACTCGAGGTAGCGTCCCGGCTCACTGATCATGAGGTGACAGTCAAAGGCGCGCTCACTGTAGCGGCGCAGGGAGCGCACCACCGGCGGACCGATCGTCACGTTAGGGACGAAGTGTCCGTCCATCACGTCGAGGTGCAGCCAGTCAGTCTCCGCGTCCACCGTGCGCACCGCATCGGCGAGAAAGCCGAAATCGGCCGACAGGATCGACGGGGCGATACGCAACTGCCCCGTAGGGCCGGAACTGAGTGACGTCACAGTTTCAGCCTAGGACGCGCCACCACTACATCCACCGTGGCGGCTCGCTGGCGCGCACTCCCGCCCACCACGCGCGGCCGGTCATGGTCCGTGACCCTTCCGGTCGGACCTCGTCAAGGGACAGGGCCGCCCGCTCGCCCACCGCGACGACCTCGTCGCCGAGTCGCGCCACCGTCGACGCCGCGACGCCGGGTGCCGAGACCACGTGCGCGCGGCTCACCGCCACCCGTCGTCCGTTGACCAGCGTGTACGCACGTTCCAGGCGCACGGTGCGCTCGAGCAACTCCCCCGACATCGAGGGCGTGAGGTGCAGCGTCTCGCTCGTGATCTTCTCCGCGTAGGTCACGGAGCCGGTCTGGGGCGTCGGTGACGCCAACAGGTCCGATGACCCGAGGACCTCGACCAGCGCCTCCGCTCCCACGTGCGCCAATTCGCCGGTCACCTCGCTCAGGGTCTTCGCGTCGAGGGCAATCCGCCGCTCAAGGTGGACCGGACCGGTGTCAAGGGTTGGCTCCAGGGTCATGATGCTGACGCCGGTCACCGCGTCGCCCGCCAGAATTGCCCGCTCGACCGGCGCCGCCCCCCGCCAACGCGGCAAGAGGGAGAAGTGAACATTGAGCATCGCAGTTCGCTCAAGAACAGCCGCCGAAATCATTGCTCCGTAGGCGACAACCACACCGCGTTCCACCTCGTAGGTGTCGATGTCCGCCACGCGGTGCACCACGGCCAGTCCTCGTTCGCGCGCCGCGCGCGCCACCGGGCTCGGTGTCAGCTCGGGTCCTCGCCCCCGACGTCGGTCCGCTCGGGTCACGACCACCGCGACGTCGTGGCCGGCGTCGAGCAGCGCGTCCAGCACCACCACCGCCGCCTCGGGCGTGCCGAGAAACGCGAGACGCATCTAGGGCTCGAGCAACCGGCCCAGGCCGTCCGGATCGCGTGATCCCACCTCCACGCGCCGCCGGCGTAGGAGCTTGCGTGCCGCGCGACGCTGATCCTCGTCCAAGCGCTCCACCAGCAGGACTCCATCGAGGTGATCAATCTCGTGCTGAAAGATCCGTCCCTCGAACTCGTCGGCCTCCACGCTGATCTCGTTGCCGTCCAGGTCGTAGCCTACGAGGTGAACCGCATTGGGTCGGGTAATCTCCCAGCTCAGTCCCGGGACCGAGAGACAGCCCTCCTCGTAGGTCCACTCGCCGTCACTTTCGACGATGCGAGCGTTGACCACCACCACCGGACCGTCACCCTTGTCGTACACGAACAGCCGCTTCTGGACACCGACCTGATTAGCCGCCAGTCCCACTCCCGGTGCGTCGTACATGGTCGCGATCATCGACTCGACCAGTGCCGCCACGTGTCCGTCGATGGTCTCGAGATCCGTCGTCACCTGATTGAGCACCGGGTCGCCGTAGACCCGAATCGGAAGCACACTCACCCCACCACGCTACCGGGACTAGTGCACGGCAATGCGCACGCGGGCGGCCGGGCGCGGCAGTGAGCGCAGTGCCCGTCCCAACTGTTCGGGGTCAGCACCGCGCACCACGAAGCCCTCCGGCGTGGCACTCAGCCGCCAGGGCGAACCCGCGAGACCCGCCACGAACTCGAGCGCCCCGGGGCCGGTGATCTCGGCGACGGCCCCGTAGGGAGCCAGACCCAGCACGCGGGCCGTGGCGCGCTCCTCGTTGACCAGCGCGTCGAAGTCCGCGCGCACGAGGGCGTCGAGGACGGGATCATCCCCCCGACGCGTCTGAATCACCACGCGCCCGCGACCCTCGCGACGTGATCCCACCAGACGACCGGCACTCCCGACCGCGTACACCACGTCGCGGCGCGCCGACGCCCTCGCCGCGAGCAGGTACTGATCGACGTCCGCCACGATTACGAGCGAGCAGCGCCGCACGCGGCGCAGTACTGCGGTCGTACCCACCACCACTCGCGCCAGAGGCACGGCCGGATCACTAGTCGCACTGATCTCCGTCACCGGCTGTCCGAGTTGAGCCGACACGTCACGAGCGAGCGTGGCGACGCCCGCCCGGCGCGCCCGTAGGCGCGTGGAACCGCAGTGGCGGCAGTAGCGTGCCCGAATCTCGTGACGTTCGCGACACGCCAGCCCGCCCTCGACCTCCTCCTCCCCCTGAGCGCAGACCGCACAGCGCGCGAGCTCACCGCACTCGTCGCACGCGATGAGTCGACCCGTGCCGAGGCGCTGCAGAACTACCGCTACCGCGACCGTCTCGTCGCCGTCCAGGGCCCGATGTGCCGCCGCGAGCGCGCTGGCCGAGAGTGCTCCGTCGTGGGGATCACCACCGCGGCGGTCTACCACCTCGACCTGGGGCCACCCTCCCACGAGATCGGCGTCACGCTGGTAGACCGCGTCGCCCACCAGCGACGGCGAGGGCATCATCGACGTGAACCACGCGGGCGCCTCGTCACGGCGAGCACGCTCTCGAACCACGGACACGGCGTCCCAGGTGGGCTGGGACGACGAGACGTAGGCCTCGTCATCGGCGTCGAGCACCACCACGCCAGCGAGTCGCGGCGTCGGACACCACGCCGCGCCTCGCGAGCCAACGATCACCGGCCACCCCGCACGCATCCGATCCCACTGATCGGGTCCCGCCACCGCGCACCCGCGCTGCTCGAGTCGTCCCCGAAGTCGTGCCGCCCACGAGTCACTCGGCACGAGAACCACCAGCGATCCGTCGCAGTGGCGCGTGGACTCGTACGCGTACAGCACCACACCGAGGGGGTCCGTCGTCGGTGCCAGTTGCACCACGCCCGGGGAGTAGCGCACTGCCCCGCGGTCAGCCACCGCCACCGCGAGGGGACCCGCTACCGGCGCGGCCGGCAGGCTCGTCACCACGCGCGACGGCGACGCGGCGAGGAGAAAGCGCGCCCGCGGGCCGCACCACCGCGCGCTCGCCCACTCCACGAGGTCCATTAGCGACGGGGACGGACCATAGCCCAGCCACTTGCGCACACTCTTGAGAACGCGATCACTGACGACCTCGGCCACCACCCAGCCCCGCACCGAACGTCCGTTCAGCTCCACGCGCACGCGGTCGCCAATCCCGACCGACCCGAGAGCGGGATTGTCGGCGTAGTCGAAGGGGCGATCGAGGGCGACCACCTCGGTGATCACGCTCAGCGGTGCCACTACGGCAACGAGAGCTCCCGACGCAGGTCGTCCAGACGAGGTGTCTGCTCCCACGTGAAGCCCTGATCACTACGACCGAAGTGACCGTAGGCGGCGGTGCGCTGATACACCGGGCGACGCAGGTCCAGGTCACGAATGATGGCGGCCGGACGAAGGTCAAAGAGCAGGTCCACCGCTTTGGCGATCTTCGCGCGATCGACGCGCTCGGTACCGAACGTCTCGACGAGTACTGACACCGGACGGGCCACGCCGATGGCGTAGGCCACCTGTACTTCGCAGCGCCGCGCCGCGCCCGACGCCACGACGTGCTTCGCCACCCAACGCGCCGCGTAGGCCGCGGAACGATCAACCTTGGAGGGATCCTTACCGGAGAACGCGCCACCACCGTGGCGAGCCATCCCGCCGTAGGTGTCCACGATAATTTTGCGACCCGTGAGTCCCGCGTCCGCGTGCGGACCCCCCAGCACGAACTTGCCCGACGGGTTGACGAACACGTTCATGGAACTGGTGTCCAGGTTCGCGGGGAGCATCGGACGGATGACGTGCTCAATCACGTCAGGACGAATTGTCGTCGCGTTGTCGTAGCCGTCGTCGTGCTGGGTCGACACCAACACCGTGTCCACCGCCACCGGCTCCCCATTCTCGTAGGCGATGGTGACCTGTGTCTTACCGTCGGGGCGAAGGTAGTCGATCTCCCCCGAACGTCGCACCTGGGACAGACGCATCGACAGTCGGTGCGCCAACCAGATGGGCACCGGCATGAAATCATCCGTGTCATCACAGGCGTAACCGAACATCATCCCTTGATCACCCGCGCCCAGCGCGTTCATGACGTCCTCGCCACCCGAACCGGTGCGGTGCTCGTAGGCGTTGTTCACGCCGTCGGCGATATCCGGACTCTGCTGGTCGAGCGACACGAGCACGGCGCAGGTACGTCCATCGAAACCCTTCGCGGTGTCGTCGTAGCCGATATCCAGAATCGTGCGTCGCGCGATAGCGGTGATGTCCACGGTCGCGGTCGTCGTGATCTCTCCGGCCACTACGCACAGACCCGTCGTCAGGAGCGTCTCGCAGGCCACTCGCGCCTCCGGATCGTGAACCACGATCGCGTCCAGCACCGCGTCGGAAATTTGATCGGCAATCTTGTCGGGGTGTCCCTCGGTCACCGACTCCGACGTGAAGAGGGTCCGCTCACTCATCTGTCTCCTTGGGCTAACAATGAAGCCACCCTAGTCAAGATCACCGCCGCGACATCCGCCTTGGAGCGAAGCGAGACCGCCGTCATCGATCCGTCGCGGCCCAGGATCGTCACCTGGTTGGTCTCGTGGTCGAAGCCCGCACCGGGTGCCGCGACGTCGTTGACCACGAGCAGATCCACGCCCTTGCGCTCGAGCTTCTCGCGCGCGCGAGCGAGCACGTCGTCGGTCTCGGCCGCGAATCCCACGAGCACCTGGCCCGACGTGCGCGCCGCCACCAGAGACGCCAGAATGTCAAGCGTCGGACGGAGTCGCAGCTCACGGTCAGCGCCGTCACGCTTGATCTTGTGGGCGGCCGGGTCCACTGTGTAGTCGGCGACCGCCGCCGCCATGATCACGACGTCCTGAGAGGGTGCACGCGCCAACACCACCTCGGCCATCTCGGCCGCCGTGTCCAGGGTGATGACCTCGACACCGGTCGCCACGTCGAGTGCCAACTCGCGACGTGCGGCGCTCACGAGCGTGACCGTCGCTCCGAGGCGATGCGCCACCTCAGCCAGGGCGTAGCCCTGGCGACCGGACGAGCGGTTGGTGATCACGCGCACCGGATCAATCGGCTCGCGCGTCCCTCCCGCGCTGACGAGCACCCGGTAGCCGCTCAGCGGACCCCGATACCCCTCCACAATGCGCGCCACCAGGTCCGCGATCACCGCGGCGTCGGGCAGTCGTCCGACGCCCGCGTCGCCACCGGCCAGCGCACCCGATTCAGGCTCGAGGACCAGTACCCCACGCCGGCGCAACGTCGCCAGATTCTCCTGGACCGACGGCTGCTCGTACATCTCGGTGTGCATCGCGGGACACAAGAGCACGGGCGCACGCGTCGCCATCAGGGTGGCACTCAGTAGGTCATCAGCCAGACCGGCGGCGTAGCGAGCGATGAGGTGCGCGGTCGTCGGCACGACGACGACGACGTCAGCCCGCTGGCCGAGATACGTGTGCGGAATGGGCGTCGTCGGATCACCGTACAACTCGATACGCGCCGGCTCGCTCGCCAGCGCCGAGAACGTCACGGCCCCCACGAAACGGGTCGCCTCACGCGTCAGCACGGGAGCCACGTGATAACCCCGCTCGCGCAGGCGTCGCAGAACCTCGACCGCCTTGTAGGCCGCGATGCCGCCGCCGACCCCTAGGACAACGTGCGCCGACGACGGCTCAGGCGTCGCGGAGGGCATCCGTGAAGGCGTCCAGATCACTGGAGCCCTCCTGGTGTGCCTGCTGGGCCGCCGCCGCCTCGCGCTCGGCATCGATCTCCTCGGGGGTGGGCCGGTGGAATACCAGCTTTCCTTCGTAGAGTTCCTGTAACGCCAGGGAGAGCGACTTGTTCGACAGCGACGACACCTGGGGCGGGATCACCGATCCGTGTCCGGCCCCGAGCCCGTTGTAGTACTCGTTGATCTCCCGGGCCCGAATGGCGGCCACCGCGACGAGGGTGAACTTGGAGCCACCCACCTCGGCCAGCAGCGTCTCAATAGGGGGGTCTACTAGTGTGGGGCGTTCAGCCATCAACTCAATCCTTCGTCGGCGGCCCGCCGCTCGCGGCGAGCCTGCTCCAGTATAGAGAGGATCTCGCCGGTTGCTCTCTCCACGTCGTCGTTCACGACGACGTGCGTGGCGAGACGCTCCCCGTCGGAGAGCTCGGACGCGGTGCTGGCCAGGCGGCGGCGCACGTGACCCTCCGAATCGCCCCGGGCCCGCAGTCGCTCCTCCAACTCCGACAGTGACGGCGCGCGCACCAGGATGATCACGGCGTCGGCGAACTCGTGGCGAACCTGCTCGGCCCCCTGCGCTTCAATCTCGAGGAGTACGTCGCGCCCCCCCTCCAGATTGGGACGAGGCGTACCGTACAGATTCCCCTGAAACTGCGCCCACTCCAAGAAGTAGCCCTCGTCGACCGCTCGCTCGAAGGCCTCACGGTCCACGAAGACGTACTCGTCTCCGTGCTCGCCCGCCCGAGGCGGGCGCGTCGTCCAACTCCGGCTCAGCGCCACGCCGGGATCCTGCTAGA
>JAJYSU010000072.1 GCA_021793395.1 Actinomycetes bacterium
CCCGGGTGAGCGGCCCCGACCCAAACTCGGAGCATTCCTCGGAGTGATCGACCAGATCCTTGAGGACGATAAGACTGCGCCGAAGAAGCAACGTCACACCGCCAAGCGGATCTTTGAGCGGCTGCGTGACGAGCACGGCTACAGCGGCTCGGAGAGTCAAGTTCGCGCAGTGGTCGCGCAGCGTCGAGGGCGCCACGCGGAGGTCTTCGTGCCGCTCGCCCAGCCACCGGGCGAGGCCCAGTTCGACTTCGGCGAGGCAGTCGTCGAGATCGCGGGCACACGACGAAAGGTCGCCCTCGCGGTGATGAGTCTGCCCTACTCCGACGCCTTCTTCGTCACGGCATTTCCACGCGAGTGCACCGAGACCTTCCAGGCGGCCCACGATAACTCGTTTGAGTTCTTCGAGGGTGTACCGACAAAAATCGCCTACGAATATGTTCCGCGGAACATATTCGTAGTTATGTGCCCGGTTGCGTTATGTGGCGCATTCGGAGTTAAGCCGCCCAATTGCGGTGGTGGGCGGACCGGCGGCGGCGATCCAGGGCACATAACGCTTGCCTTCGGCAAAGGTGACTTCTTTATTCCCATTCGGGAGAAAGGAAGTTGTCATGTTAGAGGAGTACTTCATGAAGCCGGCGACGGTCGATCGCTTTCGTGGGTCGTGGATCGGCGCCGAGATCGAAACGTACGGTGCCTGGCTTGTCGACCAGGGCTACGGCACCAAGAGCATCTGGCGTCGTGTGCCGATCGCTTTCGCCTTCGGCGAATTCGCACAGGCGCGAGGGGCGATCGCGCTCGCTGAGTTACCCGCGCACGTCGAAGCGTTCGTCGCCGAGCGCGTCGAGCGACACCACGCGCGAACCGGGTCGACGAGAGTAATGGCGAAAGAGGTTCGGGGTCCGGTGGAGCAGTTATTCTCCGTCGTGCTTACCGACTTTGAGCCCACGGGTCGAGCGCACCACGCGCAGCCCTTCGCCGACGTCGCCCCGGGCTTCTTCGATTATTTGGTCGAAGAACGTGGCCTTCGCCCGGCGTCCGTGAACGGTTATCGCTTCCACCTCGACCGCTTCGAGGCCTACCTCTCGCACATTGGCGTGACGGCGATCGCGGATCTCTCGCCCACCATCTTGAGCGCCTTCGTGGTCGAACGCGCCAGCACGGGACTGTCCAAGAGCACGGTCCGCAGCACTGCGGGAGTCTTGCGGGTGTTCCTGCGCTACGTCCACCGCCAGGGCGTCCTTACGAGCGACTTGAGCGACAGCGTCGGCTGGCCCCAGGTTTACCGACTCTCGAGCATCCCCCGTTCCATCTCCTGGGCCGACGTCAACCGGGTCCTCGCCGCCGTCGAGCGCCGGAGCGAAGTGGGTCGGCGCGACTACGCGATCTTGCTCCTGCTCGTCACTTACGGACTACGCGCTCGCGAGATCGCCGCGCTCACCCTGGACGACATCGATTGGAAGCGCGAACGCCTGGCCATTCCCGAGCGCAAGGCCGGTCACTCGACGGCGTTCCCTCTCTCGTCAGTCGTCGGCGAGGCCCTCGCTGACTACCTGCGCCACGGCCGTCCGTCAACGACCGATCGCCACGTGTTCTTCCGTGTCGCGGCGCCACGACGTCCGATCGGAGCGGCCGCGGTGTCGTCGTTGGCGCGCGCCCACTGGCTCAAGGCGGGTGTCGACGTTCCGCGACCGGGATCGCATACTTTGCGCCATTCGGCCGTCCAACGTCTCGTCGACGCCGACTTCGATCTCAAGACCATCGGTGACTTCGTCGGACACCGCTCGGCCCGCTCCACCGAGGTCTACGCCAAGGTCGCCGTCGAAGCACTGCGCGAGGTCGCCCTGGGCGACGGTGAGGAGGTTCTGCGATGAGCGACCACCTCGCCACCGCCGTCGCCGACTTCCTCGCTCACCAGCGAGCCCTCGGGCGCAAATACCGGACCGAGGAGGCCACACTGCGCCTGCTGCTCGCCTTCGCCAACGAGCGTCACGTGAAGGATCTTCACGAGCTGACACCTTCGATTCTCGACGACTTCGTCGCGTCGCGGCCACGGACCCGAGCGCGCAGTTTCAACCACCTCGTTGGGACCCTCGGCTGCTTCCTCGACTGGACCGTCGCCCAACAGCGCCTGGCCGTGTCACCGCGGCGCCCGACCCGGCGACGCGAAACCGATCAACGCTTGCCGTTCCTCTTTGACGTCGCGCAGGCTCGTCGACTGCTCGAGGCGGCCGCGGCCCTGCCCGACAACGCGAGAGCGACGAATCGCGGACCGACCTATCACGCCATCTTCGCCCTCTGTTACGGGCTGGGTCTACGCGCCGGCGAGGCGTGTGGTCTTCGCCTGGGCGACGTCGACACCGAGCGCCAACTCCTCGTGGTGCGCGGTGGCAAATTCGGCAAGAGCCGTCTTGTTCCCTTCGGTCCGCGCATCGGTGAACTCCTCGCTCGCCAGGTCGAGCGGCGCGGCGGGCACAACGACGGTCCGCTGTTCAGTTTCGACGGTCGGCGCGGGGTGCACCCTTGCAGTGCCAGCCAGACGTTCCACCGTCTCATCGTCGAGCTGGCCTTTCCGGTCCCCGACGGCGTCGGCACACCCCATCTGCATTCCCTGCGTCACTCCTTCGCGGTGGGGTGCCTGCAGCGCTGGTATCGCGAAGGGGTTGACCCCTCGACGCGGCTCTATCGGCTCTCCACGTTCATGGGCCACGTCAACCCCGCGTCCACCGCCGTCTATCTGACCATCACGCCCCAACTACTGGCCGAAGCGCACCAGCGCTTCGAAGCCTTCGCGCAACCGGTGTGGTCGGCGGTGACGCCGTGACCGGCGCGCGACCCCTCGGGCCGCTCATCCAGTCCTTCTTCAAGGACCATCTGGTCACGGTGAAGGGCCTGCGACCAGCCTCGGTGCGCAGTTACCGCGACACCATCCGGCTGCTGCTGTGTTTCGTGGCCACGGACAAGGGAACAAAGATTACGAAACTCACCATCACGGACCTGAGCTTCGAACGAGTTCTCGGCTTTCTCTCGCACCTCGAGAACGAACGGCACAACCACGTCCGGACCCGCAATCAGCGCCTGGCGGTGCTTCACGCACTCTTTGACTACCTCGCCAGCCGAGATCCCGAGATGCTCGGCGTCGCCCAGCGAGTGGCGGCCATCCCCATGAAGCGATCAGCCCCCGCCGAGACGCACTACTTGGAACGCGACGAGGTGGAGGCGTTATGGCGACAGCTTCCTCGCACGGGACGCTGGGCGTTACGGGACCGAGCGCTGCTGCTGTTTCTCTACAACACCGGGGCGCGGGTGCAAGAGGTCGCCGACCTGAGAGTCGAACACCTCGAGCTCGGAGAGAATGCCGTGGTCCGTCTTCACGGCAAGGGCGACAAGTTGACGACGATTCCGGAAGTTCCCCACTCTCGATCACTGAAATTCCCCACCTGAGAGCCGCAGCGGGATGCTGCTGAGACTACTTCGTGAGGGGTAAGTGCACCGCCTTTCTGGTCGCTTCGGATCGAGCTCGGTGGCTGCGCATGCGGTAGCTCTCGCCGTCGATGTTGAACACGACGCTGCGATGGAGCAGCCGGTCGAGCATGGCGGCAGCGACCATCGGATCGTCGAAGATCTGCCCCCACGAGGCGATGCCGAGGTTGGTGGTGAGCACCGTCGAGCTCTTCAAGTATCGCTGGGTGATGACCTGAAAGAGGGCGGCGGCCGCCTCGCTCTGCAGCGGGAGGTATCCCACTTCATCGATTATCAACAGCCGTGGTCCGGCGAAGAATCGCATGGTGGTCGCCCATCGTCCCTCGAGCGCCGCGCGGTGGCACCGCGCCACCAGATCCGCAGCGGTCGTGTAGTAGGTCCGGTAACCGGCGTCGATCGAGGCGCGCGCGAGTCCAATCGCGAGCATCGTCTTGCCCACGCCGGGCGGACCGATGAAGAGCACGTTGGTGGCGTCCTCTAAGAACCCGAGCGTGCCGAGCTCGTTCACGAGACTGCGGTCGACCGAGGGCTGCGCGGAAAAGTCGAAGTCGCTGAGGCGCCAGGGCGCCGGCAGGGACGCGAAGCGCTCCAGACTCATCCGCCGACGTTGCTCGGTCGCCTCGACCTCGAGGCCGAGCAGCCGTTCTAGCACCGCGGTGTGACCGAGCTGCTCGGACTTGGCTTGCTCGAGGACCCCCGGCAACGCCTCGGCCGCCGTCGAGAGGCGCAGCGCCGCTAAGTGTGAACGCAGCAGTTGGTAGGTGGAGTTCTCGTTCACGACGCCACCAGTCGCGCGTAGTCCTCTAAGTCGACGCGAACACTTCGCCCGGCGTCGCCCAAGAGACGCGCCGCCTCGTCGAGCGCGGCGTCACTGATGCCCACGTGGGCCTTCTTGTCACAGGGCCGCTTCGTCGTGAACTGAGCGAGCACCACGCGCTCGAGTTGTGCGGCGTGCTCGGGGTCGCGCACCACCATCCCCGCCCCGTCGTGGGCGAGGTGGTGCGTGGCGAGCAGTGATCCAGCCCCCGAGCGGACCTCGAGCGTGCTCGAACCCAGGCGCTGGTTGAGCTGTAGCGTCGAGCCGGTCAACCCCGGGGGCACGCTGTAGCGATTGCCCCGGTAGTGCACCGTGGCGTTCGCGGTGACGATGCGTTCGACCTCAATCGTCGCGGGGTAGGGAGCGGGCAGGGCCATCAGGACCTCGGCGTCGGCGAGTTCACCCACCGTGGTGCGTCGCTCGCCGATCTGACGAGGGCGCGCGTCACCGACCGTTTCACAGAACCGGTCGAGGGAGCGCTGTGCGCTCTCGGGATCCACCTCGGTCATCGTGCGCCACCACCTCCCCGAGACGAAGCGCACCGAGGACTCGACGACGCCCTTGCGGTTGCCCCGTCGCGGTGGGCAGGGCTCGACGACGGCCCCGTAGTGCTTGGCGACGGGCACGAACGAGGGCTGGACGTCGCGGGTGCCCGGCACGATCACCGTCGCGAGTCGGTCGACGCGCCAATCGCGCGTGGTGCCACCGAGCTTGCGCATCACGCGGTCCATGGCGTCAACGAGGTGGGCCTGGTCCATTGACTCACAGATCACGGCGCGCACGCGACTCGAGTGCGCGAGCGTGCCGAGCAGGACGTAGAGCGTGGCGCCCCAGGGGGTGCGGCGACGCTCGAACCAGTCCCACTGGATCTCCTCGCCCGGCGGGTGAGGAATCTCGACGGTGTCGCGACCCTTCACGCCCGCGCACGCCTCGCAGTGGGGGCGCAAGTGAGCCAGTCGAACCTGACGGGCGAAGCTCGGATAGCTGAGCGGGTAGCCGAGCCGGGTGACCTCGTCAAAGAGGGCGCTGGCCCAGACGTGGGGATCGTCGAGCAGTCGTTGTCTCAGGTAGGGGACGAAGGGTTCGAGCGGGTCGGGTGCGCAGCGAACCCGCACGCCGGGGACTCGATCCCCGTTGAGGTAGGCCCGGATCGTCTTGCGATCATGACCCAGGTGGTTGGCGATGGCCGTGATCGACCATCCTCGTTCTTTCAGTGCGTGTACTTCCACGTCTTCTCCGTGTGTGAGCATGGAGGCGGGTCCCTTCAGTTGGTTGGCTTAGCACCACCAATCTTGAAGGGGCCCACCTCATTTCTGATGGACCTAGTGGCCCACCGCAGCTCTCAGGGGGTGGGGAATTTCGATGATCGACTCTGGGGAGATTCCATGATCCTCGTCACCGGCGGCCATTCG
>JAJYSU010000028.1 GCA_021793395.1 Actinomycetes bacterium
ATCTGATTCGAGACGATGCGGTCAGCGGTTAGCCTTGCACAATGACTGTGCCGATCGTTCGCGTCGGGGTTCTCGGTGCCGGATTCGTTGGTGCGGAACTGATTCGGCTGCTCGGTGATCCCTCGCGCCACGTCGCCCTGGTTGACGCGGCGACCGCGGACGTGCAGGTCGTCGGCGTGGCCGTGCGCGACCGCGACAAGGCTCGTGCGGGGGTGGCGCCCTCGCTGATCACCGACGACGCGTCGGCGTTGCTCGCGTCGGACCTGGACATCGTGGTCGAGGTGATGGGAGGACTCGACCCGACACGGGGTTACATCGAGGCCGCGTTGAGTCGGGGAGTGTCGGTGGTGACCGCTAATAAGGCGCTCATCGCCGAGTGCGGCACCGAGCTGGCGCGACTCGCCCATGAGAATCGAGCGGACCTCTTCTACGAGGCCGCCGTCGGGGGGGCGATCCCCATCCTGCGCGCGCTGCGCACCTCGCTCGCGGGAGAGCGAATTGAACGCGTGATGGGCATCGTCAACGGCACGACGAACTTCATCCTGTCCGAGATGACCAGCGCCGGCAGCGACTACGCCGACGCCCTCGCGCAGGCGCAAGCCCTGGGGTACGCGGAGTCTGACCCTCGCGCGGACGTCGAGGGTTTCGACGCCGCGGCCAAGGTCCAGATCCTGTCATCCTTGGCCTACGGCACCGAGCTGACCGGTGAGCCGATCCTGCGCGAGGGAATCACCGGGGTGCGAGCCGTGGACGTGGAATTCGCCCACCGCTCGGGCTACGTGATCAAACTCCTGGGCGTGGCCGAGCGCGTGGACGGCGGCATCTCGCGCCGCGTGCATCCGGCGATGGTTCCCGTGGACCACCCGCTGGCGGCGGTGCACGGTGCGATGAACGCCGTCTTCGTAGAGGGCGCCGCGAGCGGGCCGCTGATGTGGCTGGGTCAGGGCGCGGGCGGACGCCCCACCGCCACCGCCGTGCTGGGCGACGTGATGCACGCCGCACGCAATCGGGTGAGTGGGCGCCACGACGTGCCCTTTAGCGTGGACGGTACGCTGACGACCGTCGAGCCCGGGGACCTCTCGAGCGTGTACTACCTCAGCCTGGACGTGCTGGACGAACCCGGGGTGCTGGCCAGCGTCGCCGGGGTCTTCGGTCGACACCACGTGTCGATTCAGTCGATGGAGCAGTCAGGTTTCGGCGACGAGGCGCGGCTCTCCTTCGTCACACACGTCGCGCTGACGCGCGACGTGTGGGCGACACTGGACGAGTTGGCGCAGCTGACGTCGGTCGACTCGATCGGCGCCTGCGTACGAGTAATTGAAGGAGGACGCGCGTGAGCGGGTGGCAGGGATTGCTGAAGGAGTACGCCGCGTGGTTCGACCTCGCGGGAGTCGACGAGGTGGTGACGCTCCAGGAGGGCAACACCCCGCTCCTGCGCGCCGACCGACTCTCCGAGCGACTCGGTGCCCACGTGTGGCTCAAGTTCGAGGGCGTAAACCCGACGGGTTCGTTTAAGGACCGTGGCATGACCATGGCCATCACCAAAGCCAAGGCTCACGGGGCGACGAAGGTCATCTGCGGCTCGACGGGCAACACCTCGGCCGCCGCGGCCGCCTACGCCGCCAAGGCCGGGCTCGAGTGCGTGGTGCTGGTACCCGAGGGGAAGATCGCGCTGGGCAAGTTGGCTCAGGCCATGGTCTACGGCGCGACGGTACTGCAGATCCGGGGAAACTTCGACCAGGCCCTCGACCTCGCACGTGAACTGACCCAGCACCTGCCGATCACCATCGTCAACTCCATCAACCCCGATCGGATCGAGGGCCAGAAGACGGGGGCCTTCGAAATAGTCGACGTACTCGGCCGGGCCCCGGATATTCTCGCGATTCCCGTAGGGAATGCCGGTAATATCACCGCCTACTGGCGGGGCTTTCTTCAGTACTACGAGGCTCACCGGTCGACGTCACTGCCGCGGATGTGGGGCTTCCAGGCGGCGGGGGCCGCGCCCATCGTGCTCGGTCATCCGGTGGCTAATCCCGAGACCATTGCCAGCGCTATCCGGATTGGCAACCCCGCCAGCTGGGTGCCCGCGCTGGAGGTCGTACACGAATCACACGGCGACATTCGCGCGGTGACCGACGACGACATCCTGGACGCCTATCGGTACGTGGCGCGCTACGAGTCGGTGTTCTGTGAGCCCGCGTCGGCGGCGTCGGTGGCCGGTGTGCTGAAGTTCGGCGTGCCCGAGGGCGCGACCGTGGTGTGCGTTCTCACGGGTAATGGTCTGAAGGATCCCGACACCGCGCTCTCGTCGAGCGCGCGTCCCCCGGTCGTCGACGCCACTCTCGAGGCTCTGATGTCCGAACTGGGTGGATGAGAGCACCGGGCGTCGCTACCCGCTACACTGCATAGTGTCGTACGCGATCGGCGCGACGCTGACGTGCGGAACTCTTCCCGACGACATCTCGTAATTTTTCTTCGTGGCCCCTTCGAACTCGAGTTCGAACTCGTGCGGGCGGCGAGAAAGGAACTAATGGCTACTCAGCCCTCCCCAGACCGGTCGGTCCTCGAAGCGAAGACCCGCGAGGATCTTCAGACAATTGCGCGCGCCCAGGGTGTTGCCGTGAGCGCGCGCGCCAGTAAGTCCGCGCTCATCGAGGCGATCACCGCCGTCGGCGCACCGGCGAGCGCGACCGAGGCGGCGCCGTCGCGCTCCGTGCGCTCGCGCCGTACGGTGGCGACACCGGACGACGACTTCGCCGAACTGCTCGGCGAGTTCGCCGTCGCCTCCGTCGCCTCCGTCGCCGCCGAGTCCCCCTCGGTAGCGGGCAACGGCTCGCGTCGCGTCGCCTCGTCCGAGACGTCGCCGTCGCCGTCGACCGCGGTCTCGCGCACGGCGGAGACCTCCACCGTGCCCGCAACGCCCGCCAGTCCGGCCCCGGTTGCGACGGCGGCGCCGACGATCGACGCGCCGGAGCGCCCGGCTCCCTCGGCGCCGCGCCCGGCCTCGCGCAACGACCGTCAGCCTCGCGACCTCACCAACGACGTGAACGGACGCAGCCGACGAAATCGTCGCAACCGCACCAGTCGCGAGCGCTTCGGTGGCGAGATGCAGCCGAATGCTGACGCGCCCTACGCGGGCGAGCTCATCGAGATCTCGGGTCTGCTCGACCTGCGTGACGACGGTTACGGCTTCCTGCGCACTAAGGGATTTCACCCGTCGCCGACCGACGTTTACGTGTCGATCAATCAGGTTCGCCGCTACCACCTGCGCAAGGGCGACGTGCTCGTGGGTGGATACCGGCCGGCGGCGTCGAACGAGAAGTATCCCGCGTTGCTGCGCGTGGACAGCGTGCAGGGGATGGATCCCGAAGTGGCCCGACTGCGTCCGCGCTTCGAGGACTTGACGCCGCTGTTTCCCGACGAGAAGTTGCGCCTGGAGACCAACGAGGGTAAGACGGATCTCACGCCGCGCATTGTCGACCTGCTGGCACCGATCGGCAAGGGCCAGCGTGGATTGATCGTGTCACCGCCCAAGGCGGGCAAGACCACGGTGATGAAGCAGATCGCCCAGTCGATTGAGGCGAACAACCCCGAGGTCCACCTCATGGTTCTCCTGGTCGACGAGCGGCCCGAGGAAGTGACCGACATGCGTCGCAGCGTGAGGGGCGAGGTCATCGCCTCGACGTTCGACCGCCCCGCCGAGGAGCACACGCACATCGCCGAGTTGTCGATCGAGCGGGCCAAGCGCCTGGTGGAGCAGGGCCGCGACGTGGTGATCATCCTCGACGGTATTACCCGTCTGGCTCGCGCCTATAACTTGGCGGCGCCCGCGACCGGGCGAATCATGTCCGGCGGCGTTGACTCCGGAGCGCTCTACCCGCCCAAGAAGTTCTTCGGCGCCGCGCGCAATATCGAGGAGGGTGGATCGCTGACCATCCTCGCCACGGCGCTCGTCGAGACCGGCTCCAAGATGGACGAGGTCATCTTTGAGGAGTTCAAGGGGACCGGAAACATGGAGTTGAAGCTTGATCGGCGACTCTCCGAGCGCCGGCTCTACCCGGCGATCGACGTGAACGGTTCGTCCACCCGCCACGAGGAGCTGTTGTTCGCGCGCGAGATGCTGCCCCAAGTATGGAAGTTGCGCCGCGTGCTGAACGGCTTGGCGTCGGAGGGACGCGACGCGGCTGGTCTGGAGCTGCTGATCGACAAGTTGAAGTCCACCCGTTCCAACGACGAGTTCCTCAGCGAGATCGCGCGGGGGCCGAATCCCACTAGTTGAGTGACCACTAGACTGTTTGTTCGCACCAAGGAGCCTCATGAAGACTGACATCCACCCTCACTACGGCGAAGCGACCGTTACCTGCTCGTGCGGCAACACCTTCGTGACCGAGTCCACCAAGTCCGAGTTGCACGTCGAGTTGTGCAACCTGTGCCACCCCTTCTTCACGGGCAAGCAGAAGCTCGTGGACACCGGTGGTCGTGTCGAGCGCTTCAACCGCCGTTACGCGCAGAAGACCTCCAAGACTCGAGCCCCGCGGGCCTAGGTCCGCGTCGCGTCGCCGTGGTGCACTCCCTCGACGACACCTTGGCGTCCCTCGAGGACGAACTGCATACGGTCGAGTCGGCGCTCGGTGAGCCCGACGTCGCCCAGGACCTTCCACGCTTGCGAGACCTCTCGCGCCGTTTCAAAGAGTTGGCCGAGATCAACGCGGCCTGGACGGCGGTGAAGAGTGCGCGTGAGGACGTCGCGACGGCGCGCGAACTGCTGAGTGCCACCGCGGGTGAGGAGCGTGAGCAGTGGCGCGAGGAGCTCGGTGACGCCGAGGCCCGTCTCGCGGAGTCGAGTCTCGCCCTGGAGACGCTTCTTCTGCCCCGTGACCCCAATGAGGGGCGTAACGTGATTCTCGAGATCCGGGGTGCGGAGGGTGGCGAGGAGGCGAACCTGTTCGCGTCCGACCTCGCCCAGATGTATCGTCGCTACGCCGCGCTGCGTGGGTGGAAGGTGGACGTTGTCGAGGAGCGGTCCTCCGAGCAGGGTGGCCTCGATGAGGCGATTTACCTCATCCGGGGTGGCGACGCCTGGTCGCGGCTCGAACTCGAAGCCGGCGTGCACCGCGTGCAGCGCGTGCCCACGACCGAGGCCAAGGGACGCGTGCACACGTCGTCGGCCACGGTGTCGGTACTCCCCGAGGCCGAGGAGGTCGACGTCGACATCGATCCGAACGACCTGAAGATCGACGTCTACCGGTCGTCGGGCCCCGGCGGCCAGAGTGTCAACACGACGGACTCGGCGGTGCGCGTGACCCACCTGCCGACGGGAATCGTCGTGTCGATGCAGGATGAGAAGAGCCAGATCCAGAATCGGGCCAAGGCGCTCATCGTGTTGCGATCGCGACTGCTCAAGGCCGCGCAGGACGCCCGGGCCAACGAGATCGGTGACCTCAAGCGGTCCCAGCTCGGCGGAGGGGGGCGCAGTGAGAAGATTCGTACGTACAACTTCAAGGAGAATCGGGTCACCGATCACCGCATCAACCTCACGACCTACACGCTCGACGCGGTGCTGAACGGCGACCTGGACCTCTTCGTCGACGCGCTCATGGCTGACAAGCGGGCGCGTCAACTGGCCGAGAGTGGCGGTGGACGCTAGTCGCGCCCGGCGAGATCTCGTCGCCGCCGGCGTGGCGCCGCACGAGGCCCGGTGGCTCCTTGAGGAGTACGCCGAGGATCCGTCGGCCCTGGCGGACGCGGTCGAGCGGCGCCTGTCGGGTGAGCCGCTGCAGTACGTACTCGGACACTGGCCCTTTCGGACCCTTGACCTGGTCGTGGACTCCCGGGCCCTGATCCCGAGGCCTGAGACCGAGTGGCTGATTGATATTGCCTGGGCGCGGGTGCACGATCGCTCGACGCTGCGGGTGCTCGACCTGGGGTGTGGATCGGGGGCCATCGGACTCGCGCTGGCCGACGAGGCTCGTCGCGCGAGCGTTCCCCTCTCGCTGGTCGCGGCCGATCGCTCGCGAGACGCGCTGGATCTGTGCGCACTCAACGCCGCGCGCGCCCACCTCGAGCTCACGCTCGTGCGCTCGACGTGGTTCGACGACGTGGACGCCGCGTGGCGTGGCACCTTCGACCTGGTGGTCACCAATCCGCCCTACGTGAGCCGGGCTCAGTGGTTGACTCTGGCGTCGGAGCTAGCTTTCGAGCCGGTCGAGGCGCTGGTCGCTGGGGACACGCCCGACGCCGAGGGTTTCGCGGACCTGGCGAGGATCATCGCGTCGGTGCGCGAGTGGCTGGCGCCCGACGGTGTTCTGGTTGCCGAGCACGGTGCCGACCAGGGAGGGGCCGCGACCCGCGCGGCTCTCGAGGCCGGCTTTACCCGGGTGAACGACTACGAGGACTTGGCGGCGCGACCCCGCGTGCTGGTGGCGTCGACGTGAGCGCGGTGAGCGCGTCGCGAGCCGCGATGCTCCTGCGAGGCGGCTCCGTGGTGGCTCTCGCCACCGATACCGTCTACGGCCTGGCGGCGTCACTGGCGCGACCCGACGCGGTGGCCGCGCTGTTCGCCCTCAAGCGGCGCCCGACGACCGTGGCGCTGCCGGTACTGGTGGACGGTGTCGCCCAGATCGAGGCGATGGGTGTGAACTGGTCCGCGCGGGCGGCGCGGCTTAGTGACGCCCTATGGCCGGGAGCACTGACGATCGTCGTACCCGCCCCCGCGGCGTTGGCGCGGCTCGTGGGCAGCGTCCGTACGTCGGTGGGCTTTCGCTGTCCCGGTGATCAAGACCTGCGTGAACTCCTGACGCGCACCGGGCCGCTCGCCGTGTCCAGCGCCAACGAGCACGGTGAGCCGCCCTGCACGACCGCCGAGCAGGTGCGTCAGGCCTTCGCCGGCCGTGCACTGGCCGGCGTGCTCGACGGCGGCGTGCGCGATGGTCTGGTGTCGACGGTGGTCGAGTTGTCGGAGGATGGGTGGTGGATTCTCCGCGAGGGTGCGCTGACGCGCGACGTGCTCGTCGATCTGCTCGGTCAGGAGGATCGCTCCGGCGGCCAGTGACGCACCCAGGCCGCCGGGCGCTTCTCGAGGAAGGCGGCCATTCCTTCGCGCGCGGCGTCGCGCGCGAACAGGTCGTTAGAGAGTGACGTGGCTGCCGCGAGGGCGTCGTCGAAGGAGCGTCCCGGTTCGCCGTACGTGAGGGCCTTGGCGGCGGCGAGCGCCGTGGGCTCGCCGGCGAGCACGTCGTCGAGGACGGCGTCGACTTCGGCGTCGAGTTCGTCGGCGGGCAGAGCGGCGTTGATCAGTCCGAGGCGGGCGGCGTCGACGGCGCTGAATCGCCGCCCTCGTAGGAACGCCTCGCGGGCGTCGCCCGCACGCATCTTGGGCACGCAGACGACCGAGATGATGGCGGGGGCGACGCCGACGCGCACCTCGCTGAAGCCGAACTGCGCGGTGTCGAGGGCGAGCGAGATGTCCATGACGGCTGCCAGACCGACGCCGCCGGCCACACAGTGGCCCGCGATGCGCCCCACGAAAATGGTGGGGGAGCGTCGTACCCGGCTCAGGAAGTCGGAGAGGCCCGCACCCGGGGCGCCGCCGTCGTTCGCGCGAGCCGCCAGATCGGCACCCGCGCAGAAGACGCGTCCGCGGTTCGTCAGCACGACGGCCCGGACCTCGGCGTTGTCGTCCACCGTGTCGAGCGCCGCGTGCAGTTCGCTCAGGGTGTCGCGGCTGAGGACGTTGCGGCGTGCCTCGTCGGCGAGGGTGATCGTGGCGACCGGTCCGCGTACGTCGAGCTCAACCACGGCGCGTCCCCGGGGATGGTCCGCGCGTCGGCGGGCCGGCGAAGGCTTGGGCTCGTTCGAGCCAGTGGCGTCCACGATCACCGGCCACGAGCGACGTGTCGTCGATGTGGCGGCGCTGGGTGACCACGAGGCAGAACTCCTCGGCGGATCCGGTGATCATCTCCTCGGCGTCGTCGTCCCAGGTCCACGTGGCTCCCGAGGGCGCACGCAGGGCGAGACCGACCCGGTGCGGCGGGGGATCCTCGCCGCGTACCCGGTAGGACCAGTCACGCGTCCGGTATCCGAGTTCGGCGACGTGACGCAACCGATCGGTGGACTGACGCGTGACGCCGAGGGCGTCCGTGACGTCGACGCCGTGCGCCCAGGTCTCCATCAGTCGGGCGCGCAGGAACGAGAGAGCTCCCAGTGACGGGCCGTACCAGGGGACTCGGGTCGCGGGATCCACGGAGGCCACGGCGGCGAGTAGCCGCGTGCGCGCGCGGCGCCAGGCGGCGAGTTGCGCGTCGGTGGTGAGGGCGCGAAAAGCGCCCAGCGTGAAGGTGTCCACTCCGTCGCCGTCAGCGGCGCGGTAGAGCTCTCCCGCGTCGGTCACGAAGCCGGCTGGGTCGACGAGCGCGCGGGTCGCGGCGGCGTCGAAGTAGGCCAGGTGGCCAATCTGGTCGGCCACGGTCCACCCGGGGCTCGGCGTGGGGCGGGCCCAGTCCGAGGCGTCGCGCGTCGCGACAACCTCATCGAGGGACCGTTGCTCGTCGGCGAGATCCTGACGCAGTACCACGAGATCAGCCTCGCGCGTCATGGTGTTTACGCCACCAGCACCGTAGGAACGTCGACCAGTCGGGCGCGGAGCCACTCACCCAGTCCCTTGGCCTGCGCGTCCTGGCGGGTGGAGGCGGCGACGCCTTCTTGAAGGAGGTCCACGATGACGAAGTTAAGTGAACGCAGGGCCGGCAGGCGGTAGCGTTCGATCGCGAGCGGCGCCGTTTCGGGTAGGAGTTCGCGGAGCCGATCGACGGTGAGGAAGTCGTCGAGCCACGCCCACGCGAGGTCGCTGCGGACGAAGACGCCCAGATTGGCGCGCCCTCCCTTATCCCCCGAGCGGGTTCCGACGACCGATCCCAGTGCGACGCGCGTGGTGGGCCCGGTGGGTGGCGTCACGGAGGGCCCAACCGCGGGCATCACCGTGCCCGTACCCGCCGGGGCGACCGAGTCAACCAGGGTCGTCGCGTCACCGAGGATCGTCACGTACTGGGGAACGAGCGCGGCGGGCACGACGGCCGGACGGAACACGCCGTAGGGCGACGCTCCGGACGGGGCGGGGCCGAGGTTGAAGAACCCGGGCACCGTGGCCAGGGCGATGGAGACCGAGGCGTTAGCCACGGCGCGACCGACTTTGTTCTCGTCACGATCCTTCAGCGTGATGCGCCACAGCGCCACGGCTTCCTCGTTGGTGGGGGGATCGGTCTTGTCCGTGCGCAGCACTCGTATGGTCACGTCGTCGAAATCCTCGCGCGGCACCGGGCACTCGCGCCAGAATGCGCTCTCGACGAGGCGCGCCTTGGCTTCGATGTCCAGGCCCGTCAGGGCGATCGTGAGGTCCTGGCGATAGCCGCCGATCTCGTTCATGGCCACTTTGAGCGTCGGTGGTGGTGGCTCTCCCTGAGCGCCACTAATACGGACCCGATCCGTGGCCACTTGTTCCAACGTGAGGGTGTCGAAGCGCGCCGTCACGTCGGGACCCAGGTACGCGGGTGAGCCAATTTCGTAGAGCAGCTGCGACGTCACCGTGCCGATCGAGACTTCTCCGTCGGTACCGTCATGCTTGCCCACCACGCACGATCCGTCGTCGGCAATCTCCACCCAGGGGAAGCCCACGTGGGTCATGTGCTCGATCTCCGTGAAGAAGGAGTAGTTCCCCCCCGTGACCTGAGCGCCGCACTCGATAACGTGGCCCGCGACGACGCCTCCCGCGAGACGATCCCAATCGTCGCGACGCCACCCGTGGTGCCACGCGGCGGGTCCGCAGACCACGGCGGCGTCGGTGACTCGACCCGTCACGACGATGTCGGCGCCGCGCGCGAGCGCGTCGACGATGCCGAAGCATCCCAGGTAGGCGTTGGCCGACACGAAGCGTCCCACGTCGCCCACCGGCTCGCCGGTCTCCAGGTGAGCGAGCGGGACTCCCGCGTCGCGCAGCTCCTCGAGACGGGGCAGGAGGTCATCGCCGTTGACGTAGGCGACACGGGGAGCGAGGCCCAGCCGCTCGCCGATCTCGGCGACGGCCTCCGCACACCGGTCCGGGTCGAGGCCCCCGGCGTTGGCGACCACACGAATGCCCTGGTCGAGGCACGTACCCATCACTTGTTCCATCTGGGTCAAAAAGCTCCGGGCGTAGCCCGTTCCCGGGCGCCGGGCGCGGGTGCGCGCCAGGATCAGCATGGTCAACTCGGCCAGCCAGTCTCCGGTCAGTACGTCGATAGGTCCGCCCTCGACCATCTCACGCGCGGCCGACAATCGGTCGCCGTAGAAGCCTGAGCAGTTGGCGATTCGCAGGGGTTCTCTCATGACTCCTCCTCGGACGAAATGGGATAGTCGTTCTCCAGGGCGAGCAGAGCGACACCGCGCTCCACCTGTTGGCCGGCCGCGACGAGCACGTCACGGATGACGCCGTTGTGAGGCGAGACGATGACGTGTTCCATCTTCATGGCCTCCAGCACGACCAGCGGCTCGCCACGCGCTACCCGCTGTCCTTGCGCCACGCGCACCTCGAGGATGACGCCCGGCATCGGTGCGTCGAGTCCCCCCTCGGTTGGCTCGCGGCCCGGCACGGCGAAGCGCGGGGGGAGAGTGAGGTGGATCGTTCCTCGCGGCACCTGGACGAAGAGGTCGTCGCCCGCGTGCGTCACGCGAGTGCGCGTGCGTCGGCCGTCGAGTTCGATGTCGAGGTGGGTCGCGTCGACGTGGTGGACGCGCGCGCGGGACCCGTCGTTCACGTCGTAGGTTCCGTCGCGCGCGACGCGGTAGCGGACCTCGTGGGCCACCCCCCGGTAGATCAGGGTGGTCACCTGACGGGGGAGCCGGGCGTTGCGCCATCCGCTCGGAATGCTCGCGAGCACCGTGGCGCGCGAGCGGCTCTCACGCTCCAGCCACACGGCACCGACGACCAGAACGGGCGCGAGGTCGTCGTCGGTGAGAATCAACTCGCGCGTCGGCTCGTGGCGTTCAAAGAAGGCGGTCGTCGTGTCACCGCGCAGGAAGGCGTCGTGGCGCAGGATCGCCACGAGTACGTCGCGGTTCGTCGTGACGCCACCCACGTGGAGGCATTCCAGAGCCCGGGCCAGTGTCTGGGCCGCCTCCTCGCGCGTGGGCGCGTGGGCGATCACCTTGGCGAGAAGTGGATCGAACGAGAGACCCACCGTCGAGTTGCGCGCGACTCCCGACTCCCAGCGCACGGCGGGCTGTGCGGGGATCTCGAAGGCGTGCATCGTGCCGGTCGCGGGCAGGAAACCCGACGCCGCGTCTTCCGCGCAGAGACGCACCTCGATCGCGTGGCCGCGGGCGCGCGGCTCGCGCGCGGCCGCCGAGAGGGGCTCGCCCGCGGCGATTCGCAGTTGCTCGCGAACGAGGTCGACGCCGAAGACCTCTTCGGTCACGGGGTGTTCGACCTGCAGGCGCGTATTCACCTCGAGAAAGTAGAACTCGCGAGTGGCGTCGTCGACGAGGAATTCGACGGTGCCGGTCGACTCGTAGCGCAGGCGTCGGGCGAGTGCGAGAGCGGCGTCGCCCATGGCCGCGCGCAGATCGTCGCTCATGATCGTCGACGGCGACTCCTCCACCACTTTCTGGTGACGCCGCTGGATGGAACATTCCCGTTCGCCGAGGTGGACGAGCGTACCGTGGCGATCGCCGAGGATCTGGATCTCGACGTGGCGCGACGCGGCGACGTAGTGCTCGAGGAAGACGCGTTCGTCGCCGAACGCGTGATCAGCTTCGCGACGCGCGGCGGCGAGCGCGGCGGGTAACTCGTCGGCGCGGGTGACGACGCGCATCCCCTTGCCACCGCCCCCGGCCGCCGCCTTGATGAGAAGGGGGTAGCCGACCTCTTCGGCGTCCGCGGGGTCCTCACTGGAGGCGAGGAGGGGAAGACCCACCTCGCGAGCCAGCGCCTTGGCCGCGATCTTGTCACCCATCGCGGCGATGATCGAGGGAGGGGGACCCACCCACACGAGGCCGGCGTCCAGGACGGCGTGGGCGAACGCGGCGTTCTCCGAAAGGAACCCGTAGCCCGGGTGAACGGCGCGGGCGCCGGCTCGCCGCGCGACGTCCACCAGGGCGTCGACGTCGAGGTAATCCGTCGTGAGACGCCAGGCGTCGTCGCACTCGGCGACGAAGGGTTCGTCGGCGTCGGCGTCGACGTACACGCCCACGCAGCGCGTGCCCATCGCGCGGGCGCTACGAATCACTCGCCGCGCGATCTCGCCCCGGTTGGCGATGAGCAGCGAGTCGAGTATCACAGCCGGAAGACGCCGTAACTGGTCGCACCCTCGATCGGACGGCTGCGGACGACCGAGAGGCATAGTCCCAGCACGGTGCGCGTGTCACGGGGATCGATGATGCCGTCGTCGCTGACCGCTCCGGTCGCGGCGAGAGCGAGGGAGCCCTTCTCCTGAGCGGCTTCCACCATCTCGACGACTCTCTGATCCTCGGCCTCGTCGAAGGGCAGGCCCTGTCGGGCGGCACGGGCCCGACGGACCTGGCTCATCACGCCCGCGATCTGCTTGGGTCCCATGACCGCGATCTTGGCCGTGGGCCACAGAAAGGTGAAACGATTGCCGAACGCGCGACCGGACATACCGTAGGTACCGGCTCCGTAGGAGGAGCCGAGGATGACCGTGAGATGCGGAACCGTGGAGTTGGTGACCGCGTTGAGCATTTGCGATCCCTTTTTGATAATCCCCTCGGCCTCCGCCTCGCGTCCCACCATGTAACCCGTGATGTTCTGGAAAAAGATCAGAGGCACGTCGATCTGGTTACAGAGTTGGATGAACTGGCCCGCCTTCTCGGCGGCGGGGGGCTGGATCACACCGTTGTTACCCAGTATGCCGACCGGGTAGCCGTGCACGGCGGCCCACCCGCAGACCATGGTGGGGCCGTAGCGCGCCTTGAACTCCTCGAAGCGCGACCCGTCCACCACTCGGGCGAGCACGTCGCGGACGTCCACTGGTGCGCGGAGGTCTCGGCTGACCAGTCCTAACAACTCGTCGGGATCGTAGACCGGTTCGTCGGGGCGCCCGGACGGCCCCGGACCGGACTTGCGCCAGTTCAGGTGCGAGACGACCTCGCGACATTGTCGAATCGCGTCACGCTCATCCTCGGCGAAGTAGTCGCCCAGCCCCGAGACCTCGGCGTGCAGCCGGGCGCCCCCGAGCGTCTCGTCGTCGGACTCCTCGCCGGTGGCCATCTTCACGAGTGGCGGTCCGGCGAGAAAGATCTTGGACTGGTCCTTGACCACGATGGTGTAGTCCGACAGTCCCGGTTGGTAGGCGCCACCGGCCGTCGAGGAACCGAAGACGACGCACACGGTGGGGATTCGAAGGCGCGAGAGCTCGATCAGGTCGTAGAAGAAGCGTCCGCTCTCGGCAAAGTGGCCGGTGTTCATGCGTCCGCCCCCGCCACCTTCGACGCGCAGGTCGGCGCCCGCTGACTCGACAAAACTCACGTAGGGAATGTGGTTATCGCGGGCTATCTCCAGAGCCCGCATCCACTTCTTGGCGGAGTACACGGTGAGTGCTCCGCCGAGTACGGAGGGGTCGTTAGCCATGATCACGCACTCGGTGCCGGCAATGACGCCGATCCCGACGATCATGCCGCCGCCCAGGGCGTAGTCCGAGCCGTAGCCCGCGAGGGCGGAGATCTCCAGGAACGGTGAGTCGGGATCGAGCGCGAGGGCGATCCTTTCGCGTACCGGCATCTTGGCGCGGGCGCGCATCCGGTTCATTGCTTCGGGTCCCCCGCCCGCCTCGGCCTGGTCCAGCAGATCGTCGAGCTCTCGGATCTGCTCGAGCATGTCGGAGCGGTTCGTGAGAAACTGCGTCGACGCGGGATCGAGGTGCGATATCAACGCCGGCGCGAGCAGAGTGGAGCTCATGGGCCGATACTACTGATCGGTGTTGGCTACTCCGGGGCCGGTGGGGTGTGGCCGTGGCGGCGGGTAGGGTTAGGGACGATGCGCCTCGCTCTGGGCTCGGACCACGCTGGATATGACCTGAAGACCTTTCTCGCCCGGGCGCTCCGTGAGGCGGGCCACGTGGTGGTGGATCTGGGAACGAACGACGCGACGCACTCGGTGGATTACCCGGACTTCGGTGCGGCCGTGGGCCGAGAGGTGGTGTCCGGACGGGTTGATCTCGGCGTGGCGCTCTGTGGTACCGGGATCGGCATCGCGATGGCCGCGAACAAGATCGCGGGTGTCAGGGCCGCAGTGGTCCACGACGTCACCTCCGCGCGGCTCGCACGCGAGCACAATCACGCGAACGTGCTCTGCCTCGGGGGACGCCTGCTCGGCACCGAAGTGGCACTGGACGCGGTTACGACCTGGCTCGCGAGTGAGCCCGCCGGGGGACGCCACCTGGGTCGTATTGAGAAGTTGGCGCGGCTGGACGAACGCCTCGACGAGGAGAAGGGGATCGCGTGAGCGCATCACCATTTGACGACTGGATCGCCCACGACGAGGAGATCGTCGAGTTGCTGGCTCGCGAATGGGAGCGTCAGACGACCACTCTGCAATTGATCGCGAGTGAGAACTTCACGTCGCCGGCCGTTCTGGCGGCGACGGGATCGATTCTGACGAATAAGTACGCGGAGGGCTACCCGGGACGGCGCTACTACGGGGGCAATCAGGTAGTCGACGAAGTGGAGGATCTCGCGCGGCGACGCCTCGTCGCGTTGTTCGGAGCGGATCACGCCAACGTGCAGCCCCACAGCGGAGCCAACGCCAACGTGGCGGTGTACCAGGCGCTGGTGGATCCCGGAGCCACGATTTTGGCGATGCGTCTGGATCAGGGTGGCCACTTGACTCACGGGTCGCCGGTGTCGATGACGTCCAAGGCGTGGCACTTCGTCTCCTACGGGGTGACGCCGCGCTCGGATGACCCGGATCAGCCCGGCGAGGTGATCGATTTCGACAACGTGCGGGAACTGGCGATTGCGCACCGCCCGGCGTTGATCGTCGCGGGCGCGACGGCCTACGCGCGCCGCATCGATCCGGTTCCCTTCCGCGAGATCGCCGATGAAGTGGGCGCACTGTTGATGTTCGACTCGGCTCACGTGGCCGGACTGGTCGCGGGGGGCGTGCACCCTAGTCCGGTTCCCTACGCCGACGTCGTGACCTTCACCACTCACAAGACCCTGCGTGGTCCGCGCGGTGGAGCCATCGTGTGCCGTGAGCAGTACGCCAAGGCGATCGATAGCGCGGTCTTCCCCGGCCAGCAGGGTGGGCCACTAGAGCACGTGATCGCCGCAAAGGCGGTGGCGTTCCGTGAGGCCGCACAGCCCAGTTTCGCGCGCTACGCCACGCGCGTCGTGACCAACGCGCGCGCCTTCGCTGCCGCCCTTGCCGACCAGGGATTTCGCCTCGTGTCGGGGGCGACCGAGAACCACATGGTGCTGGTCGATCTGCGCCAGTTTGACCCCGATCTGACCGGCAAGACGGCTCAGGAAGTACTCGACCGCGCCGGCATCACCACTAATCGCAATCAGATTCCTTACGATCCGCGCAGCCCGTTCATCGCGTCGGGGCTGCGGGTGGGCACGGCGGCGCAGACCACGGCGGGGATGGGCGAAGGCGAGTTCGTCACGATAGCGGGCTTGATGGCTCGGGCCCTGCGTCACCGTGACGACGACGCGGAGCTCGCACGGGTACGCGAGGACGTGGCGCAGTTGTGCCACGATTTCAACCCGTACGCCACATTCACGGGCTAGAGAGTGAGCAACATCGCCTCGTACGTCGTGGTGATGGTGATCGCGGTAGGCGTGACGACGCTCGTGACCCGTCCCGCTCGCCTGGTATCGCTGCGCATCGGGTATAGCGCGCAGCCCGATGAGCGCAAGGTGCACCAGCACGTCACGCCCTACGGTGGCGGCGCCGCTATGTTCATCGGTTTGTGCGTGGCGCTGCTGGTCGCGGACTTCGTCCCGGCGCTGCACGCCGTGATTGCCTCGTCACACGAAATGATGGGCGTGCTGATTGCGGCCGGTGTGATCTTCGTGGTGGGGGTGGTGGACGATTTTCGCGAGATGAGCGCTCCCGCCAAGGTCGCCGGCCAGTTCCTCGCGGCGTCGGTGCTCTACTTCTCGGGCGCCACGATGTACCAGTTGAAGCTCCCTTTCGCCGGCTTTATTGTCCTCGGACCGTCAGTTCTGCCGCTCATCACGGCGCTGTGGGTGTTCGCTCTGTGCAACGCGGTGAACCTCATCGACGGGCTTGACGGATTGGCCGGGGGGATCGTAGCGATCGCGTCGGGCACCCTCTGTCTCTACGGTCTTCGACTGGAGGATCTCGGTCTGCTGCCCACGACCAACGTGGGTCCGCTGATTGCGGCGTTGACCTGTGGCATCTCACTGGGGTTCCTGCGCGAAAACTTCTACCCGGCGAAGTTGTTCATGGGCGACGCCGGGTCGCTGATGCTGGGTCTGTTGATGAGCGCGTCGACGATGGTGATCGGAGGGCGGACTCCGCCCGCGAGTGGCGTCACCTTCTTCTTCTTCGCCCCTCTGTTCATTCCCGTCTTCATCCTCGGTGTGCCGCTGGCGGACGCGGTGTGGGCCTTCGTGCGTCGCACGGTGTCGGGCCAGGGCTTCCACACTCCGGACAAGAACCACATTCATCACCGATTGATGCGACTGGGTCACGGGCACCGGCGCACGGTGGTCATCTTGTGGCTGTGGACCGCGTTGCTGTGCGGCTTCGTACTGTTCCCGCTCTTCGAACCACGCGTCAACGTCTTCATCCCCTTTGGCGTGGCGATCTTGGTCATCGCTCTCGTGACCTGGTTCAGCCCCCTGGCCAATCGCTGGGCCGCCCGAATGGCGTCGGATGAGGAGAGCCGCGAGTACAGCGAGCCGCGTAAGTGACGAACGGGTCGGCGGAGCCGCCACCCTCCCCTCGCGGGGGGGATGATCAGCCGAAAGACCGCGCGCAGACGGGTGGAGCGCCCGATCTACCGGGCGTGGCCGCTTTCGCCACGATGGGCATCACCATTGCGACGTGTGAGGCCCTCGGTGTCGTTCTTGGCCTCTGGGCCGACCGGTCGTGGGGAACTGCACCGGTGGGTCTTGTGATAGGGATAGTGTTGGGGTCGGCCGTCGCCGTGCTGAGCGTTGTGAAGCAGGTCCGACGTTACCTTTAACAACATCTGACCGTGCTCGAAAACCTTCCCACCACCATCCTGCCTCGGCTCCTGCGCCGTACGACGGCGTCGGCCATCGTAGCGGGATTCCTCGGTTTTGTGGTCGCCCTACTCGTGGCACCGCCATCCGCCGCACTGGGCGTGATCGTCGGTGTCGGCATGGCTATCGTGAACCTGCGTTACCTGGATCGTCAGGCCGCCCGGGTGGAACTACGTGATGAGCAGAGCACCAAAGCGGTGCGTCGCCAGCTCGGAGGCAAGACCACCGTGCGACTCGCGGTGGTGACCGTCGTGGTGATCGCCGTGGTATTCCTGAGCCCCCCTCTGGGAATCGGTATTGTGTCAGGGCTCGTGCTCTATCAGATCGTGTTCGTGGTGAACGTGATGCGGGTAGTGGCTGGTCAAGGAGGAGTCAAGTGAGGACGCTGTGGGCGGCGAAGCAGATCGAGGTGGGCGTCCACCCCACCGTGCACGTCCTCGGCCTCACCATTGATGCCGACATCGTCACCTCAACCCTGCTGGCCGTTGCCATCCTCCTCTTTTTGGGCTTTCGCATGCGCGCCAAGGTGACCGACGGCGTGCCGGGAAAGTTGCAGCTCTTCTGGGAGATCCTCGTCGAGCAAGTGAACGAGTTGGCTGACTCGGCGATCGGTCCGCAGGGTCGTCGCTTCGTTCCCATAGGCGTCACGGTCTTTCTCTTCGTGCTGATCTCGAACTGGATTGGCTTCATCCCGTCGGCGCTGCAGCCGGGCATCTCGGGGGAGATTCTTCCCGCGCCCACCAGTGACGTCAATTTGCCGCTCGCGCTCGCGCTCTTCGTGATCGTCTGGGTGCACATCGAGTCGTTTCGCGCGCGCGGTTTTCGTGGGTACTTTCGTCACTACGCCCAGCCCTATTCCGCTCTCGTCCCGATCAACGTGATCGAGGAGATCACCAAGCCGATCACCCTCACCTTTCGTCTCTTCGGCAACATCTTCTCCGGCGGTCTGATGATCCTGGTGATGACGACGTTGTTGCCGATCTACGTGGTGCCCTTTGGCGAGATTCTCTGGAAGCCGTTCGATCTCTTCATCGGGGCGATCCAGGCGTTTATCTTCTTGCTGCTGACCATCTTGTACTTCGGCATGGGGATGAGCCACGAGCCGGAGCCCCAGGTCGCGGCCACGGCCTCTCACTAAATCCAACCAGGAGGAATACACACAATGGCAAATGCATCTGACATCGGCTCTGCGGTTCGTATCGCGGGAGCACTGGTCGGCGGCGGTCTCGCACTCGGCGGAGGTGCCATCGGCGCCGCCATCGGTGACGGCCTCGCGGGTAGCCAGACGATTGCCGCCATCGCTCGCCAGCCCGAGATTGAGAACAAGGCTCGTCAGTACTTCTTCTTGACGGTGGGTCTGGTGGAGGCCATGTACTTCATCAACCTCCTCTTCATGGTGGTCTTCGTCTACGTCTTCGAGAAGCACTAGTCCGAGCAGCCCTCGCGGGTCACGTTGTTGAGTGAAGGAAGGTCGTAAGAGATGATCGCCGAGTCCATATTTCTCCTGCCCAACGGTACGTTCGTCGTTGAACTCGTCGTCGTGGCGGTGATCTTGTACCTCGTGACCAAGTACATTCTGCCGCCCCTCAACAAGGCCATGGAGTCGCGTCAGGAGAAGATTCGCACGTCCCTGGAGGCAGCGGATGCGGCTCGCGCCGAAGCGGCCGCGGCCGACGACGAGCGCGCCGCGGTACTCGCCGACGCGCGCGAGCGCGCGCGCGAGATCGTGGCGACGGCGCAGGCAACTGCCGATCAGGTGAAGGCCGAGTCGGCGGGCCGCGGACAGCTGGAGTACGAGCGCATCGTGGCAATGGCTCAGGACGAAGTGTCGACCGCTCGCCAGCGAGCAATCGACGAGGCCTCGGCCCGCATTGGTGAGGTCGTCTTCGATCTGGTGACCAAGGTCGTCGGGCGCGAAGTTGACCAGGCGGCCCACCAGGACCTCGTGCGCGAGGCGGTGGCCGCTCTCCACGATCAGGCTCAGCGCGGGGTCGGTCGCTAATCATGCAGCCCGAGCTCGAGGGATACGCCAGCGCGCTGATCGGGTCGTTGGACGCCGCCACGCTCAGTGCGGCGTCGGAGGACCTCACCTCGCTCGAGCGCACCGTTTTGTCCAATCGAGACCTGCACGCCGTGCTGACGGACACCGCCATCGCCCCCGCGACGCGCGCGAGCGTGGTTGATGACCTTCTGCGCGGCAAGGTCCACGACGTCGTGGTTCGCCTGGTGAGCTACGCGGCGTCGCACGTGCCCGCCCAGGACGTGCCGCATTCGGTGGGCGAACTCGCGGTGATGGCTCGTGAGTGGCTCGAGAGCGGACAGTGGTTGTACGAGAGTCTCGGCCTGCTGGCGTCACGTCATCGTGTGGCGGGCTTCGCGGACGCGATGCTCGAGAACTTCTCCACGGAGGGTTTTGCGGCGATCGAACGCGGGCTCTTCGAATGGGCGCGGGCCATTGAGTCCAGTGCCGAGTTGCGTCAACTCCTCCTGGACCGTGACGCGTCGCTCGGTGCTCGACTGGGAATCACCGACGACCTGCTGCGCGGACGCGTGGACGACGTGGGCGTGCGCCTCGCGCGTTTCGTCATTGAGGGCGGACGCGCTCGCGACGTCGTGGGAACGCTGGACTTTCTGGTGGACTACGTCGCGCGAGTGCGCGACTGGCGCGTGGCGCGCGTGCACACCGCGCGACCGCTCGACGGCTCGAGTCGAGAGGCGTTGGAGCAGTCGTTGGCCACGTTGACGGGAAAGAGCGTCGAACTGCAGGTCACGACGGAGGCCGACCTCCTCGGTGGTGTTCTGGTCGAGGTGGGTGACCTACGACTCGACGCCACGACGCGCGGACGTCTAGGGCTGCTGCACGACGCCGTTACCGCGGGTCGCCACTACGAGTCGACAATCGATCGAAACGACTAAGGAAAAAAGGAAACTGTGATGACAGAGCTCACCATTAGTGCCGACGAGATCACTGAGGCGCTGCGCAAGCACGTCGCGGAGTACAGCCCGCTCGTCGGGGCGGAGCAGGTTGGTCGGGTGGTGGAGGTCGGTGACGGCATCGCGCGCGTCTCCGGACTCCCCTCGGCGAAGGTCAACGAGTTGCTCGAGTTCGAGGACGGCACCGTGGGCCTCGCCATGAACCTCGACGAGGAGACGATCGGGGCGGTCGTGCTCGGATCGGTCGACGCGATCGACGAGGAGCAGATCGTTCGCGCCACCGGACGCATTCTCTTCATGCCCGTGGGCGACGCCCTTTTGGGTCGTGTGGTCAACGCCTTGGGTGACCCGATCGACGGTAAGGGGCCACTGGTCAACGCCCGTAGTCGTCGCATGGAGGTGCAGGCGCCGGGCATCATCGGTCGCCAGCCCGTCGCCCAGCCGCTGCAGACCGGCATCAAGGCGATCGACGCGATGACCCCGATCGGTCGAGGTCAGCGAGAACTCATCATCGGCGACCGCAAGACCGGTAAGACCACCGTGGCTATCGACACCATCTTGAATCAGAAGGGTCAGGGGGTGAAGTGCATTTACGTCGCCATCGGACAGAAGAACTCGTCGGTGGCCCAGACGGTCAAGACCCTCGAGGACTTTGGCGCGCTGGAGTACACGGTGGTCGTGGTCGCGGGCGCGGGGGATCCGGCGCCCTTCAAGTTTCTCGCCCCCTACGCGGGCTGCGCCATCGGTCAGCAGTGGATGGACGACGGTGAGGACGCGCTGGTCGTCTACGACGACCTGTCGAAGCAGGCGGAGGCTTACCGGCAGATTTCGTTGCTGCTGCGACGTCCACCAGGTCGCGAGGCGTATCCCGGCGACGTGTTCTACCTGCACAGTCGTCTCCTCGAGCGGGCGGCGAAGTTGAGTGACGCGATGGGTGGTGGATCGCTCACGGCACTGCCGATCATCGAGACCAAGGCGGGCGACATCTCCGCCTATATTCCAACCAACGTGATCTCGATCACCGACGGTCAGGTTTTCCTGGAGTCGGATCTCTTCTACTCGGGCGTACGCCCGGCGATCAACGTCGGTAACTCGGTGTCACGCGTGGGTGGCGCGGCCCAGATCAAGGCGATGAAGGCCGTAGCCGGTACGCTCAAAATCGACCTGGCCCAGTTCCGCGACCTGGAGTCGTTCGCGACCTTCGGCTCCGAGCTGGACAAGTCGTCTCAGGCTCAACTGGATCGTGGCTATCGACTGACCGAACTGCTCAAGCAGGGTCTGAACGCGCCCGTACCGGTCGAGGAGCAGGTCGTGGCGATCTACGCCGGGACGCGGGGGTGGCTCGACACGATTCCCGTGGCGGATGTTCGTCGCTTCGAGTCCGAGTTGCTCACGGCGTTTCGCGCCCGTCACGCCGATTTACTCACCACCATTCGTACGACGGGTAATTTGCCCGACATCGAGGCCATGGACGCCGCGCTACACGAGGTCGTCGAAGGCTTCGCGGTCAGTAGTTAGTCGAGTTCAAGCCGAGAGAGGAGGAACCCGTGGCTGGTGGTCAGGAACGCATACTTCGCCAACGCATCAAGTCGGTGAACAACACTCGCAAGATCACCAAGGCGATGGAGTTGATCGCCGCGTCGCAGATCGGTCGCTCCCAGGCTCGCATCGTGGCCAATCGTCTCTATCACGACGGCATGCGGCGCATCATTCTGGAGGCCGCGCTCGGCGACCCCGCGGGAGCCAAGTCGTTGTTGGCCGAGCCGGAGCGCGTCACGGCGGCCGTGGTCGTGGTGATCGCCGGTGACCGGGGCCTATCGGGGGCCTACAACTCGTCGGTGCTTCGCGCGGGTGAGCGGCTGGTGATCCAGCGGCGAAGCCAGGGGACGGCCGTACGACTGATCGTCGTGGGCAAGAAGGCGCCCGGCTTCTTCCGCTTTCGCGGAATCGACGTGGCCGCGAGTTTTACGGGGTTTTCGGACCGACCCACGTTCTCCGACGCTCGTGAGGTGGCCGCCGCGGCCGCCGCACCCTTCATCGACGGCGAGGTGCAGGAGGTCGTACTGGTCTCGACGGCGTTCCTGTCAGCCGCCACCCAGAGCGTCACGACGCGGCGGCTGCTACCCCTGACGCTACCGGAGGCGCCGGCGGTCAGTGAGCCGACGGGGCTCAAGGGGTACACGGAGTTCGAACCCGAGGTGGAGAAGTTGTTAACCTACCTCGCCCCTCGGGCCCTCGAGAGTGAGATCTTCACGGCCTTGCTCGAGGGCGCGGCGTCGTTTCACACCAGTCAGCAGCGCGCGATGGCCGCGGCCTCGGATAACGCCGATGAGCTGAGCCTGACGCTGACGCGCATCATGAATCGAGCTCGACAGGACTCGATTACCACCGAAATTATGGAAATCGTGGGCGGAGCCGAGGCGCTTCGTGCCAGAAAGTGAGTAACAGATGACAATGGCTCCCGAACGCACGGCACTCGAGACGGGTCGAGTCGTCGCGATCGCCGGCCCCGTGGTCGACGTGGAGTTCCCGCCCCACGCGTTGCCCGAGATCAATCACGCGGTCGAAATGGACCTCGAACTCGATGGGGTGACCGTCACGGTGACCGCCGAGGTCGCCCAGCAGATTGGCGAGGGTCGCGTGCGCTGCGTGTGCATGAAGCCCACCGACGGTCTGGTGCGAGGTGCCATCGTGCGCCAGAGCGGACGGGGCATTACCGTGCCGGTCGGCGACGCAGTTCTGGGTCACGTGTTTAATGTGCTCGGTCAGCCCCTGGATACCGACGACATCGGCGTGGTGGAGGACCGCTGGGAGATTCACCGTAGCGCTCCCGCGTTCGACCAACTCGAGCCGCACGCCCAGATGTTCGAGACCGGCATCAAGGTGATCGACTTGCTCGAGCCTTACGTTCAGGGTGGCAAGATCGGTCTCTTCGGAGGCGCGGGCGTGGGTAAGACCGTGCTCATCATGGAGATGATTAACCGTGTCGCGCTCCAGCACGGCGGCGTGTCGGTGTTCGCGGGCGTGGGGGAGCGCACGCGCGAGGGTACCGACCTCTTGCTCGAGATGAAGGAGTCGGGGGTCATTGAGAAGGCGGCCCTGGTCTACGGCCAGATGGACGAGCCGCCGGGCGTTCGCCTGCGCGTGGCGCTGGCCGCGCTCACGATGGCCGAGTACTTCCGTGACGTTAAGAACCAGGACGTCCTGCTGTTCGTCGACAACATCTTCCGCTTCGTTCAGGCTGGCTCGGAGGTGTCGACGCTGCTCGGACGAATGCCGAGTGCCGTGGGATATCAGCCCACGCTGGCCGACGAGATGGGTGAGTTGCAGGAGCGGATCACGTCCACGCGCGGTCGCTCGATTACGTCCCTGCAGGCGGTGTACGTGCCGGCGGACGACTACACCGACCCGGCGCCGTTCACGACGTTTACCCACCTGGACGCGACGACCGAGCTCAGCCGCCAGATCGCGGCATTGGGCATCTACCCGGCGGTGGACCCGCTGACCTCGACGTCGAACATCTTGGCCCCCGAGGTCGTGGGAGACCGTCACTACCAGGTGGCGCGTCAGGTTCAGCAGGTCCTGCAGCGCAACAAGGAGCTACAAGACATCATCGCGATCCTGGGACTCGACGAGCTCTCCGAGGAAGACCGGCTTCCCGTGACGCGCGCGCGCAAGATCCAGCGGTTCCTCTCTCAGCCGATGTTCGTCTCCAAGGTCTTCACCGGCATCGACGGAATCTACGTCCCGGTGGAGGAGACGATCGAGTCCTTCGAGGCTCTGGTTAAGGGCGACTTGGACAGCTACCCCGAGCAAGCGTTCCTCAACGTGGGCGGTGCCGAGGGCGTGCTGCGCAAGGCCCACGAGCTCGAGAACAGTTGAGATGGCGACGCTGCGCGTGGAGGTGGTGACTCCCGAACGGGCACTGTGGTCGGGTTTAGCGATCGCGCTGATGGCCCGCTCCTCGGAGGGAGAGTTCACTATCCTTCCCGAGCACACGCCGACCGTCGGTGACATCGTGCCCGAGGTGTTGCGGGTCGCGACCGACGAGGGCGAGATTCGCTTTGCGGTGCACGGTGGCTACTTTCAGGTGGGCCCGGACCGCGAGGACAACGTGACCCTCGCGACGGTTCTGGCGGGTGTCGCCGAGTTGACCACCGAGATCGATGTGGAGCGCGCCCAGGCTGCCAAGGAAGCGGCGGAGGCGACGCTGAGTGCCTTGTCCTCCAACCCCGACGACCACGCCGGTGCGGCGTTGGCGCGCGCCGCGTTGGCGCGCGCCGAGTTGCGCCTGCGCGCCGCGTCAGCGCGCCGAGACGTAGTCCAGTAGGTCCCGGCGCTCTCGCTCGAGTTCGTCCACTCGCGCCTTCACGACGTCGCCGATGGAGACGAGTCCGATGAGTTGGCCTTCGTGGACTACCGGCACGTGACGGATTCGCTTCTCGGTCATGAGCGACATCAGCGTCGCGAGCGAGGTTGACTCCTCACACACGTTGACGTCGCGGGTCATCAGTTCCTCGACGGTGCGGTCCAGGGCTGCGGCACCGTCGACGGCCAGGGCGCGAACGATGTCGCGCTCGCTCAGAATGCCGTCAAAGGGTGCGGTGGCGCCGCGCACGACCAGTGCGCCTATTCCGTGCTCGCGTAGCACGTCCAGTGCGTCGCGCACACTGCGGTGGGGTGAAATCGTGGTGACGTCGCGACCCTTGATGGAGAGTAAGTGAGTGACGTTCATACCCCTCCTCGCCCTGGATTCGCTCTACGAGTGTGACTGTAGGGCGGGCTCTGGTGCGGCGCAAGGGAAATGACGGCGACCTCCTGATCATTCGTTCACATGCGGCCTCAGAAGCCGGCAGTGGTGAACTCCTGCAGCTTGTCGTGGCGGTGAAAAGTCTCAATAGTTCGTACGGTACCCGAGCGCGAGCGTACGACCAGGGACTGGGTCGTCGCTCCGAAGTCGTGGAAGCGTACCCCGCGCAGGAAGTCACCGTCGGTGACCGCGGTGGCGGAGAAGAAGCAGTTGTCGCCAGCTACCAGGTCATCGGTGGACAGTACGCGGCGCAGGTCGTACCCCTGGGCCTCGGCGAGGGCGCGTTCGTTCTCGTCGCGCGGATGGAGGACGCCCTGAATCTCCCCGCCGAGGCCCTTGAGGGCGGCGGCGGCGATGACGCCCTCCGGCGTCCCGCCGATACCGAAGAGGACGTCGACACCCGAGTTGGGCCATCCGGTTGCGATCGCCCCGGCCACGTCTCCGTCGGAAATGAGCAGAATACGCGCCCCGGCCTCGCGCACCTCGGCCACCAGGTCGTCGTGACGCGGGCGGTCCAGGATCACCACTCCCAACTCCGCGACGGGCTTCTTCAGCCGCCGTGACAGCTCGTGCAGGTTCTCGGTGGCGGTGGCGTTGATGTCGACCGCTCCGCGGCCGCGCGGCCCTACCGCCACCTTCTTCATGTACACGCACGGCCCGGGATTGAACATCGTGCCACGTTCGGACAGCGCGATCACCGACAGTGCGCCCTTGCGGCCGAGTGCGGTGAGCGTGGTGCCGTCGATGGGGTCGACCGCCACGTCGACGAAGGGTGGATTGCCGTCGCCGATGGATTCGCCGTTGTAGAGCATCGGCGCCTCGTCCTTTTCCCCTTCGCCGATCACGACGATGCCGTCCATGGCGACGGCTCCCAGAACGAAACGCATGGCGTCCACCGCGGCGCCGTCGGCCGAGTTCTTGTCGCCTCGCCCCGCCCACCGCGCTCCGGCGATGGCGGCGGCCTCGGTCACTCGGATCAACTCGAGGGCGATGTTGCGGTCGGGCTCTGACGGTGCCTGCACACCCGCAGCGTACTCGGCGACGTGACATCGTGCGGGTTTCGCGGCGGTGTCGGGTCCACGAGGGTGGGGTGCCGGCGTCGGCCATACTTAAGGGGTGAGCGTTCTCGTTGTTAAGCCCGCTGGACCCCTCGCGGGCGAGGTCCAGGCGTTCGGGGCAAAGAATGCCGTTCTGAAGCAGATGGCGGCGTGCCTGCTCGCCACGGGGCGACACGAACTGGTCAACGTTCCCGCCATCACTGACGTGGACGTGATGTGTGAGTTGCTCGTGGCGCTGGGATGCACCGTGACGCGCGCGGAGCATGAGGTGACGATCGACGTGCCCGAGGCGTGTGACCTGCACCCCGTGGCGCCCGCTCACCTCTTCGAGGCGATGCGCGCGTCAATCGTGGTGCTCGGTCCGCTGCTCGCTCGTTGTGGTGAGGCCAACATGGCCCTGCCGGGTGGTGACGACTTTGGCCATCGCCCGATTAACTTTCATACCGAAGGGCTGTCCGCCATGGGCGCCGTCTTTCGCAACGACCGGACGTCGATCCACGCTGCCGCCACGGGCGGCCGGTTGCGGGCGATGCGCATCACGCTCGAGTACCCGAGTCACACCGCGACCGACAACCTGCTGATGGCGTGCGTGCTCGCCGAGGGGCGTTCGGTCATCGAGAACGCGGCGCGTGAGCCCGAGGTGGAGGACCTCGGGCGTCAGTTGATCGCGATGGGCGCGCGCATTGAGGGGCTCGGCACGTCGCGCCTGACCATTGACGGCGTCGCGGCGCTCCAGCCCACGCGTCACGAGGTCATCACGGACCGGGTCGTCGCCGCGACGTACCTGGCGGCCGGACTGGTGACCGGCGGTGAGGTCCGCGTGCTCGACGCGCGTCCGGACCACATGGAGATGCTGCTGCGCAAGTTGCAGTCGATGGGTGGCGTGATCGACCTGGGCGGGCCGGGCGTGGCCGTGCGTGGGCTGGTGCGCCCGCGTGCCTGCGACGTCGCGACTCTGCCGTATCCGGGAGTGGCCACTGACTACAAGCCACTGATCACGGCCATGCTCTCCCTCGCCGACGGCGTGTCGGTAGTGAGCGAGAACCTTTTCGTGGGCCGCTTCCGCTACGTCGATGAGTTGGTGCGCCTGGGTGCGTCCATCACCACTGAGGGGCATCACGCGATGATCCGCGGCGTGGATCACCTCGTGGGCACCTCGGTACGCGGCACCGATATCCGAGCCACCGCGGCGCTCGTGTTGGCCGGTCTCGTGGCTCGCGGTGAGACGGTGGTCGAGGGGTTGGAGCACGTGGAGCGCGGCTACGACGACTTTGTGCGGCGGCTGGCGTCGTTGGGGGCGCTCGTGGAGCAACGCTCGTGATAAGTCGTGACCCCGATATTCTGTTCGACGCCGCTCGCGCGGGGTCGCGTACCGCGCTCGCGCGCCTCTTGACCTACGCGGAGTCCGGAGGGGAGAACCAGCGGGCGACGGCCGCTCGGGCCTACCGTGGTTCATCCCCCTACGTCGTGGGGCTCACCGGTGCGCCGGGGGCGGGCAAGTCGACGTTGACCGATCGACTGATCAGTGAGACACTGGCGCGGGGCCCCTTCGACGACACGGGATCCACGGCCGTGGCGGTGTTGTGCGTGGATCCGAGTTCGCCCTTCAGCGGCGGGGCTATTTTGGGCGATCGTATTCGAATGCAAGAACACGCCACGAATGATGACGTGTTCATTCGTTCCCTCGCCACGCGGGGTCACTTGGGTGGTCTGTCGCTGGCGGTGCCCGACGCGACGCGCGTGCTGGGGGCCGTGGGGTTTGCGGTGGTGCTGGTGGAGACCGTCGGCGTCGGCCAGATGGAGGTCGAGATTGCGTCGACCGCCGATACCACCGTGGTCGTGGTGAACCCCGGCTGGGGCGACGCCATGCAGGCGAGCAAGGCTGGTCTGTTGGAGATCGCCGACATCTTCGTGATCAACAAGGCCGATCGACCGGGCGTGCGCGAGACGCGCCGGGACCTCGAGCAGATGCTCGACCTCGGAGCGGACGGGCGGTGGCGTCCCACGATCGTGGAGACGGTGGCGAGCACCGGCGCGGGTACGCCGGAACTCTACGAGGCGATCGAGGCCCATCGTCGTCACCTCGAAGCCGGAGGGCTCGAAGTGGCGCGACGTGAGAGGGTGCGTGCGGAGTTGGACAAGGTGCTGGCCCTGATCCTTCGATCACGCGTGGCCGACCTGGCGCGAGGCGTGGCCTACGAGTCGCAGCTCGACGCCTTGGTCGCCGGCGAGACCGATCCCTACCGTGCGGCCGAGGCGCTGTTGGAGTCGGCATGATCGCGACCTCGGTGGGCTACGACGTGGTCTTTCTCGTGCACATCCTCGCGGCCGTGGCCACGTTGGCGGTCTTCATCACGATGCGGGTCGCCGCGGTTGCCGTGGCCCGTGGCGCCGACGCCGCGACCCAGCGTGCTCGCTTCCCCGGGGGACACAACTGGGCGGCTCGGGTGGTGCACCTTATGCCCATCACGGGGCTAACGATGTCCTTTATGGGGTCGAGCGACGTCTCCCTCACTCGACCGTGGGTGATCACCGGGATCCTGGTCTACTTACTGGTGGCGGGTCATCTGGAGGCGAGAACGTTGCCGCTCGAGCAGCTGGTCGCGGACGTCATTGATCACGAGGGCGTGGCGTCGCCCGCTCGGGGGCGTGAGCTTGTTCGATCGATGGACGTCCTGCTGGGACTTATCGCCGTGGCGTTTGTCGCGATGCTGGTGCAGTTCTAGAACTGCCCGTATCACGGGCTCTAGAGAAAGGCGGCGTGACCGATCATGCCCGCCGCGATTGTGGCGTTGGTGACGTCATCGATGAGCACGAAACTTCCCGTGACGCGGTTGTCACGGTAGTCGTCCACGACCAGGTCGTCCGCCGTACTGACCGTGACGAGACCGATGTCGTTGGTGCTGAGCGCCGGGGCCGGGTGCACGGTGAGGGTCGCGATATCGACGACGCCTTCTAGGTGGGTGACGCGCGCCGGTGTGACGCGCGTCGTGTGCTTGAGGCGAAGGCGCTGCGCGGGGTCCAGGGGTCGCTCGCCGAACCAGCAGACGGTGGCGGAGAACTCACGAGTGACGGTGGGCAGTGGTGCTCCCGCCAAGATGTCCCCGCGGCCGGCGTTGGTATCGTCGGCGAGTGCGACGTCGACTGACAGACCCGGGTCGACCTCGTCGTGCGGGCCCGTGG
>JAJYSU010000029.1:0-26500 GCA_021793395.1 Actinomycetes bacterium
TGATGGACGTGGTCTTGCAGATGCGCGAGCTCTTCAACGCGCAGGTTTCAGCGCACGACACCATGTGGGTGCCGGCCCTGGGGGCGCCCGAGACGCTGGCGCGCACGGTGCTGATCCGGCTATTGGAGGGCCGCCTGGTGCTCTTCCGCGGCCGCTTCGGAAGAGAAAGCAGCGTTGTGATCTTGACCACTACGTACCGCTGGTCGACGAACTACCTCGAGGGGGCGATCGAAGAGATCAAGGCAGCGCTCCGGGAGGTGGGCACACTGCCGGGGTTGCAGGACGAGTGATGTTTCGTCACAGGGACCCGTTCACGCCTCGACCCCCTCAACGAAGAGGAGGAAGCCTTGGCTGAGAACGATCACTCCGTGGCGCGACCTGGGAAGAAGGCGCCAGTAGTAGTTCGTGAACCTCACGCGCCGGAAGTGCTGGAGGAGATCGCGAGACACGTCCTCTACGAGTGGCGCATGTGGAACTGGGCAGCGCGCCGGCTCAACGAGTCCCCGAGCGGAGCTGGCGCGTGTGATCTCTCACCGGAACGCAATGCGCTGATCGAGTGCTACCTGCTCCACCTGCGCAACCTCATCGAGTTCTTTCGTTCGTCGGGACAGCGAGAGGACGACGTGGTGGCCGCCGACTACCTGAGCGAGTGGAGCGTCGGCCAGCACGAGAGCGCGCTCACGTCCGCCTGGGACGGACTCAACAAGCGCCTTAACCACATCACGACTGTGCGAGCCGATGCAGCGTCGTGGTCCCAGGTGGAGAGTTCGTGGCAAGAGGCGCACGATGTGGTGGTGGAGCTATGGCAGACGTTCGAAGAACAGCTTGACCCCACGACTCTCGAGTGGTTCCAGCGGGAGTGGTCGGCTGCGTAGCTGCTCAGTGGTTGGAGTTCGAGAGCGATGAACGAGTGAACCGGCTTTAGGACACCACCATCGAGCAAGAGCGTCAATCCGGACAGCGCCCAGACACCTATGAGGATTGCTCCGACTACGTGGAGGGGCTGGCGGACTTCGCTTCAACTCGAGCCAAGAATCCTCTGTGCATCACGGCCGCAAGTCCGACGCTCTGCAGTGCGAGGTTGGCGTTGGCCCAACCCTGGAAAGCGCTCGGAAGTGGGATGCGCGCCCAGACGGCAAAGCCGACGCCCGCGATGGGAGTCACGACGATGAGAGTTCAGGCGAATCCGCCGATCTTGGCCCTCTTGACCCGGTCGACAACTTCGAGGTTCTTCATGACTCCTTCATTTTCGCTCACTCCCTTGCAAAGGTAAGTGGATGGTGACGTCGATACCTCAGCAAGGGCTCGCGTGTCCGGATACCTGACGTCGCAACCCAGGGCTAGCGTTTAGGCACACCGAGGAAGGGCCCAACTACGACAACAGATCTGTCCTACCCGCTGGCTGAGATCGACGGAGTAACGGTGTGGGCTGGCGACCTTGCGGCGAGCGCGGAGCGTCCGACAGGGCTGACCTGTGTCGGTTGCGGCGGAGCGATGTCACTGCGTGCAGGGGAGCACCGCCGCGCGCACTTCGCACACCGGCCCGGCGCGACGTGCGTGGCCGGGGAGACCGCGTTGCACGCCATGGCCATTCGGGCGATAGCCGATGGCCTGGTTCACCAGTCCCACCAAGGCCGCCCCTACCCGATGGCCATTAAGTGCGACCACTGCGATGTCGGTCGCATGGCCGACTTGGCCCGGGAGCCGGGACTGAGCGTCGATGTCGACCGGGCGGTGGCTCCGGAGGCTCGACCGGACATCCTGGTGCGCTCGGGGGCGGGGGACACTCTGTTCGTCGTTGAGGTGATCGTGACGCACGCGCCCGAGGAGTCAGCACTCGAGGCTTTCAAGAGGCTGGGGCTCAGGGTCATCGCGGTGCGACCAACTTGGGACGCCCTCGAGGGGTTGCGAGAGGGTCTGGACGCGCTGGAAGCCGTCGACGGTGCTCCCAAGCCAGGATCGACGGGCCTCCTCAGTGAGTGCCGTCTTCCCCGACACCTGGCCGACGAGGCCGAGCACCTCCGGCCCTGCGGCGAGTGTGGCGCGGACGCCCGGGTGCTGACCCTCGAAGTCGCCGAGACGCGTTGCTACCGATGCTCGGGTCGGGCACGGGTTCTCGACGTGCACCTGCGCGAAGACGGACGCCGGGTGGCGGTGGCGGCCGGCGCGGTAGAGCTCAGGGGCGTTGCCGCAGTCGCCCGGGAGATGAACGTGCGTCTAGAGAAGCGCAACTCGAAGGCCGCAGGAACGAGCTACCTCGCCAACGTCTGCCAGTGCGGAGCGCTCCTCGGCGACAACTTCATCTACGAGGGGTTCTCGTCGACGGAGAGCTACGAGACGGATCTGACGACACCCGTGCGTCACTATGAGGTGTGCCGCGCCGGGCACTGGCGACTATTGGCCGAGCGTCGGTGGCCGCCAGAGTCCACCGCTTGGCGGGACCTGGGTGCGCGGGGACTGTGCGGAGATCGGGCCGGGGTCTTCGAGGAAGCCAAGCCGCTGGTGAGCGTGACGGCGTTCGACAACTCGGCTGACGCGGCGCGCGCGATCGCGCACTTCATGACGTGGGGTCGGAGGTGGTGATCGAGCTCTCGAGGTCCAAGGTGTCCGCGTACGACCTGCTACCTGGCACTTTCCCACTCAACGAACCTGTGCCACTTCCAGTTGAGTGGGGTCAGGTCTTCGGCGACGACGTGCTGGCAACGGTTATCTGACCATCCGTCGGTGTTGTCTTTAACATCGACGGCGAGAGCTACCGCATGCGCAGCTACCGTGCCCGTTCCGAAGCGTCCAGAAAGGCGGTGCACTCACCAAATACCAAGTAGCCTCAGCAACATCCCGCTGCGGCCCTCAGGTGGGGAATTTCAGTGATCGAGAGTGGGGAATTTCCGGAATCGTCGTCAAGGTCGTACGCGTCACCTCACGCGGAGCCTGCGTAGCCGTACGGAACACCTCGAGAGTCTCAGGGCGCAGGGGATCGCCCGCCGTGGTCCGTCGCGTGGCGCGATCAGTTCGGGGCCGTGGTGGGTACGTCCGCCACGACCGCGCCGTCGCGCATATGGATGACTCGTTCGGCGGCGGCGGCGATGGTGAGGTCGTGGGTGACGAGGATGATGGTGACGCCCGTCGCGTGCACGGCGTTGAAGAGGTTGAGCACGTGTCCGGCCGAGACCGAGTCGAGGCTTCCGGTGGGCTCGTCGGCGAGCAGGAGGGTCGGGTGATTTGCCAGGGCCCGGGCGATCGCGACTCGTTGGCGCTCGCCCCCCGATAACTGGGTGGGCCGACGCCGTTCTCGGCCCGCGAGGTCGACCTGGGCGAGGAGGTCGCGCGCCCGTGCCCGCCGTTCGTGCACGCTGGCTTCGGTGCCGAACATGACGACCTCGACGTTCGCCAGGAGCGTCTGACTCGCCAGCAGGTTGTGGAGTTGGAAGACGAGACCTACGTGCTCGCGCCGGTATCGGCTGAGGTCGCGCCACGAGGTCAGGTCGCGCCCGTCGATCAGCACCGAGCCCGACGTGGGGACGTCGAGCGCCGCGATGAGGTGCAGCATCGTCGACTTTCCGCAACCCGACGGACCGGTGACGGCGACGAACTCGCCGACGCCGATCCGCAGGTCAATCTGATCGAGCGCCCGCGTGGTGCGCTCGTAGGATTTGCTCACGTGGCGCAACTCCACGGCGGGCGCTGTCTCGCCGAGCGACGACGGCCCCGTGAAGACGGGCGAACTCGCTCGGTCGTTGGTTATTTCACTCATAACTGAGGGCCTTAAGTGGCACGAGACGGGCCGCCCGGATCGACGGGTAGAGGCTCCCGAGGATGGTCATGCCGACGGCGGTGGCGAGCCCGCGGGCGAAGGCGTTGGCGGAGAAGGTGACGTGCAGCACTCCTCTCAAACTGGGGACCTGGCCGAGCAGGGAGATGGCGGCGAAGGAGAGGGCGACGCCGAGTGCGGCGCCGACCAGGGCGAGGACCAGACTCTCGCCGAGGAGTAGTCCGATGAGCCGTCGGCGGGTCCAGCCCACGGCACGCAGCAGTCCGAATTCGCGGGTGCGCTCGAAGAGTGACAGCAGCATGGTGTTACCGACGATGACGGCGCCGATGGCGATTGCCAGAACGCTGCTCGCGGTGACCGCCGCCTTGAGGTACACGAGGGTCACGTCCGCGCGTCCGAACTGGGAGGCCGTCGTGATGGTGGTGAGTTGGGGCATCGCGTAGGTGATACGACGCACGACGGCGTTGATCGCACGTGACGACGAACTGTTGGCCACTTTCACGAAGACCAGGGTCACGACTCCCGGGAGGCGGTTGTAGCCCTGGACCGCGGGCAGCGGGAACATCGCGCCGGCGTCGCCGAAGGCGTTGCCCGTTGAGTAGATGCCGACCACCGTGTTCCACGTGCCCAGGGCGTGGAACCGGTCACCGACGTGCAAGCCGAGATTAGCCGCAGCACGCCACCCCAGCATCACCTGGTTGGTAGCGCTAGCGGTATAGGGGTGTCCGGCCACGACGGTCACGCCGAAGGCGGCGAGGTCCGTCGGGTTGATGCCGATTTCGATGAACACCGGGTTGTCGGCGTTGACCTTCTGAGTACCGACGAGAACGCCGACGGCACTCGTGACACCGGGCGTACGGCGGATCGAGCCGAGTTCGCCCTCGTCGATGGTGCTCGAGAGGATGTCGGCCACACCCTTTTGGACGACGGTGATATTGGCCTTGCCCACCGACATGACGGCCGCCGCGGACTGTTCGAGGCTACTGCTCGTGACCTGAAGGGTAACTACGATCAAGACGGCGAAAGCGACCGCGAAGGCCAACCCAATGGATCGGGTCTTCTTCGCCCACACTCCACGAAGCATGAATGCGATGTAGTCCACGCTCGTCTCGCTTCCATCCACGAACGAACCGTCCGCGTCATCACCATCATGGGGCGTGGTCGACGCGTGGTACTAGGGGCGTTGGTCCCTTGCGACGTGACGGGAGTGGCGAGAACGTCAGGTCGCCGAGTCCGTTATCAACGGGCCCGGCGACCTGACGTCGTGGGGCTAGAAGCTCACGACGGTGTAGCCGAGTCGCGCGAACTCCTCAACTTCCGCGCCCGCGGCGAGGAGGTCGAGCGGGCGTGCGGCGATCTCCTCGGTGACGCCGTACTGCTCGACGTTGGCCCGGCAGGCCGTGGGGCCAATGCCGGCCGCGCGCAACTCGGTCAGCTGAGTATCTATCTGGCCACTCGCGGCCAGCCGCACGGCCGGGCCGAAGAACAGCACGCGGATGTCGGCTCCACGATTGGACTTCATGCGCGTTGCCATGACGAGTCCGGGGACCGCCCGGGCGGGGTCATCGCTGATGATGAGGAAGGCAACTTTGACGGGGGCGTCATCGGTCACGAGGAATTCTCTCTTTCCGTGTGGTAAGTCGCGTGGATGTCACGCGTCCCGTGGGCGGCACGGGTACCGTACAACTGACTGCGGAGTCGGTGCGGTCGCGCCGGTCCCGGCGCACGCGAGGAATGGTGCACGAACCGAGGTCGTGACGTACCCACGCTGACCAGGCGAAGGTCACGGCGATCGCGACGGCGATGACGGCGTCGCTGAGCGCAGGGTGGTGCAAGGGACTGGTCGCGACGCCCGCGACGACGCCGACCATGAGGAGGCGAGCGAGGAGACAGGAGTATCGCATCAGGTCACGCTAGCGATCGGACGCGGGTCCGCTCGCGGTGGACGCGGCTCGATCGCTCCGCGTGCGTGGGTACGTGGCATGACTCGGGCGCCGGTAGGGACGTGTTACCACGCGGGCGCTCGTGAGCGGGCTGCGGACGCCACTCGCGGCTGCTGGCTGGTAGGCGTCGCACCACTCGTCCTACGCCACCGGGTCCAGCGACATCGTCGCCGGCTCGAGGGTGCGGGGACGGGTTGTTCGTGGCAGGAACAGCGCCATGACGAATGCGGCGGCGGCGGCGGCGACACCGCCGTGTAACGCGCTCTGGAATCCGTGCACCTCGGCCGCGAGTTGCGCCGAGGGCGACGTCGCGAGGCTGCTCGAGGCGACGTGGGCCAAGCTGTGGCGAGTCGCGGTAGCGGCCACGCTGACCAGCGCCGCGAGCGCCACTGACCCGCCTAGCTGCTGGCTGGTGTTGAGCAGACCTGAGGCCAGTCCGGCCTGTCGATTGCCTACTGACGCGACCGCGTTGAGGGTCAGGGGAACGAAGGAGAGCCCCATGCCGACGCCCAACAGCGTGAGAGCAACGAAGACGGGCGCGTAGGTGGACCCGGCGTGGAGTGACGAGGCGGTCCAGAGGCCACCAATCACGAGCAGGGGTCCGACGGTAAGGAAGGGACGAACGCCGAAGCGCCCGACGAGTCGTGACACCACCTGCGAGAAGATCGCGACGCTGAAGGGCAACGGAAGGTAGGCGAGGCCCGCGTGGATGGGGCTGTAGTGCAGGACGTTCTGGAGAAACTGCGTGAGGAAGTACAGCACCGACAGCATGGCGCCTCCCAGGAGGAACATCATGGCGTAGCCGACGGCGCGTCCACGGTGCGCGAGAAAGTTCAGGGGCACGAGGGCTCCTCGTGAGCGCTGCTCCACCACCCCAAACGCGACGAGTCCGATGAGGGCCGCGGCGAAGGAGACGAGCGCCGTGGTGCTGGACCAGCCGACGCTCGGCGCTCGTTCGAGCCCGTAGACCAGGGCCGTCATGGAGGCGGTGATGAGTAGCGCGCCGGGAAGGTCGAGCTGACGGGAACTACGCGAGCCTCGAGGTAGTGCGAGTGGGGCGAGCACGATGAGAGCGATGCCGATCGGTACGTTGACGAAGAAGACCCAGCGCCACGAGGCGACGTCGACGAGGGCGCCACCTAGGAGTAGCCCGAGGGCACCCCCAGCCCCCGACATGCCCGCGTAGATTGCCATGGCGCGGTGACGGGCGTGGCCCTCGGGGAAGGTCGTCACGACGAGTGAGAGAGCGGTGGGCGAGGCGATGGCCGCCCCCAGCCCCTGCACCGTTCGCGCGGTAATTAACCAGGCTTGGCCGCTGGCCAGGCCACCGGCCAACGAGGCCAGCGTGAAGAGGGCAATGCCCGCGATCAGCATCGTGCGGCGTCCGAAGAGGTCACCGGTGCGTCCCCCGAAGAGCAGTAGCCCGCCGAAGGCGAGGACGTAGGCGTCGATCACCCAGGACAGATTGGTCAGGGAGAAACCGAGGGCGTGTTGGATCGCGGGCAGCGCAATGTTGACGATGGTGAGGTCGAGCATCACCATCAACTGGGCCGTCGCGATAACGACCAGTGCCACGGTGGGGTGGTGGCTCGATTGGCCGACGGTCGGCGAGTCCGCGGAGAGGGCGGTGGACACGAGAACTCCTTTGGGTGGGACGATTGGTGAAAGGGCTGGTGGGACGACGCTCAGACGGTGGGCAGTGGCTTGCGCGCCCACAGCACGACGCTGGACAGGGGTGCGCCGTCGTCCGTGGTCCCGCGATCCTGTCGCTCAAGGAGTTCGACCACGAGGTCGGGGACGGCGTCGCGTAGTCGCTCTTCGGTGTAGAGCCGCTCGGGGTCGGGCGGGCCGCTACGCCCGAGATCCTCGAGGTGATGTCCCACGACGAAGAGGTGTCCGCCGGGAGCGAGCGCCCGGGTGACCAGAGCGAAGAGGGCGTCCTGCTCGGGTCCCTTGAAGTGGAGATTGGCCACGACCACGAGGTCGTACGTCGCGACTCCGGGGTCGTAGGAGAGGACGTCGTGGTGCACCGTCGTAAGCGCGACCCCCTCATCGTGGGCTCGCTGGTCCCCTTGATCGAGGCCGACACGAGAGGCGTCCACTCCCGTGACGTGCCACCCTTGGTGCGCGAGCCAGATGGCGTTACGACAGGTGCCGCATCCCAGGTCTAGTGCGCGGCCCGCGGGCAGAGTCGAGGCCAGCGCGACCAGAGCGGGATCGGGATCGCGGGGCCACGGTGCCGCGGCGTAGCGGGCGTCCCACGATTCGTGGTGTCTGTGGTGGGTTGGCGGTGTCGTCATGATGTCTCCTCGTCGGTGGGGTTCGGTGCGTGAAAGTCGACGGCGTCGCCCGTGCGCGACGTGTCGGTGACGAACTCGTTCTCGAGAGTCTCGAGACTGCGGTTAAGGACTTGCCACTCCTCGTTCGTGAGTAACGTGCGCAGTTGTTTCTGCTGGATCGCCACGAGATCGGTGACTTGCCGGGCGAGCGCCACCCCCTCCGGGGTCAGGTCGAGAGTGCGTGGCCGTCGATCGGAATCGAGGTGTCCGCTACGTACGAGTCCGCGTTGTTGCAGGTCATCGACGCAGCGCTTCACGTTCATGGGGTCGGAGTGCAGGAGCCGGGCGAGTCCGCGCAGCGAGCAGCCCGGATCGGCGATGACGCCGCGCAGCACCGCCGCCTGGGGTGGCGAGAGTTCCAGAGAGTGGAGCTGTCGAGACCACTGCTGGCGCATGGCTCGGGCGAGGCGTCCGATACGAAAGCCCAGGCCATTCTCGAGGGGAATCGTGAATGTTCGACCCTCGTCGGGTCGAGTCGCACGCGGGTACGCGCCGGGTCGATCCACCTACGCCCTCCGTCCGCCGACGACGTGGCGCGGGGAACCGTCACGACGCACGCGGCGCTGGTGATGGCGTCGTGGCGAGGTGGCGATCCGTACGAGGAAGTCGTTCACGCTGGCCGTCGGCTCAACGAGGAGGTTGTGTACTACGTGGTCGTAGGGGTTTTTTGTAGTCATGATCCGTAAATAATCGCTTTGTCGTCAAAATTCGTAGTGTTTACTACGTATCCACTGTAGTGGTGACGAGAGCGATTCGTGTCGCTGCAGTGGTGCTCGTACGGTGATCGTGCACTCGTGCGTCGACGTGACCGTGACTCGGAGTGACATTGACATATCTAGGTATCACACATAGGATGGCGACGTGCCACGACAAATGGGTCAGCCACGGTGCCGCTGTCGGACGGCGGAGGGCGACTTCGAGGTCGTCGCACGGGTGGAGCGTTTCGTGGAGCCGGCCGTACTGCTCCTCTTGCGTGAGGGGGCGAGTTACGGCTACGAGATCGCCGACGCGCTCGAGACGCTGCTCGATGAGGGGCGGGTCGACTTTGGGAACCTCTATCGACTATTGCGCTCGCTGGAGCACGAGGGCCTCGTACGCTCCTCGTGGAGTGACGACACTCCCGGACCGATCAAGAGGGTCTACGAGATCGCCGATGAGGGCGTCATCTTGCTGGATGCCTGGATTGAGTCGCTGCGCGTGGCGCAGGATCGCGTGGCCACGTTGCTGCGTCGATGCGAGCTCGTGAGATCGCAGGGTCAAGTGGCTAGTGAAGGGAAGAGAGAGTGACGTACTCGCAGGAACGAGGATGTGGGTGTGAGCACCGGGGTCAGGGCGGTGGTCGCGGCGGTTGCTGCGGTCACGGTGGCGGACCAGGTGGTCGCGAGCGCGACGGCGCGATGACGGACCGCGACCGCCTTGAGCAGCGTCGGCGCGATCTGGAGCAGGAGTTGGCCGACGTGTCCGAGCTGCTGCGCGCCAGGGATGGCGCACGGCGCTAACTCGTCGACCCGTGCGACGTGCCGTACGGGTCACGTGGTGGTCGTCGACCCTTCGATAGTCACGTCGATTCGGTCCCCACGATCGGCACTGTCTACTCGCCGGATAGATGTGGTGACAGTCTCGGTGGCGGTCTCGTGACGTGTTGAGACGTGGACGGGGACATTGAGCGGACGGGTGGTGCGCTCGACCGGACGACGAAGGAGTCCGATGGGGTGCGCTTGGGCGTTGCCCGGTGGACCGCGAGCCACCGATCAGCGCCGTTGGCGCCCGCCCGCCGCTCGCACTGACGCGCGTGGGCGCTACGGTTCGAGTAGAACCAGGGTTCGAAGTGGGTGACGCGGACGGTGACGCGTACTGGCGCGGGACCCGTGAAGGGGTGGGCTATGTGGGCGGTTGACGAGAGTCGAGTGAGTGGCGTGTCGGCCACACGCGAGCGGGATCGAGTGTCGTGAGCCGCGCACGAGTGGTCATTGTGGGTGGTGGCTTTGCGGGACTACGCGCGCTCTATCGCCTTCGCTCGCTGGGCGATCGAGTGGACATCACCCTGGTGGACCCGCGGTCGACGAGTCTCGCACGCCCGTCACTGCCCGAGGTCGCTTTCGCTGCCAAGCCCGTCGAACACGCCCGCTTTCCTCTCGCGCACGCCGTGACGCGCAGCGGTGCCCGCTTCGTCCAGCGCGGCGTCGATCACGTGCGTGTGACGGAGCACCAGGTGGTGCTCGACAACGACGAGACGCTCCCTTACGACTTTCTCCTTTTGGCACTCGGAGCACGAAAGGCCTACGACGACGTCGTCGGCTTCAGCTCACACGGCTACTCGCTCTGTGACGACGAACAGGCTCCGCGTTTAGCTCAGGCGCTCGACGACTTTACCGGCGGGCCGATCGTGATTGGTGCGGCTAAGAGTGTCTGGGGCACGCGCGTCGAGGTGCCTCACTTGGCGGCACCGTGCGAGGGGCCGGTGGCCGAGATCATGTTCATGCTCGATCACGAGCTGCGTCGACGTGGTATGCGCGAGCGCAGTTCGATCCGAGTGTTTAGCCCCGGGCGAATCTTCTTCGAGGACGTTGGTCCGACGGTTCACGCGGACATCGAGCCACTGGTGACCCAACACGGCATTGAGGTGTCCACCGGTAAGGTGCTCGATCACCTTGACGATGGGAGCGTGACGTTCGAGGACGGCACCACGTGGGAGAGTGCCCTCTCGATCGTTTTGCCCCCGTACCGGGGTAGCGACGTCGTCGCTCGTTCGCCCCGCCTGGGTGACGAACGAGACTTCATCCCCACCGATACGACGATGCGTCATCTCGACGCCGCGTCCGTCTACGCCGCCGGTGACGCGACGTCGCTCTCCATGCCCAAGTTGGGCCACATCGCCGTGTTGCAGGCCGACATCGCGGCCGCCGCGCTGCGTCAGGACCTCACGGGCGAGGGAGACGTCCCTGAGTGGCGTCCGGAGGTGTTTTGCATCGCGAATCGCGGTGGAGATCAGGCCATCCTGATCTACTCGAACACGCTGTTCGGAGGCGACGTGGATCTGACGCTCGACGGGGCTAGTGCTCACCTCATGAAGTGGGGATTCGACGGCTACTACTTCCACACCGCCGGGCACCTTCCCCCCGACCTGGCGACCGACGGCCTGGAGATGGCGCTGCGTGTGGCGCACACCGGGCCCGGCCACGGCTCTACGTAAGGGGAAGGACGATGACTCTTCGAGTGATGCGCGTGACACGTTCGGCGCGCGCGCACGAGCAGCACGTCGTGCTCGAACTCAACCGCCTGTTCTCGACGATCATGTTCGCGGCGGTCGTGATTATGGTCCCCTGGACGGTTTTTTTGGCGGTAACGCTACCGTCGCGGTTTCACGCGCATAACTGGGACGTGGCGTGGGTGGGTTTCGACTCAGTACTCATTGTGGTGCTCATCGCGACCGCGTGGGCGGCGTGGTATCGGCGCCAGATTCTGGCGATGGTGTCGGTCGTCGCCGGCACGATGCTGCTCTGTGACGCCTGGTTCGACATCAATACGTCCTGGGGCACGAGTGGCTTTCCCGTGACGATCCTCACGGCACTGATAGGTAATATCCCACTCGCCGTGGTGTTCTTCTGGCTGGCGCGTCGAATCATGCTGCGCACGGCCGCGGTCGTGGCGCGCACGAGACACGAGGGTGCGCCGCCCGAGCGAGCGATTGACGTCACGTTCCCCTTTGCGGTGGCCTGGCCCGACGTGTTCGCACGATTCCGGCGCGGTGACGTGGCCGACAACTCCGAGAATCCCTTGGACCACGATCACTCGAACGAGCCCTGATCGCCCGACGCGTCGGGCTGGTTTTCCTCGTCCGCCGGTACTGTCGCCGCCGCCTGAAGTTGGTCCAGCGTGGCCGTCGACCCCAGAGCCGAGAGCCGATCACCGGCGTGCATGATCGTGTCGCCGGTTGGTTGTATCACGTCGAGTTCGCGCTCGATCGACGTGATCAGGACGCCGTGCGGTACGTCGCCGCGAACGGGCTCACCGTCGAGGGCGGAGCCCTTCGCGACGACAACCTCGCGCTGTCCGTCGCTCGTTGTCGCACTCAGTCGGCGCATCGTTGATTGGAGGGCGATGCGATAGCCCCGCACGAGGTCGGAGACGGAGAGTGTCCCCACGAGGTGACGGTCCTGATCGATCACCGCGAGCCACGAGGTGGACGAGGTGATGATGGTGTCCAGGGCTTGATCGAGGTGGCTTAGTTGGTGCAAGGGTGCGACGGCGTTGACGGGCACGTCAGCGATGGGGGTGTCCGGTGCGTAGGAGTCGAGCGCGGTGCGGGTGATCACCCCCACGTATCGATCGTCGTCGTCGGTGACCGGTGCGCCACTGACCCGTGAGTCGTCGAGCGCCTGGATGAGATCGGCGACGACCTGGTGGGACGTGGCTACGACGCGAGGGCGCGCCATCGCGCGTTGGACGTCCGTGACGCGAAGCAGTGGAAGCCCGGCCAGGATGCGGTGCGCCGGGGACTCGGAGCGATTGCGAAGTTGGCTGCGGTAGATGGTGTCGTCAGTGCGCGTGACAATGAGCGTCGCGAGGCCCACCGCCACCATGGCCGGGACGATGAGAGTCAGCGTTCCGGTCATCTCCGCCACCATCAGCATCACGGCGAGTGGTGCCCGCGAGATACTGCCGAAGCAGGCCATCATGGCAACGATGACGTAGGGGGCGGGATCGTGTCCGAGTCCGGGAGCGAAGGGTTCGAACACACGCCATACCGTGGCTCCGAGGAAGGCACCGATCACCATGCCCGGGCCAAAGATACCGCCCGATCCGCCCGAGCCGATCGACAGGCCCGTCGCCAGAATTCGCGCGAAGGGGAGTATCACCACAATCCAGAGGGGGATCTGAAGGAGGCGTTGGCTCATCGACTGCTGAATCCATCCGTAGCCAGTACCCATCACCTCGGGCACGGCGAGCGCGATGAGGCCAACGATGACGCCACCCATGGCGGGACGAACCCAGCGAGGGGCTCGCATTCGCGAGAACCAGGCGACCATCGCGTAGAACCCCTTGGCGTAGCCGAGACCGACGAGCCCGCCCAGAATGCCGATCACCGCGAACCAGCCGAGCTGCGCGGCGCCGGTGAGCCGGTAGTTGCCGACGTAGCCGAAGAGCGGTTGGTAGCCCTCGAATGCGCCAAAGACCACGTAGCCGACGGCTGAGGCGATGAAGGCGGGAAGGAGGGCCTCCACTTCAAAGTCGTCGCGATACATGATCTCCGTCGCCAGTACGGATCCACCGAGAGGTGCACCGAAGATCGAGCCAATGCCCGAGCCGATGCCGCTGGCGACGGCGATGCGGGCATCGGCGGGGCTGAGGTCGAAGAGTCGGGCAAGTAGTGATCCGAATCCGGCGCTGATCTGGCCCGTCGGTCCCTCGCGTCCGCCCGAGCCTCCCGACCCGATGGTGAGGGCCGAGGCCACGATCTTGACGATGACCGTGCGCAAGCGAATGCCCCGCGGATCGTGGTGCACGGCCGCAATGGCGGCGTCGGTGCCGTGGCCTTCGGCGTCGGGCGCTACCCCGAAGACGAGCATTCCCGCGAGCAGCGCCCCCAGCCCCGCGACGAGGGGAATCGCCCAGGGTCGCGAGAAGTGGGCGGTGCCGAGGAAGTTCCCCTCACCGCTGGGTGTCGGCGGTCGGTATCCTCCCAGGACCCCGAGAAACAAGTGGGTGCAGAGAGTTAGGGCGTCGTAAAAGACCACGGCGCCAAGCCCCGCGATGACGCCAATCATTGTGCCGAGAACGAGCCACTTGCGTACGTAACTGGCCGTGACAAACCAGTGGGATATCCGCGAGCGCAGTGGCAGGAAATGCTGACGTAGTTGGATGACGCGGCGCTGGGCGCGGCGCTGGGCGGTAGTCATCTACACGTCCCAGTCCGAGATCCACTGCGCATCGCTCATCTCGCCCGCGGCCCTCGCGAAGTCGGTGAGCCCGCGTACGAGTTGGTGCTGCTCGTCGCGCGCGATGGTGGCGACGATCCGGTGAATTTCGGCTCGTCGGTACTGAGTCACCGCGTCCACCATCTGCCGTCCTCGAGGTGAGAGCGAGATCCGGACCTGGCGACGATCGGCTCGTTGCGCGTGACGCGCAATGAGGTGCTTGCGCACGAGCCGGTCACACGTGCGCGTCGCGGTCGCCGGCGTGACTCCGACGAGTGCCGCGAGACCGCCCAGGCTCTGGGGTCCTCGCGACGCGAGGACGACCAGTGTGCGGTACTGCACCACGGTGACGTCCTCACTCGCGGCCGCGATGGACCGCGCGGCAACTCCCACCAGCGCCCGACTCGCCGAGACGACGGCGTCGACGACGTCCTCGGCCGTGACCCCCTGCGTCGTTGCTCCTCCCGATACTTTCATGCACTAATTATTGTACATTACAACGAATAGGGGTACGGTACGGTGACGGCGGTCATGATGAGTAGTGCCGCCGTGGATCTGGCTCGCGCGAGCCCGAGGAGATCGCCGCGACGTCGAACGGAGTCGGCGTGCGACAGGCTCGGGAAGACTCGACGTGGCGACCGCGCACGACCGCGCGCGACCGCGCGTCAGTGTACGAGGCTGGCTGCGACCTGGGCGATGCCGTGTCCCCAGGCTGACAGGGAGGGCGCGGGTAGGTACGCCTTACCGGCGGCCGTGTGGTCCACTTGTGGTGAGGCGATGAAGCGCTCGTGGCCGTGGGGGCCGATGAAGTAGACGAGTGACGTGTGCAGGATGTCGGCCTTAGGGTTGGGGGCTTCGACGGTAATCCCGTAGTCGCGCCATACCCGCTGGAGGACGGGAGTCGGTCCAGTAAAGAAGTGCCACGACGCGATGGTGTTCAGTCGCTGCTCGCGGGTGAACGCGGCCATATTGGCCACACTCGGGAAGTACTGGTTGACGTTGACGGCGACAAAGGCGACGCGTGACGACAACGAACCCAGATCGCGATTGGCGTCAATGAACTCCTGGGAGACAATCGGGCAGATGTCCGTGCAGTGGGGGTCCATGAACTCGAGCACTACGGCTCGTCCGCGGAACTGGCTCAGCGACCAGGTTCGACCCTTCTGGTCGGTGAGGGTGAAGCCCGGCGCGCGCCGTGTGGGAAGGGGCGAGAGGCCCATGAGATACGCCGTGGGGGTGGAGACGGCGGCGGGTAGTCCCGACGCCCGTAGAGGGGAAGGCGCCGACGACTGGTGACGGTGGATGACCAGGGCGAGCAGAGAGCCCGTGACGACCGCCGCGACGGCCAGAAGAATGTAGAACGTCATCCACGATCCTCGTCGTGAGCCAGCCGTGTCGGGGCGGGGTCTGGTGTCGCGGGGTGCGTCGTTCGTGCCGTCGCGCGAGGTGCTCGTCATCGTCTTAGGACTTTATGCTCGCGACGACGAGGGGCCGCAGAGCATCGCGTTGAGACACGGCCCGTGCGATCGCGACACCGACCCGTCGCAGTAGTAGCCAGCCGATAGTGGTGACGGCGGCCCCCACCACGAGGCCCGCGGCCACGTCGCCCGGGTAGTGCACGCCGACGTACACGCGTGCGAAGGCGATGAACAGCGCTAGAACGGTCGAGATCCCTGCGAGCCACCGCAGCGCCCGCGGTCCGTACGCGGCGGCAATCCACAGGCCCATGGTGGCCGCGCCCGCAGCCACGGCGTGATCCGAGGGGAAGGAGTAGTCACTGGAGCGGGCGACAAGCACCTCGGCGCCGGGCACCTTGAGGAACGGTCGGGGGCGAGCGACGGCGTTGACAATCGGCTGATTCACACCCACGGCGAGAACAGTGGCGATGGCCGCCCACCCGATTGCGGCGACGCTGTGGATGGCGTCGGTACTGAAGCGCGCGTACCACCAGCCGGTTAGCACGAGCAGGGCGAAGATGCCGACGCCGTAGACGGCGGCGAACTTCATGAACGAGTGAGCCCACGCGGTGTGGACGGCGAAAGCGTTGATGGAGCGATACAAACTGGTATCCATGCCTGCTCTCCGTTGGTTGACGTCACCCCGTACCAGGTAGCGACGTAGTGCTGGGACTGTTCTCACGCTACCGCGCGCCCTCGGGCCGTGAGGACGCGCGGTGGTGGTCGCCGTGACGTCGTCACCGTCGACGGTGTCACGTGTGGCTCGCGAGCCACTCACGTCGCGCTCGCGGCACCACCGGGAGTAGACGGCTCGTCTTTGCGTCGCCGCGCTACCCGAGGGGTACGGGGAGACGCCGTTTCTCCTGACGTTTCTTTCCCTCCCGTATCATGGTCTCGCGCGCGACGCGGCACGCTCGTGGCGAGTGTTACGAGCTTCCTGGTGCGAGGAGCTGGAGTGCGACCAGTGCCAGGGTGATCGTCGTGGCGACGACGATCACCCCGATTCGCGAGTAGGTGGCGATCGATGGTTGGGCGCCCTCCTGACGTGCGACCCGCAGCCACAGGACGGCCGACAGAGCTCCGACGATGGTCAAATTAGGACCAAGGTCGAGGCCAATGAGGAGTGCGAACGGGTGGTGGGGGGTCCGGGAGGATAGGAGAACCGCAGCCGGAAGGTTGTTGACCAGGTTCGCCGCGAGAGCCCCTAGTCCGGCCGATCCCCAGGGTCCGGCCGCGTTCACCAGTCGGGCGGGGCCGTTCCAGATCCGGGCGAGGGTGCCGAGACCGACGGCGAGGGCGAAGAGGCTGGTGAGAGTAACGGGGCTGATGACGCGACGCAGATCGCGCCAGCGGGTGCGTCGTCGTACCAGCTGGGCACTGGCGACGGCGAGACCCACGCCAACGATGGGCAGTGCCGGGTCGGGGACGACGAGCACGATGAGTACGGCCGCGACGACCGCGGTAAGTCCCCATCCGCGTCGGAGGGGTGTGACCTCGTCGAAGGGTGACTCGTCGCCCGAGAAGTCGCGCCACCGCCACACCATCACGACGATGACCGTGACGACCACCGACACGGTCCACGAGGGCCAGGTATGCGCGGCGAAGGAGGCGCCACTGACGTGGCGGCTGTTGAGGACGAGTAGGTTCGTCAGATTTGAACCAGGGAGTAGCAGCGACGCCGCGTTGGACATGAAGACGGCACCGTAGAGGAAGGCGGTGTCGGGGACGCCCCGTCGTCGGGCGACGTGCAGGAGGATGGGCGTCACGAAGACGACCGAGGTGTCGAGGTTCAAGACGACAGTGACGAGGGCGACGAGCGCCATGAGGGACACGAAGAGCGTCAGCCGCGTCCCCGGCAGGCGCGCGATCCGTGAACCGATGGCCTCAAAGAGACCGTCCGACGAGGCGACCGCGCCGATGAGGAGTAGACCCACGACCAGGACGAAGGGGGGCCACGTCTGGGACAGTGCGTCGGGGAGCACGGTGCCGATCACGTGGTGACCGTCACACAGAGTCGGCCTAGCGCAGTGGCGCGACGCCACGGTGGTGAGGCGTCCGGACGGTGGGTGTCGTCGGGTATGTCTCCTCCTCGTCACTAGGCACGCGACAATTGACGCACCACGTTAGCCAGTCGCAGGAGACGTGGACGCCCGGAGGCGCCAGGCGACTGTGCGCCTGGCGCCCTCGTCCTACGGGTGCGGTGTGGTTCGTCGAGTTTGTCGCACACGCAACCAGGCCCCCCGGCGATTCGGGGGGCCTGTGACCGGTGGGGCCTGGTTGGTGGTCGTCGCTAGATCACCTCTTCCGGATCCCTACGGCGATAGTGCTGCCATCCCAGCAGAGTGAGTATCAGCATCAGGACGGCGAGAATGAGGGCCGCGATCACCGACCATTCGGCGATGAGTGCAAAGGTGCCGAACGCGTACGCGGTCAGCAGTTCGCCCCGTAGCGTGTTGCCCTGGAAGAGGAGTTGTGCCGTCTGGCTGAGCGGCCCCTCCTTCGCGGTGATCTGGGAGTACGTCTTACCGCCACCGATTTCCTTCAGATGCACCGCGATGTAGTGGTCGGCGTAGACCTCCGCCTCGCGCCCGGTCAGCAACTCCTTGCCGGCGTAGGGGAGCAGGTAGGGCGTGATCAACTTGTTGTACGCCGCCCCCTCCAACTGGGACTTGGTCGGGAAGTAGACGCGCTGCTGCTGCAACTGGTTGTGGACCTGAGAGTTCGCAAACGTGTAGCCCCACGCCAGTAATCCGGAGGCTACGAGGAGTCCAACCGTAATGAGCGCTCCGACCAGGGTCAATAGTAGATCAAGTGTCTTGCGTCTCATTGGTCTTTCCTTTCGATAAACATATATTCATACTTTCACCGAATACGGAGAGAGTGCTAGTGCCAAAAGTCACATGTGCGGGGCGTTGCCCACTCGCCGGGGGCACCCCGTGAGATCACCGCTCGTCGACGTAGTCGAAGTAGCCAATTCCCATGATGGCGGCCTCACACCCCAGCGCGGCCAACGCCGAGAGGTCGCGGTCGTCGCGTACACCGCCGGCGGCGACGACGGCCATGCCCTGTCCGCATACGCGGCGGTACAAGTCCAGGTCGGGGCCCTGACGAGTGCCGTCACGCTCGATCGCCGTGACGTGTACTCGAGTGACGCCGGCGTCGCGACACCTCGTGAGAGCAAGGTCGATGTCGCCACCACCATCCTTGAGCCATCCGTGGATGGCCAACTGGCCCCCACGGACGTCCACGGCCACGACCAGGCGGTCCGCGAACGCCGCGACGTAGCGCTCGAGGCCGTCGGGGGTTTCCCAGGCGGCCGTTCCAACGATGATGCGACGGGCACCTGCGGCGAGGGCGGCCCGCCCGTCGGCGACGGAGCGGACACCGCCCGAAACCTGGAAGGGGATCGAACCAAGAGCGCGAGCGCACCGACTTACGATGTCGAGGCGCAGTGCGCCGTCGCGGGCTCCCTGGAGATCGACGACGTGCACGAACGAGGGCTGGGTCGCCACGACGCGCGCGATGTACTCATCGAGAGGAGAGCGGAAGAGCACGCGATCGTAGTTGCCTCGCTCGAGGCGCACGGCGTCGTCACCCAAGAGATCGATGGCGGGAATGACTTGCATAGTAGTGTTGTAGCACGCTAGCATAGCCTGATGACCAGTGGCAAAGTGATTCCCGCCGACGCGAAGGCGTCCACCGTGACTCGATTCGAGGAACTCGTCGACGTCCTTACCCGTCTGCGTCGGACCGACGTGATGGCTGCCTTCCTGAAAGATCTCTGTACGACGACCGAGCTCGACGCTATGGGCCAGCGCTTGCAGGTCGCGCGGCTCGTGGATCAGGGACTCGCCTACCAGGAGATTTCTCGTCGCACGGGTGCCTCCACGGCCACGGTGACGCGGGTGGCCCACTGGCTGCACTACGGCGAGGGCGGCTACCGCGCCATCCTCGACGGAGCTCGCCGATGAGTCGGCGACTCTCCATGGCTCTCCCGTCCAAGGGACGGTTGCGTGAGCCCGCGTGGGCGTTGCTCGAGGCGAGTGGCGTTGATCCCCAAGAGCCTGGAGAACGCGTGCTGCAGTCGCACTGCCGTAACGCCGACATCGACTTAGTGTTCGTGCGCGCGGACGACGTTCCTGAGTACGTTCAGGACGGCGTGGTGGACTGCGGCATCACCGGCCTCGACTTGATTGAGGAGCGTGAGAGCGACGTCGAGGTCCTGTTGCGTCTGGGCTTCGGAGCGTGTTCGCTGCAGGCGGCCGTGCCTCGCGAGGACACCGCACGGACGATGGCCGAGTTGACGGGGCGGCGGGTGGCGACCTCGCACCCGAATATCGCGCGACGCGCTCTCGACGATCTCGGGATTGAGGCGGAGGTCGTTCGCGTGGCGGGGTCGGTGGAGATTTCGCCTCGACTCGGCCTGGCCGACGCGATTGTCGACCTGGTATCCACCGGAAGCACGTTGCGCACGAACGGCCTGCGTTCGCTCGGTGTGCTCTTCGAGTCGCAGGCCGTCCTGATCGGGCGGCGCGGTTCGACGGACCTCGAGGCTCACCGGACCCTCACGACGGTGCTGGGCAGCGTGATCAACGCGCGGGCCAATCGTTACCTTCTGTGCAACGTGGCGCGCGAACGGCTCGGCGAGGTCACCGCGGCCCTGCCCACTCGCGGTTCGCCCACGGTGATGGACTTGGCGACCGAGGGTGTCGTCGCCGTGCACGCCCTAGTGCCCGCGGCCGACATCTGGTCGTTACTTCCGCGATTGGAGGCGTGCGGCGCCACGTCGATTCTGACGTTGCCCGTTGAGAGGATGGTGCCGTGAGTAAGACCGTGTCACCCGACCGACGCGTGAGCGTCGAGGACATCGTGCGCGACGTGCGCGAGCGCGGCGACGCGGCCGTGGCTGAGTGGTCGCGACTCCTCGACGGCACGAGTGCTACGCGGCCCGAGCGGGCGGTGCCCTACGGCGACCTGCCGGTCGCCGCTATCCTCGCCGCGGCCACGTCGATACGCGCTTGGCACGAGGCGCAACGTCCGCGCGATCTCGTGGTGGAGGTCTCGCCGGGCGTCACGCTGGAGCGTCGCTGGTCCGCGCTGCGCGCGGTGGGTGTCTACGTGCCGCGGGGCCTTGTCTCGTCGCTCCTGATGACGGTGGTGCCCGCCCAAGTGGCCGGAGTCGATCGGATTGTGGTCTGCACGCCGCCGGAGGGCTCGGCGGCGGTTGCCGCCGCCGCGGCGCTCTTAGGTCTGGATGAGGTGTGGGCGGTCGGGGGAGCGCAGGCGATCGCGGCGATGGCGTACGGCACAGATTCCATCGCGGCCGTGGACAAGATCGTGGGGCCCGGGGGTGGCGCGGTCAATAGCGCGAAGTTACTGGTGAGCCGTGACGTCGCGATTGACCTGCCCGCCGGTCCGAGTGAGGTGGTGGTGGTGGCCGACGAGGGAGTGGATGAGGCGCTGATCGCCCAAGAAGTCGCGGCGCAAATGGAGCACGGTCCCGACTCGCGAGCGTTCGTGGTGCGCGTCGGTGACGATCTGGAGGCGGCATTGGCGCAGGTGGAGGATCACGCCGGCGAGCACGTTGCCTTGCTCGGTCCGCGCGCGGAGTCGCTGGCCGATCGGATCCGCAACGCGGGCGCCGTCTTCGTGGGCCCCTACGCGCCGGTTCCCGCGGGGGATTACGCGACGGGCGCCAACCACGTCTTGCCGACGGGCGGGTGGGCTCGTTCGACGGGCGGGCTCGGCCTGGAGAGCTTTCTCAAGACGGTGACCGTGCAGCGCGTGACGCGCGAGGGTCTCGCGCGTCTGGCGCCGACGGTGGAGGCCCTGGCGGATCTCGAGGGAATGCCGTATCACAAGGCGACGGTGCGTCGATGAGCCGGCCACTACCTCCCGCCCTCGTCTCCTATCAGTGGCCACCGTCGAACGCGGCGATCGCCGCGCGAGTCGGCCTCGACGTACGCTCGATCATCCGCTTCGACGGCAACGTGCCCGCGTCGCCTCCACCGAGCGTCCGCCCGGCGGCGATCGCGCGGGCACTGGCCGACGTGAACGAGTACGACCGCGGCCGGTACGAACCACTCCGCGACGCCATCGCGGCGCGTCACGGTGTCGGTACGGATCAGGTGGTGCTAGGGGCCGGCAGCGATGAACTCATTGTGCTCTGCGCACGGGTCTTCGCCGAGAACGGCACCGTCGCCACGGTGCCCGCCGTCTCGTACTCGATGTATCGCTACGCGGCGTTGATGGCGGGCGCGACCATGGTCGACGATCCGCGTGACGCAGACCTGGTGTTCGTGTGTCGTCCGAACAATCCCACCGGTGAGCTGCCCGACGTGCCCGTCGTGCACGGACAACTCGTGATCGACGAGGCCTACGCGGACTACGCGGGAGTGGATGCACTGGATCGAGTCGACGACGGAGCCATCATTGTGCGCACCTTCTCCAAGGCCTTCGGCCTGGCGGGGGCACGAGTGGGCTACGCCATCGCTGACGTCGAGCGCTGCGCCGTGCTGACCTCGCGTCAGGCGCCGTTGTCGGTGTCGTCGCTGTCGGCGGCACTCGCCCTCGCGGGTCTGGCGTCGCCCCCTGATGTCAGCGGCCAAATCGCCGAACGCGAGCGACTGTCGAGTGCCCTGGCCGCGCTGGGCCTCGTGGCGACACCGTCGTACACGAACTTCCTTTATATCCCCATGGAGGACCCCGCGGCGATGGTGGAGCGACTTCTGCCCTACGGGGTGGTGCTACGGGCTTTCGCGGGGGGGCTACGGATCAGCGTGCGTGACGACGTGGACGACGATGTTCTCCTGGCCGCGTTGCGCCACGAGGTGGCGGGGGGGGAGGCGCCGGAGGCGATGACGCGTCACCGTCGCGCGACGGCCGAGACTCGCCTCTCGGTGCGGTTGCGTCCGTGGGGTCAGGGGCGAGTACTGGTCTCGACCGGCGAGGGCTTTTACGACCACATGCTTCAGCAGTTGGCGTTCCACAGCGGGATGGACCTTCGCCTCGAAGGGGTTGGCGATCCGGAAACCGGTGAGCACCACGTAGTCGAGGACATGATGCGCACGTTCGGGGAGGCGCTCGACGAGGCGCTGGGTGATCGTCGTGGCCTGGCTCGCTACGGCGAAGCTCGGGTACCGATGGACGAGGCGATCGCGCACGCCGTCGTCGACTTGTCGGGGCGGGCTACGGCAAACCTTGCCATCGATCCCGATCCGGGGATGGCGGCTCACGCTTTCGAGTCTCTCGCTCAGACGGCTCGCATCACCCTGCACGTGACGGCGACCGGGCGCAACGCCCATCACGTGGCCGAAGCCGCCTTCAAGGCGGTCGGCCGCGCTCTCGCTCAGGCTCTGGTGCGCGACGGCGCACTGATTCGCTCCACGAAGGGTTCGCTGTGAACGATGTCGTCGTGGTGGACTACGGCGCCGGAAATACGCGCTCGGTTGGCGCGGCCCTCGCGCACCTCGGCTATCGCAGCACGGTCAGTGCCGACCCCGCCGTGTTGCGCGACGCGCCCTACGTCATCCTGCCGGGTGTGGGCTCGGCACGGAGCGCTATGGCCCACTTGAGTGCTACTCGAGCGGCCAGTGCGCTGCGTGATCGGGTTGACGTCGGCGCACCGCTCCTCGGGATCTGCCTGGGACTGCAGTTGGCCCTGGAGTCGAGTGAGGAGGACGGCGGCGTTGACGGCTTGGGTCTCGTCACGGGGCGAGTGACGCGCCTGGGCGAGGGCCGGATTCCGCGGCTCGGATGGGCGGCCGTCGAACCCGGTGGCGAGGTGTACTACTTCGCGCATTCCTACGTGGCGCACACGACTGCCTCGGTGGCTACGTCGGAGGGTCTCACGGCCATCGTGAGGTCGGGCTCGTTCCTCGGGGTTCAGTTTCACCCCGAGAAGAGCGGCGACGCCGGACTACGTTTCTTGGACCAATGCCTCTCCCGCGTCTGATCCCGTGCTTGGACGTGGCGCACGGCCGTGTCGTCAAGGGGGTGAGTTTCGTGGCACTGCGTGACGTGGGCGACCCCGTGGAACTGGCGGGTTACTACGACCGCGGTGGAGCGGACGAGTTGGTCTTTCTGGACATCGCCGCCACGCCCGACCGGGCCGCGACCATGACGTCGGTCGTGGAGCGGGTCGCCGACGTCGTGACGATTCCCTTCACCGTGGGTGGTGGCGTGCGCAGTGTTGACGACGCCTGTCGGATCATTGAGGCGGGTGCCGACCGTGTGGCCGTGAACTCCGCCGCGCTGGCGGATCCCTCGCTTATCACGGCCATTGCGGACCGGTTCGGTAGCCAAGCGGTGGTCGTCGCCATCGACACTCTCGACGACGTGGTCTACACTCACGGCGCCCGGGTGGCCACGGACGTCGCGACGGTTCTGTGGGCGGTGGAGGCTGGCGAACGCGGCGCGGGTGAGATTCTGTTGACTTCGATTCGTCACGATGGGCGTCGGACCGGTTTTGATCTGCGCGTGACCGAGGCCGTGCGCGACGCGGTGTCGATTCCCGTGATCGCGTCGGGTGGCGCGGGTACCGCCCGCCACGTCGCCGACGCGCTACGCGTCGCCGACGCGGCCCTCGTCGCCTCGATCGTGCACGACAGTCCACGGGGAATCACGGGACTGCGCCGCGAGATCGAGGAGTGCGGGGTTGCCCTTCGACCACTGCGGAGGAAAGATGATGAGTGACGACTTACGTGCGGCAATCGTGCAGGATGACGCGACGGGACGCGTTCTCATGTTGGGCTGGATGGATGAGGAGGCCTTCTCTCTCACTCGCTCGAGTGGTGTGGTTCACTTCTTTTCCCGATCTCGCCAGCGCCTCTGGCGCAAGGGCGAGACGTCGGGAAATACCCTGCACGTGATTGAGATGACGCTCGACTGCGACGGTGACGCCGTTCTGGTACGCGTGAGCGCTGACGGGCCAACCTGTCATGACGGATCAACCTCGTGCTTCACACCATGGTTGTGGCGCAAGATTCTCCAGCGTGATACGGCCGGCTCCGACGAGTCGTACGTGGTCGCGACCCTCAGTGCGGGGACGCCGCGCGCGGCGCGCAAGGTGGGCGAAGAGGCGGTAGAGCTGGCAGTCGCGGCGCTGAGCGAGGACGACGAGAGAGTGGTCAGCGAGGCGGCGGATCTCTGGTTTCACACGTTATTGCTGCTGCGTAGCCGGGGCCTGGACCCGGCGGCGGTCGAGGATGAGTTGCGCCGGCGCGACCGCTAAAGTCGAGGCAGGCGCGCATTATTGGCGCGCGGCACTAGTGGGTTGACCGGCGTGCTCGCCGGGGCCCGCCTCTCGCGTGTCACGGAAAGAGGAAGGTGTGGTCGCGGTCACGGTCTCGTCCAGCGTGGTGGTCGTAGTCGGGGCGGTGTTCCTGGCTACCGCCGTCGAGATGGTCGAGGCGTTGACCATCGTGCTGGCGGTGGGACACACACGCGGGTGGCGCTCGGCGCTTGAGGGGGCGTCCGTCGCCCTCGTCTCACTCGGTGTACTGGTCGCGATGCTTGGCCCGGCCCTGGCGCGCGTTCCCCTCACGCCACTGCGTCTCGTCGTGGGTGGGGTACTTCTGATCTTTGGGTTGCAGTGGCTGCGTAAGGCGATCCTGCGGTCGGGTGGACTTAAGGAACGCCACGACGAGGACGCGAAGTATCGGGAGGTCGTGGCCGCGATGACGTCGGCGGGTGCGTCGCCTCGGCGCGATCGCATCGCCTTCGTCATGGCGTTTAAGGGAGTTTTTCTCGAGGGGCTGGAGGCCGTCGTTGCCGTGTTGACGCTCGGCACATCCGCTCATCGTCTCGCGCTCGCGGTGCTCGTCGCGGTGGGGGCGGTCCTGGTGGTGGCGGTGGCCGGAGCCGCCGTGGCGCGTCAACTGACCAGTGTTCCGGAGAATCTGATGAAGATGGGCGTAGGGATTCTGCTGGTTAGTTACGGCACATTCTGGACGGGCGAGGGTGTGCACGTGCGTTGGCCCGCGGGCGACGTGACGCTGATGGGACTCGTCGCGCTCTACGTTGTCGTGACGATGGCCCTGGTTGCCATGGTGCGGCGTGAGGTTGCCGGTTCTGGACGGGGCGTGCCCGCGCGATGACGATCCCGCGTCGCGGTCTGCTCGTACGTGCGCTGAGGGGCTTCGCCGCATTCTGGTGGGATTTCCTCGTCGGTGACACTCCCGAGATCTTTGTCGCCGCCCTGGTGACGGTGGCGGTGGTCGCGCTGCTTCGGGTGATGGGCCATGAGAATGCTGCGGCGGTGGTCGCGCTACCGCTGCTCGCGATCGTGGCTCTGACGATCTCGATTCGTCGAGCGCAGCGCGCCTCGCGTGGTCGGTGAGCGTGACGTCGCCGACGTGGTTCGCCTCCGCGCGCGCGTTACGACCCGCCGTGGCCGCCGTGTTCGTGATCGCGGCGGTGGTGTCGCTGGCGGCGGCGGCTCCCGCCGCCACGACGGCGACGACGGTCGCGACGACGACCCCTTCCTCGACGACGACCCCACCCTCAGCAATCACCTCGATACCTGCGCTGTCAGCGTCGCGCGTTCCGTCGGCGGCGACCCTAGCCTGCGCTCGCGCGGAGGTCGCGACGTGGCCGCTCGTGGAGCAGGCTAACGAGACTATTGCCGTTCCGGTCGACGCCACGAACGTGGGGGCGATGGGTGCCGCGGCGCGTGACGGCTTCGGCGCGCTTCTTCTCTTTGGCACCACGGCACCAACCGTCATGGGGCGGATCGTGGCACGTCTTCAGCGATTGACTCTCCACCACGCGACGATGCTGGTGATGACCGACGAGGAGGGGGGTGGCGTGGCGCGGCTGACCAATCTGGTGAGCCCGTCGCCGTGGGCGCAGACGATGGGACGAAACCTCAGTGCGCCGCAGATTGAGGGCTGGGGACGTCGCGTCGGGTTGGCGCTGGCTCGGATCGGCGTCAACGTGGACCTGGCTCCCGTGCTAGACGTGGACGGGCGTCCCGTCTTCCCGAGCGCGACCAACCCGGACGGGTTGCGATCATTCGGTGGCTCTCCCTCCCTCGTCGCGACCGACGGCGCCCAGGCGGTGTCGCGGTCCG
>JAJYSU010000029.1:26510-29149 GCA_021793395.1 Actinomycetes bacterium
CCGATCGACCGACGGCGTGGCCTTCGCGACGGGTCTCGCCCGTGCGGGTGTGACGCCCGTCGTGAAGCACTTCCCCGGACTCGGCGGCGCGTCGCGCAACACTGACTTCGGACCAGCCACGACGCTGGCCTGGTCGCGCCTGCGGCGCACTGGTCTGGTGCCGTTCGAACGGGCTGTCGCGGCGGGCGTGCCGGCGGTAATGATCGCCAACGCGTCGGTACCCGGATTCACGTTGCTACCCGCGAGCCTCTCCGAGCGGGTGGTCAGGGAGCTGCGGGCCAGTCTCGACTTTCGAGGATTGATCATCGACGACTCGTTGAGTGCAGGGGCGATCAGCGCACTCCATCTCTCACCGGCGAGCGCGGCCGTGCTGGCGGAGTCGGCCGGTGTTGATCTGGTGCTTTTCGGCGTCGTGGGTTCTCCCGGTGCAACGTTGGCGTACGCGCGCGAGATTGCGGCGTCGCTGGTGCGCGCCGTAAACACGGGTCGGCTGTCGCGCGCGTCCCTGATGGCGGCCGCCGCCCAGGTTCTCGCGACTCGCAGTGCTCTCAGGTGTCCGTCGATCGCCGTGACATCCGTCTCGTCCTAGTAGTGCGGGGGAACCTCGTGGACGTCGTGGCGGACGCGGCGCAACTCGTCGCGTAGCCGGGTGATCTCGTCGCGTAGTCGCGTGATCTCCGCGCGTAGTTCGCGCACCAGTGCGTCGGACTCGTCGGAGGTACGCGGATCCTCGTTCACGCTGACACTCTGGCACACCCGCGCCGTGGGTGTGCGACACGCTCGTTGTCGCGTGTCGTCGCTCGTTGGCGTGGCTACACGGCGACCTAGTGTCCACGACGGGGCCGCCTCTCGCGGGTGGGTCGTGGCCTGGTACGTGGTCCGCTGCGCTCACGGCGAGCGCAGTGGACCAGAGGAGTGGCCAGCTGAGCAGGCCCTTCAGCGAGCCACTAGGCGAGCGCCGCCGTCTGAGCTCGCGCAAAGCGGGCAGCGACGTCCGGCCAGTTGACCACTTCCCACAGCGCGTTCACGAAGTCGGCTCGGACGTTGTGGTACTGGAGGTAGTACGCGTGTTCCCACACGTCGAAGACGAGCAGGGGCACCGCTCCGTGCACCAGATTCGCGTGGTGGTCGTAGATCTGCTCGACCATCAGGCGTCGGCTAAGTGGCTCGAAGGCTAGCGCTCCCCAGCCCGACCCCTGCACCAGTACCGCGGCCTGGCTCAACTGGGCCCGCAGGGCGTCGAAGGAGCCAAAGTGCTCGTCGATCGCGGCGGCGAGCTCTCCTTCGGGCTGTCCTCCCCCGTCAGGCGAGAGGTTGTTCCAGAACAGCGAGTGCAACACGTGTCCCGAGACGTTGAAGGCGAGAGTCTTCTCGAGCCCCACCAGGCCGCTGTAGTCCTGTGCGGCTCGGGCGTCCTCCAACCGCTCGAGGGTGGTGTTGGCTCCGGCGACGTAGGCCGCGTGGTGCTTCGAGTGATGCAGCTCAAGGTTTTCGGCCTGGTAGTGAGGTTCGAGAGCCGAGTAGTCGTAAGGAAGGTCGGGTAGTACGTAGGTCATGGCATTCTCCTTGACGTGATAACCCCAACATAGACGGCAACAGCCCGGGGGACGCCGTGGTGACGCCCCCGGGCTGTTGCCGGACCGATCAGGGGAAGAGGCCGCGTAGTTCGGTCGCTTCGGCGATACGCTCGACGCCCACGACGATCGCTGCTTCACGCAGGGTGATGTTGAGATCGAGGCTGCGCTGCCACACGTAACTGAAGGTATCGTTCATCGTCCGTTCGAGGCGGGACGTGAACAGCTCGGGCTCCCACATGAAGCCCTGGAGGTCCTGGGCCCACTCGAAGTAGGACGCGACAACACCGCCCGCATTAGCGACGACGTCGGGTATGACGGGAATGTTTCGACTGGCCAGAACCTGGGCACCCTCACCGGTAGTGGGGCCGTTGGCGGCTTCGATCACGATGGACGCGGCGAGGTTTTTGGCTACATCCTCGGTGATGAAACCGCCCAGGGCAGCCGGAATAGCGATATCGCTCGGTATGGTGAACAGTTGGTCAGCGGGTACGTGATCGGCGCCGGGGTAGCCCACGACGGTGTGAGCTTCGTCGAAGTGTCGGGCCATCACCTCGGGGTCGATGCCGCCGGGAACGTGGATAGCGCCGTGCACGTCCGCAATGCCGACGACCTTCATGCCGCGAGCCGTAAGCATTGTGACCAGTGGGGCGCCTACTTTGCCGTAGCCCTGGATGACCACTCGCTGTTCATTGAGAGGCCGACCAAGGCGCTCGAGGATCGACGTCGCGCAGATCGTCACTCCCACCGACGTGGCACCGGCGTGGCCGGAGCTGCCGCCAATCGCGAGTGGCTTGCCGGTGACGACACCGGGCATGTTGTGCCCCGCCAGCATCGACACCGTGTCCATGATCCAACTCATGACGTGGTAGTCGGTGTTGATGTCGGGAGCCGGAATATCACGGTCCGGTCCGATCATCGGAGCGATGGAGAAGGCGTAGCGACGGGTGAGTCGCTCGAGCTCGCCTCGCGACAGGCGTTCGGGGTCAACCTTGACGCCGCCCTTCGCCCCACCGTAGGGGATGTTGACGACCGCGGTCTTGATCGACATGTCGGCGCTGAGCG
>JAJYSU010000030.1 GCA_021793395.1 Actinomycetes bacterium
TGCATAGGCGCACTCGAAACACCTTGCAATCATTGATGGGCGAGTTCAAGCGGTCAGTGCAACGACAGCCGCATTGTAGCGATCCTCGGCTGACCCCCACTGGAAGATTCTGCGCGGCATGGTGTTGATCCGGCGACTGATCACGTCGAGGTCGTCTTGAGAGTAGATCGAGAGGTCCGTGCCCTTGCCCACGTAGCGACGAAGGATGCCGTTGAAGTCTCTTGGATGGCCGCATCCACGGGCTGTGGGGGTCGGCGAAGAAGACGTCGATGCCGACCGCTGCGGCCAGGTCTGCGTGCACGGCCATCTCACGACCTTGATCCCACGTCAGTGACCGGCGCAGTTCCTCGGGCACGCGCTCTCTCAGCTCACTGCAGCACGCCAGCACGTTCTCGGCCCCGTGTCCGCCGGGGAGGTCACCGGTGGTTGAAGCGACTCGCTCGGTCCACGAGGGTGACGATGGCCGACTTGCCACCCGCGCCGATGATGAGGTCACCCTCGAAGTGGCCAACCTCGCTGCGAGCGCTCGCGACCTCGGGACGCAGGTGGATCAGGCTGAAGGTCCCCAGAGGACTGGATTTCTTGGGCGTTTCTCCACGTCGACACCGCCTCTTTCGTCGGCCGCGTGGGCGGTGCAGGTGACACCCGAGGCCCCCGACGAGACCTCGGGTGCCGTGGGCGTAGATGCCCTGGTAGATCGTCTCGGGCGAGACCGTGTCACCCCCGATGCCGCCGGAACGCGCCAGCTCGATGGCGATCGTCGCGGGTGAATCCTTGGCCAGTAACCATACGTCAACGTGACGAGCCAGTGGCTCATTGCGACAGAACACACTGCGTCGCGCACGCCCGCAGCCGCTCGCTTCGCTGCTGAGCCTTCACCGCGCAGTAGTGGCGACGCCCACCGTTGCGCGTAACTTCCCGGGTGATGGTCGAGGGGGCTCGATCCACGCGTCGAATGATGAGGCTCAGAGACTCGTGAGCCTCAATCCCTACGCGTACTTCCTCGCGCTCGCGCGCGCTCAGTGATGCACCTGCCATGATGGGTTCTCCAACGGTTCGCTGTTCGGGTTGACCCGGTCATTATGACCGGTCCGTTGCAGCGACCGTTGGAACTCGCCGTGTTTCGCTTGAATCACTTGGAGCGGGCGACGAGAATCGAACTCGCGTTCTCAGCTTGGGAAGCTGATGTTCTGCCGCTGAACTACGCCCGCGAAGGCACCATGGTACTTCACTGCTGGTTCGCGCGTGGCGTGACGTGACCCGACGTTGTCGTGATGCGACGTCGCGGTGAGGGTATCGGAGAGCCGTCGGTTACGGGGCAGTATGGTTGCCAGAGTTATGGTGCTCTCGGATCGTTCCATCAAGGAGGCTCTGGCGCAGGGCCGGATCGTCATTGACCCTCTGGGCGACGACTGCGTGCAGCCCTCGTCGGTCGACCTTCACGTCGATCAACTCTTTCGGGTCTTTCGTAACCATTCTCAACGCGTGATCGACGTTCGCGAGGCGCAGGAGGATCTCACCGAACTCATTGACGTGGGACCCGATAGTCCGATGATCCTGCACCCGGGCGAGTTCCTCCTGGGTTCGACGATCGAGCGAGTGGCGCTACCGGCCGATCTGGTCGCGCGGCTCGAGGGAAAGAGTTCACTGGGCCGGCTCGGCCTGCTGATCCACTCCACGGCCGGTTTCGTGGACGCCGGGTGGGATGGTCACCTCACGCTGGAGCTCTCCAACGTCGCCAATCTGCCGATCACTCTGTACCCGAGGATGAAGATTGGCCAGATCAGTTTCTTCGAGATGACGACGCCGGCGGATCGACCCTACGGGACCGAGGGTCTCGGTTCGAAGTACCGGGGTCAGCGAGGACCGACGGCGAGTCGGTACTCGCAGAACTTCTTGACGTAGGACGAGCGGGGGCTAGATGCGAACAGGAGAGCAGCAGTGCTAGCACGGATCATCCTTGGACTGGTTATCACGGTGGTGTGCTTCGCCATCGCTGGCCGACGCTTTTACTGGCTGTCGCGGGTGATCCGTGCGGGCCAGCCCGCGCCGCGACGCTGGTCGGGCTTTCGCCGGGTCAGCGAGGCCGAGGTCGTCGAAGTGGCCGGCCAGCGCAAATTACTGCGCTGGACGGTGCCCGGTGTGGCGCACTTCTTCACCATGTGGGGCTTCTTCGTCTTGCTCGCGACCATCATCGAGGCCTACGGTGCCCTCTTCCAACGGAGCTTTCACATTCCGCTCATTGGTCAGAGCAACTGGCTCGGCTTCGCCGAGGACTTCTTCGCGACCGCGGTGCTGGCCGCACTGGTCGTCTTCAGTATCATTCGCGTCGTCAACGCCCCCGCGCGCCGGGACCGCGCCAGCCGCTTCTACGGGAGCCACCTCGGGGCGGCGTGGCTCACCCTCGCGTTGATCTCGCTGGTCGTGATCACGCTGCTGGTTTACCGCGGCGCCCAGATCGACACCGGCCACTTCCCCTACGGCCAGTCGAAGTGGGCCTTCGCGAGCCACGTGGTCGCGGTGTGGCTGCGTCCGCTGGGCACCGGCGTGAACAGCGTGCTCGAGGCGACCTTCCTGGTGGCCAACATTGCCGTGATCGCGGGGTTCCTGGTCTTCGTCTCGTACTCCAAGCACCTGCACATCTTCTTCGCGCCGCTCAACGTCGCCTTCTCGCGTCGCCCCCGCGCGCTGGGAGGTCTGGATAAGACCCCCGATATGGACATGGAGCACGTGACCGAGGACACGGTTTTCGGCGTGGGCACCATGGAGAACTTTACCTGGAAGCAGATGCTGGACTTCGCTACCTGTACCGAGTGCGGCCGGTGCCAGTCGGTGTGCCCGGCGTGGACGACCGGCAAGCCGCTGAGCCCCAAGTTGCTGATCATGGGCCTGCGCGAGAACATGTTCGCGTCGGCCGACCGCCTCCTCTCCGGGTCGACCGAGGGGGAGGGCACGGTGGCGACATTGGTGCCGACGACGATCGACCCCGACGTGCTCTGGTCGTGCACGACCTGCGGCAGTTGCGTGGAGCAGTGCCCGGTGGACATCGAGCACGTCGACGCGATCATCGATATGCGCCGCTACGAGGTCCTCATGGAGTCGCGATTCCCCAGCGAGGCGGGACTGTTGTTGCGCAACCTGGAGAATCAGGGTGACCCCTGGGGGCTGGGCTCCTCCAAGCGCACCGAGTGGCTGGCGAACCTGGACTTCGAGGTGCCGGTGGTGGACGGCGTGATCCCCGACGACGTGGAGTACCTGTACTGGGTGGGCTGCGCCGGCTCGCTCGACGAACGCGGCCGCAAACAGGCCGAGTCCGTCGCGCGCATGCTGCATCGCGCTCAGGTCACCTTCGCGGTACTGGGACCGCGCGAATCGTGCTCGGGCGACCCCGCGCGGCGCATCGGTAACGAGTACCTCTTCCAGGAGATGGCCAAGGCCAACATCGCCACTCTCGACGCGGTGGGAACGAAGAAGGTCGTGGCCAGCTGTCCCCACTGCTTTAACACGTTGAAGAACGAGTACCCCGACCTGGGCGGGAACTACGAGGTCATTCACCACGCCGAGTTGTTGAACCACCTGGTCGCGACGGGTCGCCTGGTGCCCGGCCTCAGTTACAGCGGTACGGTGACCTACCACGACCCGTGCTATCTGGGGCGTCATAATCGGGTGTTCGACGAGCCCCGCAACGTGCTCGACGCGATACCTGGCCTGACCCAGTTGGAAATGGAGCGCCACCGCGAGCGGGGCTTTTGCTGCGGAGCGGGCGGGGCGCGCATGTGGCTCGAGGAGAACATCGGTAAGCGCGTGAATATGGAGCGAACCGAAGAGGCGCTGTCGACCGGCGCCGACGTGGTCTCGACGGCGTGCCCGTTCTGCATGATCATGATCGACGACGCGGTCAAGGCCCTGGGGCGCGAGAACGTCGCGGTGCTGGACATCGCCCAGGTGGTCGAGCGTTCCCTGGCCGGGGGAACCGAGAAGGACGTCGCGACGCCCTAGGGGCAGTTCATCGGGCCGAAACACATCGCTAACGGAGACGAAACGCGCGCTTGGCACGCTGGTCGCAACTAGAGGTCAGCGTCGCCCTCTCCGAGTGACGAGGAGCGGCCGTGTCCTTAGCGACGATCATCCCCTACCCCAGCTGGCTCAATCCGGCGGACAACACCTGGCAGTTGGTGGCGGCCACGCTGGTCGGGCTGATGAGCCTACCGGGGATCGCCGTCCTCTACGGAGGGCTGGTGCGCAAGAAGTGGATCGTCAACACCATGATGATGGTCTTCACCGGCTTCTCGCTGACCCTGGTGGTGTGGATGCTCTGGGGCTACAACCTGGCCTTCGGCCACCTGTCGCACTTCGGGCCGACGGGGTCGTTCTGGAGCGGCTTCATCGGTCACTTCCAGCCCCTCTCCACCGCGGGGGCCGAGCAGGGCCAGGCGGTCTCGGGGGCGAACTCGCTGATCCCCTTCCACTTCTCTACCGCGACCCTGGCCTACTTCCAGTTCGTCTTCGCCGCCATCACGCCGCTGCTCTTCCTCGGGGGGCTCGTGGGGCGGATCAAGTTCAAGGCGTGGCTCTTGATCGTGCCGCTGTGGATCACGCTGATCTACTGCGTGAACGCGGCGCTGCTCTGGGGAGGTGGGTTCTTCGCTCAGAAGGGAGCGGTGGACTACTCCGGTGGCTACGTGATCCACCTCTCGGCCGGGGTCGCCGCCTTCGTCGGCGCGGCCATGGTTGGTCCGCGGCGCTGGCAGGATCGCGAGAACGCCTTCCCGAGCAACCTGATGATGGTGGCGATAGGCGCCGGGATCCTTTGGCTCGGTTGGAACGGCTTCAACGGAGGCGACCCCTTCTACGCCGGGGCCGACGCCGCTAGCGCCGTGCTGAACACCAACGTCGCCACCGCGGTCGGGGTGTTGACGTGGGTGCTGATGGACATGTTCTTCTCGCGCCAGAAGAAGCCGACGTTCCTCGGGGCGATCAACGGGATGCTGTGCGGACTCGTCGCGATCACGCCGAGCGCCGGATGGGTGAACGGCACCGGGGCCATCATCGTCGGGCTAGTGGCCGCGTCGATTGTGTGGGTGGCCTGGAACTACCTGTCACGGGTACGTCCGTTCTCCAAGGTGGACGACGCGATGGGCGTGGTCTACACCCACGGAATCGCGGGACTGGTCGGGGGGCTGATGGTGGGGATCGTGGCCGACCCCGGCATGGTTCAGTACGGGGTGAGTGGCGCGCACTTCAAGGGCGCGGGCGCCATTTCGGTGGGGGGGTGGTTCTACACGCACTCCTTTCACCAGCTCTGGGAGCAGTTCCTGGCGGCCCTGTGGATCATTGGCTACACCGCCGTGGGAACGGTCGTGGTGTTCTCTATCGTGAAGTTCGTGCTCGGAGGACTGCGTGAGAGCGAGGAGACGCTGGCGCTCGGCGACATCGCCATACACGAGGAGGAGGCGTTCCCCGAACCCACCTTCGGCGAGCCGGTCCTCACGCCCAGCCACCTGCACCCCGACAACCTCTAAGGAGAGAATCATGAAACTGGTTACCGCGGTCATCAAGCCGTTCAAGCTGGACGAGGTGAAGGTCGCGCTCACCGAGCTGGGCGTCTCGGGCATGACCGTGACTCAGGCGCGCGGCTTCGGGCGCCAGGGAGGTCATATCGAGATCTATCGGGGGCGCGAGTACGAGGTCGACTTCATCGACAAGATCCGCGTCGAGGTGGCCTGCACCGACGAGCAACTCGACGCCGTGCTCGACGCCATCGTCAACTCCGCGCGCACCGGCTCGGTGGGTGACGGCAAGGTCTGGGTGGTCGACGTCGTTCGCGTGGTGCGCGTGCGTACTAACGAGCGTGGTCCCGAAGCCCTCTAGCGGCCGCGGCGCGTCGCCGGGCGATCAGCCCGCCTGGCGCGCGACCGCGGCGGCGGCCGCGGCGGCAGCCGCCGGGTCGCCCAGGTACGCGGCGTCGATGACGTCGAGGTCCTCGTCCAGGCGCACCCGGTAGGGGATGCCGGTGGGAATGTCCAGGCCGGCGATGTCCTCGTCGCTGATGTTCTCAAGCACCATGCGCAGCGCCCGCAGCGAGTTGCCGTGGGCGACGACGAGCACCGCACCGCCGCGCACCGACTCCTTGCGCAGGTCCTCGGCGATGACGTCGGTGAAGTAGGGCGTCACGCGCTTGACGACGTCCTTGAGACACTCGGTCGCGGGGATGTACTCGGGGGGAACGTCGCGGTAGCGCGGATCTCCGGCCGCGCCGCGCGGGTCACCCTCGGGCAACCGCGGCGGTGGCACGTCGTAGGAGCGGCGCCACTGATGCACCTGTTCGGCTCCGAACTGCTCCGTGGTTTCCTTCTTGTCCTTGCCGGTCAGGTCGCCGTAGTGGCGTTCGTTCAGCCGCCAGCTGCGCTGGACCGGAAGCCAGGAGCGACCCGCCACGTGCAGGGCGATCTCGGCGGTGCGGATGGCTCGCGTCAGCACCGACGTGTGCAGTACGCGCAGGTCGAGGTCGGTCTGGTCGGCGAGGAGACGGCCCGCCTCGGCGGCCTCGGCCTCGCCCTGGGTCGTGAGGTCCACGTCGGTCCAACCTTTGAAGAGGTTGAGCTCATTCCAGGTGGACTGGCCGTGGCGTAGGAGGATGAGATCGGGCACGCAACCAGCGTAGTGATCGCGCGCACGAGCGCCCAGAGCATCTCCACGCCCCGTGGGAGGGGTGAGAGGATGAAAGATGACATCCTTATCAACATTCTTATCTATTCTCTTGACAAGTAGAGACTCAAGTATGTAGAGTGGAACTCGTGATTCTCGTCACGACGGAGGGTCCGTCGGGACGCGGACAGAGTTAAGGAGCATCATGGCGAAGGCAGTCGGTATTGACCTGGGAACCACCAACTCGGTGGTCAGTGTCCTCGAGGCGGGTGAGCCCGTCGTCATTCCCAACGCCGAGGGTGGTCGCACGACGCCGTCGGTCGTGGCGTTCTCCAAGACCGGCGAGGTGCTGGTCGGCGAGGTGGCTAAGCGTCAGGCCATCACTAACCCCGAGCGTACGATTCGTTCGGTCAAGCGGCACATGGGCGAGTCCTGGACCATCGACATCGACGGGACGAAGTACACCGCGCAGGAGATTTCCGCGCGTATCCTCCAGAAGCTGAAGCGCGACGCCGAGGCGTACTTGGGCGAAAGCGTCGCGCAGGCCGTCATTACGGTGCCGGCTTACTTCAACGACGCCCAGCGCACCGCCACCAAGGAGGCGGGCCAGATTGCCGGGCTCGAGGTACTGCGTATCGTGAACGAGCCCACCGCCGCGGCCCTGGCCTACGGACTCGACAAGGGCACCCACGAGCAGACCGTGCTGGTCTTCGACCTGGGCGGCGGGACCTTCGACGTCTCGGTGCTCGAGATCGCCGAGGGAGTCTTCGAGGTGAAGTCCACCCACGGTGACACCCATCTGGGTGGCGACGACTGGGACGACGCCGTGATGCAGTGGCTCATCAAGACCTTCAAGGACACCGAGGGGGTCGACCTGTCGAGCGACAAGATGGCGGTGCAGCGCCTGAAGGAGGCCGCGGAGAAGGCCAAGATCGAGTTGTCCTCGGTCCAAGAGACCCAGGTCAACCTGCCGTTCATCACGGCCACCGCCGAGGGTCCCAAGCACCTCGACCTGAAGTTAACGCGCGCCAAGTTCAACGAGTTGACCGCGCACCTGGTCGAGCGGTGCCGCACGCCCTTCGATCAGGCGATCAAGGACGCCGGGCTGACCGTGGACAAGATCGACCACGTTATCTTGGTGGGCGGCTCGACCCGCATCCCCGCGGTCCAGGAACTGGTCACGCGCGTCACCGGCAAGGAGCCCAACAAGGGCGTGAACCCGGACGAGGTGGTCGCGGTGGGCGCCGCGGTGCAGGCCGGTGTGCTGAAGGGCGACGTCAAGGACATCCTGCTGCTCGACGTGACGCCGCTGTCGCTCGGCATCGAGACCAAGGGCGGCGTGATGACCAAGATCATCGAGCGCAACACCACGATTCCGACCAAGAAGAGTCAGACCTTCACGACGGCGGACGACAATCAGCCGAGCGTGGAGGTGCACGTCCTGCAGGGCGAGCGTGAGATGGCGTCCTACAACCAGACCCTGGGCAAGTTCCAGCTGGTGGGAATCCCGCCCGCGCCGCGCGGCGTGCCCCAGATCGAGGTGACCTTCGATATCGACGCCAACGGCATCGTGCACGTGTCGGCCAAGGACACCGCGACCGGGGCGACTCAGTCGATGACCATCACGGGTGGCTCGTCGCTCTCCAAGGAGGAGATCGACCGCATGGTGCGCGACGCCGAGGCTCACGCCGAGGATGACCGCCGCCGCCGTGACGAGGCCGAGGTGCGCAATAACGCGGACGGCCTGGTGTACCAGACCGAGAAGTTGTTGAAGGATCAGGCGGAGTCGTTCCAGGGCAGCGAGCGCGACGACGTGCAGAGCGCCCTGACCACGCTGAAGGAGGCGCTCGGCGGGACCGACGTGGAGGCCATCAAGTCCGCCACGGAGAAGTTACTGTCGGCCAGCCAGGGCTTTAGCCAGCGGCTCTACGAAGAGGCGGCCAAGGCCAACACCGAGGGAGCGGCGAGCGCGGCACCGGACGCCAACGACGACGAGATCGTCGACGCCGAGATCGTGGACGAGCCGTGAGCGACGACGTCTACGACGACGAGAACGCCGTGGTGAGTGACACCGAGGGCGAGGCCGCCCCGGCCGACGTGTTCGACGAGGACACGCCGGCCGAGGTCGACCCCCTTCTCGCGGCGCTACGCCAGCGCGACGAGTACCTCGAGGCTCTTCAGCGTCTGCAGGCGGACTTCGAGAACTACCGCAAGCGGGTGGCGCGCACCTCCGAGGAGGTGGCCGCGCGCGTGGCGGGGGACCTCGTGGTCCAACTGCTCACGGTGCTCGACGCCTTTGACCTCGCCCAGGCCCACTTCGCCGCCCGGGAGTCCGACGAGGCGGTCGCGCTGACCCAGACGCGGGGACTGCTACTGGACACCCTGTTCAAAGAGGGGCTGGAGCGCATCGACGACGTGGGCGGACCGTTCGATCCCCAGGTGCACGACGCCGTGGCTCACGAGCCCGGTGACACCGAGCACCCGGTGGTCGACGAGGTTCTGCGGGCGGGATACCGGTGGAAGGGGGCCGTGGTGCGGCCCGCGATGGTGAGAGTGAAGGGCTAGATGGCCGAACGCGAGTGGTTCGAGAAGGACTACTACAAGGTTCTGGGAGTGGCCGCCAACGCCACCGACAAGGAGATCACGCGCGCGTACCGCAAGCTCGCCAAGCAGCTGCACCCCGACACCAATCCCGGTTCCGAGGAGAAGTTCAAGGACGTTTCGGTCGCCTACGACGTGCTGGGTGACGCCGAGAAGCGCAAGGAGTACGACGAGGTGCGTCGTCTCGGTCCGGCGGCGGCGGGCTTCGGCTCGCCCGCGGGCGCCGGGGGCGTGCGCTTCACCAACGCCGACTTCGGCGACCTGGGCGATCTGTTCAGTGGTCTGTTCGGCGCCCGACGTCCGCGGGCGCAGCGCGGGGCGGACCTGGAGACGGCGTTGCACCTGAGCTTTAGCGACGCGGTGCACGGCGTCACCACCACCGTGTCGCTGCCGAGCAACGAGGCGTGTCACACCTGCGGCGGACGCGGCGCGGCCCCGGGGAGCGGTTTCGTGACCTGTGAGACCTGCGGCGGACGAGGCGTGCTCAACGATGATCAGGGCCCCTTCGCCATGTCGAGCGTCTGTCCTACGTGCCAGGGTCGAGGGGGACGGATCGTGACGCCGTGTCCGACCTGTCAGGGCACGGGACGCGAACCTTCGTCACGGCGCGTGAACGTACGCGTGCCCGCGGGCGTCGTGGACGGTCAGCGGATCCGGCTGAAGGGCAAGGGGTCGCCGGGTGTGCAGGGTGGCCCGCCGGGTGATCTCTTCGTGGACGTGCACGTGGCCGGCGACCCGCGCTTCGCTCAGCGCGGTCGTCACCTCACCACGTCGGTCTCGATTCCGGTGACCGCGGCCATGCTCGGCACCACCGTCGAGGTGGCGACCCTGGATGGACCGGTGACACTGAAGATCCCGGCGGGGACCCAGGGCGGCACGACGATGCGCGTGCGCGGTCGCGGGGTGCCCGCCGCGGGTAAGCACGCCGCCGGCGACCTACTGGTCACGGTCGAGGTCGCGGTGCCCAAGAAGTTGACCAAGGAGCAGCGTACGCTGACCGAACGCCTGGCTCACGCGCTGGGTGAGGACGCCTCGTGATGGAACGCCCGTCGGATGACCACGCCCTCTACGTCATCTCGGTCTTCGCCGAGCTCGCCGGGGTGCACCCCCAGACGCTGCGCAACTACGAACGCAGTGGTCTGCTCAACCCGGCGCGCACGCGGGGCGGTTCACGTCGATTCTCCGACGCCGATCTCGCCGCGCTGCGCCGGATTCAAGAGCTCACCAACGAGGGCGTAAACCTGGAAGGAGTGAAGCGAATCATGGCTTTGGAAAATGAACTGGCCGCCACGCGCGCGTTAGTGGACCAGTTGCGAGTGGAGGCGCGCAGCCACGTGGAAGCAACCCATCGACAGTACCGTCGGGATCTGGTCCCGGTGCGCAACGCTCTGGCGCTCTTCGTCGACGTCACTCGTCGAGGTGCGCGATGAGCCTCGACCCGCAACGTTGGACCGTCAAGACCCGCGAGGCGTTCCAGGCCGCGACCACCCAGGCCGCCGCGGCGGGCAACCCCTACGTCACTCCCGCGCACCTGCTGCTGGCCCTGCTGAATCAGTCCGACGGTGTCGCGCGGCCGCTGCTCGCCGCGGCGTCGCTGGATCCAGTCGCCGTGGCCGCCACGCTGAACGAGAAGGTGGCCGGCGAGCCCCGCGCGGTCGGCGGTAGCCAGCCCGGTCTCTCGCCCGAGGCCCGACACGGACTCGAGGACGCCGACGCGCTGCGCGCCGACCTGGGTGACGAGTACCTTTCCGTCGATCACGTCATCGTGGCCTGGGCGAGCCTGCTCGGCACCACGCGCGAGGCGCTGCTCCAGGCGTTGCGTTCGATACGCGGCTCGGCGCGGATCACGTCGGAGAACCCCGAGGAGACCTTCCAGAGCCTCGAGAAGTACGGGCGCGACCTCACCGCGCTCGCGCGCGCCGGCACGCTCGACCCGGTGATCGGGCGCGACGACGAAATTCGTCGCGTGGTCCAGGTGCTGTCGCGACGCACCAAGAACAATCCGGTCCTGATCGGCGAGCCCGGCGTGGGCAAGACCGCGATCGTGGAGGGCCTGGCCCAGCGCATCGTCGAGGGCGACGTGCCCGAGTCGCTGCGCGACCGGCGCCTGATTTCTCTGGATCTGGCCTCAATGGTGGCCGGGGCGAAGTACCGCGGCGAGTTCGAGGAGCGTCTGAAGGCGGTGCTCAAGGAGATCGAGGACGCTCACGGCGAGGTCATCACGTTCGTCGACGAGCTGCACACGATCGTCGGCGCGGGTGCCAGCGAGGGCGCCATGGATGCCAGCAATATGATCAAGCCCCTGCTGGCCCGGGGGGAACTGCGCCTGATCGGGGCCACCACCCTGGACGAGTACCGCCAGTACATCGAGAAGGACGCCGCCCTGGAACGGCGATTCCAGCAGGTCTTCGTCGGCGAGCCGTCGCTGGAGGACACCGTCGCGATCCTGCGCGGGCTCAAGGAGCGTTACGAAGTCCACCACGGCGTGCGCATCCAGGACGCCGCACTGGTGGCCGCGGCCACGCTGTCCCAGCGCTACGTGGCGAACCGCTTCCTGCCCGACAAGGCCATCGACCTGATCGACGAGGCGGCGTCGCGCCTACGCATCGAGATTGACTCGATGCCCACGGAACTCGACGTCGTGATCCGTCGAATACGCCAGCTCGAGATCGAGCGCGTGGCGCTCGCCGAGGAGACCGACGAGGGGTCGCGCGACCGCCTGGCTCGCCTCGACGCTGAACTCGCCGAACAGCGTGAGTCCGCCGACGCGCTGAGCGCGCGCTGGCAGGCCGAGAAGCAGGCGATCACCAAGATCCAGAACGCCAAGCAGGAGTTCGAGGATAAGCGCGGCGAAGCCGAGCGCCTCGAGCGTCAGGGAGACCTCAACGGAGCCGCGGCGCTGCGCTACGGTACCCTGCCCGAGATCGAACGAACGATCGCGACGGCCACCGACGAGTTGGCCGCGCTGCAGGCCCACGGAGCCTTCCTGAAGGAGGAGGTGGACGCCGAGGACGTCGCCGACGTCATCAGCCGCTGGACCGGAATCCCCGTGGCCAAGTTGCTCGAGGGCGAGGTCGACAAGTTGGTGCGCATGGAGCAGTTGCTGCACTCGCGCGTCGTCGGTCAGGACCAGGCGGTGCACGCGGTCGCCAACGCCATTCGCCGCTCGCGCGCCGGACTGTCCGACCCGCACCGGCCCATCGGGTCCTTCCTCTTCCTTGGTCCCACCGGCGTCGGCAAGACCGAGCTGGCTCGCGCGTTGGCGGAGTTCCTCTTCGACGACGAGCACGCCATGGTGCGCCTGGACATGAGCGAGTACATGGAGAAGTTCTCGGTGAGTCGGCTCATCGGTGCGCCTCCGGGCTACGTCGGCTACGAGGAGGGCGGTCAGTTGACCGAGACGGTACGTCGGCGCCCCTACGCGGTCGTCCTGCTCGATGAGATCGAGAAGGCTCACCCCGATGTCTACAACGTGCTGCTCCAACTGCTCGACGACGGTCGCCTGACCGACGGTCAGGGCCGCACGGTGGACTTCACCAACGTGGTGCTGATCATGACCAGCAACCTCGCCGGTGACCCGCTGGAGTTCTTCCGGCCCGAGTTCGTGAACCGTATCGACGACATCATCCGCTTTCGCCCCCTGGACGAGGATGACCTGGCGGTTATCGTCGGGATTCAGTTAGGACACCTGCGCGAGCGTTTGGCCGAGCGGCGCCTGGTGCTGGACGTCACGCCCGCGGCCGCCCTGTTGCTGGCTCACGAGGGATACGATCCCGACTACGGCGCCCGACCGCTCAAGCGCGTCATCCAGCGTCGCCTCGAGGACCCCCTGGCCCTGGCCGTGCTCGAGGGTGTCTACAAGGACGGTGACGTCATCACGGTCGACGTGCTCGAAGGCGTGTTGACCTTCCACTAGATCGCTCGTCGCTCGTCGCTCGTCACTCCACGTCCGCGTCGCGCGGCGAGGGGTCACGCGTTCGTGGTCGCTGGTCACGGTAGCGTCGCCGGTGGAACGAGGGGGAACCATGAGTTCGAACGGCGTGGTGGCGGTGGTGGGCGCGGGGTCGATGGGCCGGGCCATCCTCGCCGGCGTGGTGGCGGCGGCCGGCGCCGACGTCGAGGTCCGGGTGACCACCGCGACGCACGCGGGTGCCGCGCGCGTCGCGTTGTCGTCGGGCGTAACGATCCGCGACCTCGAGAGCGAGCCCGACGCCAACCGGATCGCCGTGCGCGGCGCCGCGTTGGTGGTGGTCGCCGTGAAGCCGTCGCGGGTTCGCGAGGTGCTGGCCGAGGTGCGCGACGACCTGGCCCCCGACGCGGTGGTGGTGAGCGTGGCGGCGGGCGTGTCGCTCGCGACGCTGGCTCGCGCCCTCCCGGCGTCGGTGGCGGTGGTGCGCGCGATGCCCAACACGCCGGCCGCGATCGCGAAGGGGGTGACCGGGCTCGCCGGCGACGAGCGGGTCACCGACGCGCAGTGGGACCTGGTGCGACGGGTCTTCGAGAGCGTCGGGATCGTCGTGATGGTGGACGAGTCGCGTCTCGACACGCTGGGCACGCTCTCGGGATCCGGTCCCGCCTACTTCTACCTCGTGGTCGAACAGATGACCCGCGCGGCGTGCGCGTTGGGATTCTCGCTCGAGGAGGCGTCACGACTGGTGACCCGGACCTTCGTCGGAGCGGCGTCGCTCTTGGAGTTCACGGGGGCGACGCCGGCGGAACTGCGCCGTCAGGTCACGAGTCCCCGAGGGACCACGGAACGCGCGATCGCGGTGCTCGACGATGCCCACCTCGACCAGCTCATCGTGCGCGCCTGCGAGGCGGCGTTAGCGCGGTCGAGAGAGTTGGCCGCCGAGGCTGAGGCCGAGGGCGGGGGCCGAGGCTGACGGCCGAGAACGGATCAGGAGGGGAGCAGTTCGTCGCAGAGCATCGCGCCGACGGCGCCCGTGCGGTGAGCGTCTCCGTCGTGGGTGGTTCGGGGCCGCGGGTAGACTGGGGCCTAAGACTGTCACGAGGAGCACCGTGCCCGCAACCGTCGTAGTGGGGACCCAGTGGGGTGACGAGGGCAAGGGTAAGTTGACCGACCTGCTCGCGCGCGACATGGACCTGGTCGTTCGCTACCAGGGCGGTCACAACGCCGGGCACCGCATCGTGGTCGACGGCGAAGCCACCGCGCTGCAGCTCGTCCCCTCGGGCGTGCTCTACGAGCACATCACGCCGGTCATCGGTAACGGGGTGGTGGTGGACCCCGCGGTGCTGCTCAGCGAACTCGACGCGCTCGCGGCTCGCGGTGTCGACGTGTCGCGCGTCGTCGTGTCGGGTAATGCTCACCTGATCATGCCGTACCACCAAGAGCTCGATCGGCTCACCGAACGGTTCCTGGGCAAGAACGCGTTAGGCACCACCAAGCGCGGCATTGGCCCGGCCTACGCCGACAAGGCCTCCCGGGTGGGGCTGCGGGTGCAGGACCTGCTCGACCCCAAGATCTTTCGACAGAAGCTCGACATGGTGCTGTACGAGAAGAATCTGGTGCTCACCAAGGTCTACAACCGACCGGCACTGTCGGCCGACGAACTGGCGTCGACCTACCTCGAGCAGTACGCGCCGCGCGTGGCCCCGATGATCGCCGACACGGTCTCCCTGGTGCACGAGGCGCTCGGACGGGGCGAGCGCCTGCTGCTCGAAGGCGCCCAGGCGACGTTCCTCGATCTGGATCACGGCACCTACCCCTTCGTGACGTCGTCGAACCCCGTCGCCGGCGGCGCCTGTACCGGGTCGGGCCTGGGCCCGCGCGACCTGAGCGCCATCGTGGGTATCGCCAAGGCCTACGTGACCCGGGTGGGCGCGGGACCCTTCCCGACCGAGCTCGACGGCGAGCTGGCGGACCGACTGGTTGAGCGTGGCCAGGAGTTCGGCACCAATACGGGGCGCCGGCGCCGCGTGGGCTGGTTCGACGCGGTCCTCGGTCGTCAGGCCGCGCGGCTCAATTCGTTGACCGAGATCGCTTTGACCAAGCTCGACGTGCTCGACGAGCTCGACGAGGTCCGCGTCTGCGTGGGCTACGAGTCGGGGGGCAGGCGCTACGATTACCCGCCCTACCACCAGTCGGTCCTGCACGAGGTCTCGCCGATCTACGAGACACTGCCCGGGTGGCACCAGGATCTGAGCGGGGTCACCGCGTACGACCAGTTGCCGGGCGCGGCGCGCGACTACGTTCGCTTCCTCGCCGACGCTATAGGGGTTCCGATCACCGTGGTCGGAGTGGGCCCCGGACGCGAGCAGTTCGTTCGACCGTCGTGACGCGGTGCGTGGTCGTCGGGGGCGGTGCGCGCGAGCACGCCCTGGCCTGGGGTTTGTCGCGTCACGCCGATGTCGTCGTGACCCCGGGCAACGCCGGCATCGCCGCGCACGGTATTCCCTGCACGCCGACCCCGGCCCCGGAACTCGAGGCCGACGTGGTGGTGATCGGACCGGAGCAACCCCTGGTCGAGGGGCTGGCCGACGAGCTGCGCGCGCGAGGCACGGCGGTGGTGGGACCCGGGGCGCAGGGCGCGCGCCTGGAGGGGTCCAAGGCCTACCTCAAGGAGTTCCTCGTCGCGGCGGGCGTGCCCACGGCGGCGCACGGTACCTTTCACGATCTCGCGTCGGCCGCGGCGCACCTGCGCGCGAGCGCTCCGCCCTACGTCATCAAGACCGACGGTCTGGCGGCGGGTAAGGGAGTGCTGGTGACCGACGACCTTGCGGTGGCGCTGGAGGACGCCGCCGCCAAACTCTCGGGTTCGGCCTTCGGTGCGGCCGGTTCCACCGTGGTGATCGAGGAGGGCCTGATCGGCGAGGAGTGTTCGCTGCACTTCCTGTGCGCCGGTGGACGGGCTCGTCTGCTCGCACCGGCCCAGGACTTCAAGCGGGTCGGCGACGGCGATCGCGGTCCCAACACCGGTGGTATGGGGGCCTACGCCCCGATGACCTCGCTGCGCGCCGACCAGGTGGCCGAGGTTCGCGAGCGGATCATCGACCCGACGTTGGCCGAGCTGGCGCGGCGCGGGATCGACTACCGCGGCGTACTCTACGCCGGGGTGATGCTGACCGCGCGCGGCGTACGGCTGCTCGAGTACAACGTGCGCTTCGGCGATCCCGAGGCGCAAGTTCTGGTGCCGACCGTCGAGGGGGACCTGGTCGAATTGCTGCGCGGCGTGGCCCAGGGCGACGTGACGAACGGCGTGGCCCACGCGGCCGGGCACGCGGTCACGGTGGTGCTGGCGTCGCACGGCTACCCCGCCGCGCCGCGTCAGGGTGACGTGATCGCCGGGCTGGGTGAGGATGGTCAGTTGGCGGACCCGATCGACGGCGTGGTCGTGTTCCACGCGGGAACTCGCCGACACGCCGACGGCTCGTTCGTCACGGCCGGCGGACGCGTGCTCGCCGTGAGCGCGAGCGGGGCGACCCTGGAGGAGGCGCGGCGACGCGCCTACGCGGGCGCGGCGGCGATCACCTTCTCCGGCAAGGTGTCGCGCGGCGACATTGCGGCCCGGGCGGCGTCGTGATCGGGCGCTACGCCCCGAGCGACGCCGTGGCGCTCTTCAGCGACGCAACGCGTTTCGCGACGATGCTCGAGGTCGAGCTGCTCGCCGTCGAGGCTTTGGCCGAGCGTGGTGAGGTTCCCCCCGACGTCGCGCCGGCGTTGCGCCGGCGCCGTCCGGTGATCGACGAGGCCTTCGTCGAGCGCGTCGCGGCGCGCGAGGCGGTGACCCGCCACGACACCGCGGCCTTCGTCGACGTGGTCCAGGACGCCGTCGGTGGCCCGGAGGCCGCGTGGATCCACTACGGTCTCACCTCCTCGGACGTCGTGGACACCGCGCTGTGCGTGGTGCTGACGCGCGCGATGGACCTCGTGATCGACGCGGCGCGTGAGCTGCGCGACGCACTGACGCGCCGGGCGCGCGAGACCATCGACTGGCCGATCACCGGGCGGACTCACGGGGTGCACGCGGAGCCGACCACCTACGGCGCGAAGTTTTCTCTCTTCGCCCTCGCCGTGGACCGCGACCTGTCGCGCGCGCGCCGCGCGCGCGAGGCCATCGCGGTGGGGAAACTCTCGGGAGCGGTGGGCACCTACTCCAATATCGACCCGGCGGTCGAGGCCCACGTCTGCGCGGCGCTGGGGTTGACCCCGGTTCCCGCGACGCAGGTCATCGCTCGCGATCGTCACGCCGAGGTGCTCTACGCCGTCGCGTCCCTCGGCACCTCGATCGAGCAGTTTGCTCTGGAGATCCGTCTCCTGGCGCGTTCGGAGGTGGGCGAGGCCTACGAGCCGTTCGCCGAAGGACAGAAGGGCTCGTCGGCGATGCCTCACAAGCGCAACCCGGTGAGGGCCGAGCGGCTCTGCGGTCTGGCTCGCGTGTTGCGCGGCTACCTGCAGTCGGGACTGGAGGACGTGGCGCTGTGGCACGAGCGCGACATCTCGCACTCCAGCGTGGAGCGGGTGATCCTGCCCGACGCGCTGTCGCTGGCGCTGTTCATGGCCCGCGACGCCGCCTCGCTGGCCGACGGGCTCGAACTCGTTCCCGAGCGCGCGCGGGCCACTCTGCTCGAGGGGTCGCTCGGTCTCGTCTTCTCCCAGTCGGTGCTGCTGGCACTGGTCGGAGCGGGGATGGCCCGCGACGACGCCTACCGCGTGGTTCAGCGCGCCGCGCGCCGCGCGGTCGCCGAGTCGCGCCCCCTGCGCGAGGTCGTGGCCCAGGACGAGGCGGTCGACCTGGACGAGGCGACTCTCGCCCACGTCTTCGACCCCGAGCGGCTGTTGGCGCACCGTCGGCGATTCCTGGAGGCCCTGACGTGGTCGAGTTGAGCGCGACACTCACGCACCTCTACGCGGGCAAGGTCCGCGATCTCTACGAGGTGGACGACGAGCATCTCCTGATGGTGGCCTCGGACCGGTTGAGCGCCTTCGACGTGGTGATGAACGAGCCGGTTCCTCAGAAGGGCCGCGTGCTGAGCGCGTTGACCCACTACTGGCTGCGCGACGTGGCCGCCGACGTGGCGAGCGCGCTGGTCACGTGCGACCCCGTCGAGATCGATCAGGTCGTGGCGGGCTTCGCGGACTATCCGGCCTGGCACGGGCGCGCGATGCTGGTGCGCCGCGCGACCATGGTGCCCCTGGAGTGCATCGTGCGCGGCCGTCTGGCCGGTCAGGCCTACGAGGAGTACGAGGCGTCGGGCACGATCCACGGCACCCCCGTGGCGCCGGGGCTGGCCCTCACCGACCCGCTGCCCGAGGTGATGTTCACGCCGTCGACCAAGGAGGCGTCGGGCCACGATCGCAATATCGGACTCGACGAGGCGCGCGCGATCGTCGGCGCCGACGTGCTCGACGCCGCGTCGGCGCTGTGCCGCGACCTCTTCGCCCGGGCCGCGGCGCGCCTCGAGCGCGTGGGCCTGGTGCTCGCGGACACCAAGTTCGAGGTCGGCGTGGTCGACGGCAAGCTGGTGGTCTGTGACGAAGTGCTGACACCGGATTCGTCGCGGCTGTGGCCGGCCGACCAGATTCGCCGTGGCGTGACGCCCCCGTCTTTCGACAAGCAACCCTTTCGTGACTGGCTCGCGTCCCAGCCCTGGGACCGCACGCCCCCACCCCCACCGGTGCCCGAGGAGATCGTCGCGATCACGTCGGCGCGCTACGTGGCGGCCTACGAGCGCGTGACCGGACGCTCCCTCGACGACTGGTACGGTGCGTAGTCGTGAACTACCCCGTCGTCGTCGAGGTGAACCTGCGCCCGGGCATCGCGGATCCCGAGGGCGCGACCATCGAGCGCGCCCTCCCGGCGCTGGGCTTTACCGGCGTGAGCGCGGTGCGAGCCGGTAAGTCGTTTCGACTGCTGATCGACGCGCCAGACGAGGCGGCGGCTCTGGAGCACGCGCGAGCTCTGGCCGACCGGCTCCTCTCTAACCCGGTGATCGAGGTCGCCACCGTGCGCGTGAGCCCGTCGTGACCCGCGTCGCCATCGTCGTGTTCCCCGGCTCGAACTGCGAGCACGACGCCGCCCTGGCGATGCGCGAGTTCGGCGTGGAGAGCTCGTTCGTCTTTCACACCGCGACCGACCTCGACGGTGCCGACGCGGTTATCCTGCCCGGCGGCTTCGCCCACGGCGACTACCTGCGCCCGGGGGCGCTGGCGCGCTTCTCTCCGGTCATGGAGCCGGTGGCGCGCCTGGCCGCCGAGGGTGGCGCCGTTCTCGGGATCTGTAACGGCTTCCAGGTGCTGACCGAGGCGGGACTGCTGCCGGGGGCGTTGCAGAAGAACCGAGGGCTCACCTTCGTGAGCGAGCCAACGACCGTGGTGGTCGCCTCGACGCGCTCGGTGCTGACGCGTGGCGCCGCGCCCGGCCAGGAGTTGGTGATCCCCATCAACCACTTCTCGGGTGCCTACACCTGTGATGACGACGTCTATCACCAACTCGTCGAGAACGATCAGATCGTGCTGCGCTACCGTGACAACCCCAACGGCTCTCGCGACGACGTGGCCGGAATCTCCAACGTGGCGGGCAACGTGGTGGGACTCATGCCTCACCCCGAGCGGGCCCTGTCGGCGCTGCTGGGCAGCGCCGACGGGCGCGTGTTGCTCGAGGGTTTTGTCGACGCGCTGGTGCGCGCCTAGGCGCGCGAGCGGGTTACGCCGGCGCGCTTCAGTACGTCGGCCGGCACACCGGACTCGCGGAACGCCCCGTAACTGATGCCGTTGCGCTCGGCGTAGGACTTCGCGACCTTGACGAACTCCTTCTCGAGCCCCGACATGTCGACGCGCGTGGTGAGACGAATTCGCTCCGCTTCCAGGTCGAAGCGCTTCTGGGTCAACTCCAGTCGCTGGATAGGCGTCGCGGTGGCCAGCGACTTGTCGATGCGGGCAATCTGCATACTGACGGACTCGGGTGTGCGCTTCCTTCCGCGCTTTCCCTTACCCGCGGCCACCGCATCGAGGTAACGGCTAATAATACGTGATTCGTTACGCCCCTGGGCGAGTTTCGCCTTGTGGTCGGCACTCATTGTGCGGGGTGTTGCCTTCTTTGCGGTGGCTTTCTTCGTTGGCGTGGCCATTGTTCTCCCGTACGTAGTAGATGATAAGAAGTCTAGCCAATTCGTCGATATAGTGTCACGTACAAGTTGTGACGCGTGTAAAAATTGTGATGTGCTCTAGGGCGAACCCCGAGTAGGTGATGCTCACTGGAGCGGATAACCGTTATTTCTCGTGAGATTCTGGTGAAGCAGCGGTGCCACGGCTCCCGGTCATTGTGTCGCCATACGGTGCGGTGGCGGTGGCACGACAAGTGGGCTTCGACGACGAGCATGGAGAACTATTGGAGACTCACCCGCACTCGTCGGGGTTACTCGACCGCGCGAGGTGCGCACGGTATTGATCGACTCGCTTCCGTGCGCGACGCACTCGTCGGAGCGCGCGGGTTCGGCCGGTAGTTTGAGGGGGTGGATATCGAACCCCTGCACCGTGCTCTTGGCCTCGTGGACGACGAGTTGGCGCGCATTGAGACAGTGCTGGGGCGAGAGCCGAACACTCTCGAGTTGGCCCTCTACGCGGTGATGTGGAGCGAGCACTGTTCTTACAAGTCCTCGCGACTGCACCTGCGTCGGTTACCCACGACCGGACCCCAGGTCCTCGTGGGACCGGGAGAGAACGCCGGCGTGATCGACGCGGGCGACGGGATCGCGGTCGCTATCCGCATCGAAAGTCACAATCACCCGTCGGCCATCGAGCCCTACCAGGGGGCCGCCACGGGTGTGGGCGGGATACTGCGCGACGTTTTCACGATGGGCGCGCGACCGCTGGCGCTCATGGATCCGCTGTTCTTCGGCGACCTGGACGACGCGCGCCAGCGCTGGCTGATGGAGGGCGTGGTCTCGGGCATCTCGGGCTACGGCAACTCGGTGGGAGTGCCCACGATCGGGGGCGAATTGACCTTCGACGCCGACTACGCCCAGAACCCGCTGGTCAACGTCTTGTGCGCGGGCGCCATGCCCGTGGAGCGGCTGGTGCTGGGAGTCGCCTCGGGTGAGGGCAATCTGGCCGTCCTGCTCGGCTCGACGACCGGGCGCGACGGGATTGGCGGTGTCTCGGTGCTGGCGTCGGCCGGCTTTGCCGGGGTTGACGGCGCGACCTCACGGGACGACGCCAAACGGCCGAGCGTGCAGGTGGGCGACCCCTACGAGGAGAAGCGTCTCATTGAGGCGTGTCTGGCGCTGCTCGACCAGAAGCTGGTCGTGGGCATTCAGGACCTCGGTGGTGCGGGACTGGTCTGCGCGACGAGCGAGACCGCGGCGCGCGGGGGCGTGGGCATGGACGTGGACGTGAACGCCGTACCGCTGCGCGAGGCGGGCCTCGAGCCCTACGAGGTCATGACCTCGGAGAGCCAGGAGAGGATGCTGGCGATTATCACCCCCGAGAACTGGCCCGCCGTCGCGGCGTTGTGCGCGACCTGGGAGGTGCGCGCCACGGTAGTCGGCCGCGTCGTGGCGCCCGAGCCGGACGAGTCCGGCCGTCCGGTGGGCTGGCTACGGGTACGCGACGGCTTCGACGGACCGGTGCTCGCCCGGGTGCCCGCCGCGTCGCTCGCCGACGACGCCCCCCTCTACGATCGGCCCCGCGAGCGGCCCGGCGACCTTGACGCGCGCTGGGCCGACGAGCCCGTCCTCGACGTGTCGACGACCGATGTCGCGCGCGACCTGCGGGCGATGCTCGTCGATCCCGCGTGGGTCTACCGTCAGTACGACTCGCAACTGTTCCTCAACACGGTCGTCGGACCCGGTCGCGACGCCGCCCTGCTGCGCTTGGCGGGTCCGGGGCTGCCCGCGTCCGAACGCGGCATCGCGTTGACCACCGACTCGAACCCCCACTGGTGCGCGCTCGACCCGCGTCGCGGGACCGCGCTGACCGTCGCCGAGGGCGTGGCCAATCTGGCCTGCGTGGGGGCGCGTCCCGTGGCAGTGGTGAACTGCCTCAACTTCGGCAACCCCGAGCACCCCGAGGTGATGTGGCAACTCTCGGAGTCGATCGACGGTATGAGTGAAGCCTGTCGGGACCTCGCGCTACCCGTGGTCGGGGGGAACGTCTCGCTCTACAACGAGAGCGGCGGTCGCGATATCGACCCCACCCCGGTGGTGGGTGTGCTCGGCGTGGTGGATCATCTGGTGGCGCCCCCACCGGGGTGGTCGTGGAATGACGGTGACGCACTCGTCCTCGTGGGCGAGCGACGCGCGGAGGGCGAGGACCCCTTCCCCCTGGGGGGGTCGCGATGGGCGGTTGGCCACGGTTACCTCGGCGGTCGCCCCCCGGCGTTCGACGCGTCGCGCGTCGCGCGCGCGGCGTCCTTCGTGGCGGGTGAGGTGGCGGTCGTGCTCGCCGGCGCGATGAGCGACGTCACCGCGGTGCACGACGTCGCCGGTGGGGGACTGGCCCTGGCGGTCGCCGAGATGGCGGCCTCGACCGGGCGCGGGGTTCGCGTGGCGGCGCTCGCCGCACCCGGCGAATTGTTTAGCGAGGTCGCGGGTCGCTACGTGCTGGCCACGTCCGATTCGGCGGCTCTGATCGCGCGCGCGGCGGCCGCGGGGGTCGCGGCCGAGGTGGTGGGCGTCGTCGGCGGGTCGCGCGTGGTGCTGGGCGACCTGGTGGACCTGGCGCTCGACGACGTCGTGCGCACTCGACGCGGGTCCCTCGAGCGGGCTCTGCGGGCGTCCTAGCCTTCGTGGGCCGCCCGCAGCTCGACCAGCACCTCGTCGGGCACGCACAGGTCGCCCGTCAGCCCGACGCCCAGACGCACGTTCTCCTTGTAGTGACCGTGGTAGTCGGAGCCGCCGGTGGGGATCATGCCGACGTCGCGCGTGACCTTGACCATGCGTCGGCGCGTGGCGTCATTCCACGAGCCGTAGTAGGCCTCGACCCCCACGAAGCCGCGCTCACGCAGCGAGAGGAGCACCGGCGCCATCGTGGACTCCAGGTTGCTCGTCGAGGCGCCGTCCAGGTAGTTGTCGAGCGGGTGGGCGATCGCCAGCACCGCCCCCGATCCGCGCGCCGCGGCCGCGAAGTCCTCGAGCGGCATGCTCGTCTTGGGCACGTAGGCGCGCCCGGTGACGCCCAGCCACTCGCTGAACACCCGCGACCAGGTCTCGTCGTTGCGCTCGCCCACGATCTCGGGGTGCAGTTCGAACATCGCTCGGGCGAAGTGTGGCCGGCCGATCGAGTGGACGTTGCCGGCAATGCCGGCGAGGTAGTCCAGCGTCAGGCGCTCGAACCCTTGGTCGACCAAGAGGGCGACGAGGGATTCGTTGCGCACGTCGCGGTCGCGGCGCAGCGAGGCGAGGGCGCGCTGGAGGGGGTGGTCGGGGTCGAGTGGTACGAAGTAGGCCAGGACGTGGACGTTGCGCGGACCCAGGCCGGTGTCGCGGTGGACCTGGGGGAAGGCGTTGTCGCGCAGGGACACCTCCACCCCGGTGACGTGCTCCAGGCGGAGTTCGGCGCAGGCCTCGGCCATTTCGTCGTGGCTCGCGGTGGTGTCGTGGTCGGTGAGGGCGATCGCCGTCAGGCCGATCGCGTGGGCGCGTCGCGCCAGTTCCGCGGGGCGGTCCGATCCGTCGGAGAAGGTCGAGTGAGTGTGCAGATCGATCACCCCCGTAGCGTAGTAAGGCGGCGCGCCACCTCCGGGCGACTGTGTCAGACTGTCGCCGTGCTACGACCGTGCGCGATCGCCGAGCGGGGACGATGAAGGAGGCCTGCGGCGTCGTGGGCCTCGTCGCCCCGGGGCGCGACGTCGCGCACCTCTGCTTCGACGCGCTCTACGCGTTGCAACACCGCGGCCAGGAGTCGGCCGGGATGGCGGCCTTCGACGATCATCAGATCACGGTCGTGAAGGACAACGGGCTCGTGAGCCACGTCTTCTCCGAGACCACCCTGAACGCCCTGTCGGGCTCGTTGATCATCGGCCACACGCGCTACTCCACGTCGGGGTCGGCCAACTGGACCGCCGCTCAGCCGGTCTACCGGTCGGCCGGAGCGTCGGGGTTTGCTCTGGCGCACAACGGGAATCTCACCAACACCGCCGAGCTGGCGGCGTCGGTGGGGCTGACGATGACCTCGATGCTCTCGGATTCGGACTTGGTCGCTGAGCTGCTGGCGCGTGAGGTGCAGTGCGGCGTTACCCTCGTCGAGGCGCTGGCCACGGTGTTGGGCCGGGCGCAGGGAGCGTTCTCCATGGTGGTGCTGGAGGCGGACGCCGTGCACGCCGTGCGCGACCCGCGAGGCTTTCGGCCGCTGTGCCTGGGGCGACTCGGACCCCCCGACGCGCCCGACGGGTGGATCGTCGCCTCCGAGACCCCGGCCCTGGACGTGGTGGGAGCCACGTTCGTGCGCGAGATCGAGCCCGGCGAGATGGTCACGATCGAGGGTACCCGGGTGACCTCGACGCGCCTGCTGAATCCGGCGGCGGGGCCCACGCGTCTGTGCATCTTCGAGTTCGTCTACTTCGCGCGCCCCGACGCCTACCTCCTCGGCCACCAGGTCCACGGCGCTCGTCGGCGCATGGGCGAGTTGCTGGCCGCGCAGTCGTCGGTGGCCGCCGACCTGGTGATGGGAGTTCCCGACTCCGGGGTGCCGGCGGCCGAGGGCTACGCCCAGGCGTCGGGCATTCCCTTCGCCCAGGGCCTGGTGAAGAACCGCTACATCGGGCGTACCTTCATCGCGCCCGACGCGGCCCAACGGGCCCGCAGCGTGCGGCGCAAGTTGAACCCGCTGCGCGAGACCATCGCCGGCCAGCGGCTGATCGTGGTGGACGACTCCATCGTGCGCGGCACCACGACGCGCGCGCTGGTGGGCATGCTGCGCGACGCGGGGGCGGCCGAGGTGCACTTGCGTATCTCCTCGCCTCCCTTCGCGTGGCCCTGCTACTACGGGATCGACACGCCGAGCCGCGACGATCTACTGGCGGCGCACCGTGACGTGGCAGCCATGCGCGACTACATCGGCTGTGACTCGTTGGAGTTCATCTCGCTGGAGAATCTGCGTGCGGCGATCGGTCTGCGTGACGAGTGTTGCGACGCCTGCTTGACTGGTCACTACCCGGCTCCCGTGCCGGTTGTCATCGGCGCCGCCGGGGCGCGCTGGTGAGCCGCCTGCTCGACCAACCCGGCGGCGTGACCTACGCGGCGGCCGGTGTGTCGATCGCGGCCGGCGAGGACGCGGTGTCGCGTATCGCGGCGCGTGTCGCGTCGACCGCGCGCCCCGAGGTGGTGGGCGCGATCGGGGGATTCGCGGGACTGTTCGCGCTGGACGTGGCGCGCTACCGAGCACCGGTGCTGGTAGCGAGCGCCGACGGGGTGGGCACCAAGCTCGAGGTGGCCCGTCGAGTGGGTCGCTACGACACCATCGGGCTCGACCTGGTAGCCATGCTGGTCGACGACCTGGTGTGCGTGGGCGCGGAGCCGCTCTTCCTGCTCGACTACGTGGCGCTGGGGGCGCTGGATCCCGCGCGCCTCGAGGAAGTGGTCGGCGGAGTCGTCGAGGGCTGTCGACGGGCCGGCGTGGCTCTGCTCGGCGGCGAGACGGCCGAGCACGGCGGCGTGATGGCACCCGACGAGATGGATGTGGCGGGCTTCGCCGTCGGGGTTGTCGAGCGGGGCCGGGAACTCGGACCCGAACGGGTCGCCGCGGGCGACGTGCTGGTGGGTCTGGCCTCGCCGGGTCTGCGCTCTAACGGCTACACCCTGGTGCGACGCGTGTTCGAGGACGCCGACCTCGACGGGCCGGCGTGGCCGGGTGCCCCGAGGTCCCTGGGCGAGGAGCTGCTGGCGCCGTCGGTGATCTACGCCCCCGGGGTCGTCGCGGTACGCGACGCCGTGGGAGAGAGTCTGCACGCCGCCGCGCACGTGACCGGCGGGGGGATCGTCGGCAACGTGGCCCGCGTGCTGTCGGGCTCGCTCGACGCGGTGATCGCTATGGGTAGCTTCGAGACTCCCGAGATCTTCTTCGAGATTCAGCGGCGCGGCCCGGTGAGCGCCGAGGAGATGGTGCGCGTGTTTAACTGCGGACTGGGCATGGTCCTGGTTCTCGCGCCGACCGCCGTTGAGGCCGCGCTGGTCGGCGCACGCGACGCGGGACTCGACGCTTCCGTGATCGGCGAGGTACGTCAGGGGCACGGCGCGGTGGTGTTGACGTGACGGCGCGCGAGCGGGTGCGCCAGCACCTGGTGGAGCACGCACTGCGCCGCGGGGACTTCGTACTGAAGTCGGGTCGCCGGTCGTCGTGGTTCATCGACGCCAAGGCCACCATCGGAGACCCCGAGGTGATGGTGGACCTAGCGACCCTGATGTTGGAGCGCGTGCCGCGAGACGCGACTGCTGTCGGGGGGCTCACCATGGGGGCCGACGGCGTGTCGTTCATCACCGCGGCCGTCGGCGCCACGCGCGGTCGCGCCCTGCGGGCCTTCAGCGTGCGCAAGGAGACCAAGGACCACGGCGCCGGCGGGCGTATCGCCGGCGTACTGCGTCCGGGAGACCGCGTCGTGGTGACCGAGGACACCGTGACGCGCGGCACGAGTCTGCTCGAGGCGGTGCGTGTGGTGCGCGAGGTGGGTGCCGAGGTGATTCTGGCGTTGGCGGTCGTGGATCGGGGCGGGCGAGCCGGTGCCCTGATCGGAGCCGAGGGCGTCGCGTTCGACGCGTTGTTCGGTGCACCCGACCTCGGCGTGGACTACGAGGGCGCCGAGGATTAGATCGAGGCGGCGAGCACGTCGAGCAGCCGCGCGCGCCACTGGTAGAGGGCGGGGTAGTTCTCGGTCGGCGTGTGACCGAATCGCAGCACCACGGCGTCGAGAGCCGGGACCACCGAGATCATCTGGCCCTCGTAGCCGCTCGCCCAGTAGGTGCCGTAGGCGTCGGCGCTGACCCACCACTGCCAGGCGTAGTAGTGGCCGCTCTCCTCGTCGCGGCTGAGCGGCAGTTGGGCGGTGTCAATCCACGCGCGCGACACCAGTTGACGCCCGTCCCATTCGCCACCGCGTAGGTACAGCAGACCGAAGCGAGCGAAGTCTTGGGCGCGGGCGTGCACGTAGCTCGACGCGATCATCACGCCGGCGTCGTCCAGCGTGGCCGTGGCGCTGGTCATGCCAAGCGGGGCGAAGAGTACGTCGCGCAGGTAGGTGAGGTAGGCCTCGCCGTGGCCGACGACGTCGGCCACGATGCCGCTGAGGATGTTGCTGGTACCGCTGGAGTAGTTGAAGACGGTGCCGGGCTCGTGAGCGAGTGGTCGTCCGGCGGCGAAGGCGGCGACGTCGTGACGTCCCTCGCCGAAGAGCATGGTGAGCACGTCGCTCGGCTGATCGAGCTCGTAGGCTTCGTGGAAGTCGAGCCCGTCGCGCATGGCCAGGAGGTCGCGCAAGCGGATCCGGTGGCGCGGGTCGAGCGGGTCGCACCACGGGCCAACGGGTGCGTGCTCGTCGGGGTCGAGGTGACCCGCGTCGACCAGGGTGCCCACGAGGAAGTGCAGCACCGACTTGGCCATCGACCACGACAGCAGGGGGCTGTCGGCGGTGATGAGTTCCGCCGGTCGGTCGAAGAACTCCTGGACACCGCCGTAGCGCTCGGCGACCACTCGTCCACCGCGCACCACCAGCACCGCGTTGGTGACCCCCAGGGTCTCGTCACCGAAGGCCTCGTCGACCGCGCGATCTAGGTCGGCCTGGTTGATGAGTTCGCCGCGCGGCCACGTCGTGGTGGGCCAGGTAACGTCGGTCGGGGCGGGAGCGTAGCGCGGTGTCAGCGAGGGGAGGTCGAGTTCGATCACACCGTATTGTGACACGCCGGGAAGTGTGACACGCCGGGAAGTGTGACCCGCTGATCGGGGCGCGTCGGGCGACGGGTCTGACATCTCTTGGATATCGCGGGACCCGCGCCGGTCGGGTGTTCCACGGGGGACGGGCGCCGGGACCGCGCGCGGTGGTGGTCGAGACCGGCGTCGATCCGGTGACCTCACGCTTTTCAGGCGTGCGCTCTACCAACTGAGCTACTCGACCAAACCTCGTCACCCCGAGGGGTGTCGAGCGGACCTGACGGGATTTGAACCCGCGACCTCCGCCTTGACAGGGCGGCGTGCACTCCGAGCTGCACCACAGGTCCTCGGATCTCGGAGCCGAGGACCCGAGACGCGAATCGTAAGTCTACACGGCGCGGCGCGACGCTCGCGGCGCCACTACCGCGCGGCGGCGGGGTCGGTCTCGCCCGCGCCACGCACCAGGCAGAAGGGGTGGCCCACCGGGTCGAGGAACACGCGGAAGTGGTCCTCGCCACCGGTCTCGCCGGGCTGGACGGCGGCCCGCGTCGCCCCCGCCGCGCGCACGGCCCGCTCGCCCTCGTCGAGGTCGTCCACCTCGAAGTCCAGGTGCAGCTGTTGGGGCACCGGGCCCTCGGGCCAGGTGGGCGCGACGTAGGAGGCCACGCGCTGGAAGGCCAGGGTGGGGGCTCCCGGGTGGACGAGTTCGACCCAGGTGACGTCGGGTGGTTCCTGCGTCGTCGGCGCGATCGCCAGTCCCGTCACGCGTGAGTAGAACGTCGCCAGGGCCAGCGGATCGGGGCAGTCCAGGGCGGTCAGCGAATAGCGTGCGATGCTCATCGCGACACACTATCGCCGCCGTTACCGCCTTTTTATCCGGTCTTCACGGGGTATTGGGACGGCGTGCGTAGAGTGCGAGTAGGTGAGAGGAGTACTCGTGAACGGGTGGTACTACGGCAATGGCCCCGGGGGCGGTGGCTGGTGGTTCATGGCCTTCATGATGCTCGCGTTCTGGGTGGTCGTGGTGATCGCGGTCATCGCGGCG
>JAJYSU010000031.1 GCA_021793395.1 Actinomycetes bacterium
TCGTGACGACCTTGCAAACCACCCAGGAAATCGTCGAGGTCGCGGATTTCCATCGGCGGCGTCGCCAGCGGGCCTTCACTACCCGGGTGGGTGTTACGACGCAGGTCGGGCTTGATCCGGGCCGCGGCACTGACCTCGTCCACATCACCATCGATCTCGCCCCAGTCACGCAAGCTCGCGATAATCTCGCCCACGACTGCACTCGGACGCTCAACGAGATCGGCGTAGCGCACCACGTGTACCGGGAGTCCTTCGAGACCATCCAGCAGTGCCCGGTTGTACGCCGACCACAACGCCATGGCGCTCAGGGGTGACATCGCGTCACGCAACGCCAGCGACCATGCCACCTCGGCCGGGTCGCGCACGATGACCACCGCGGCGCAACGATCGAGCACGACGTGACGCCACAGAGGCAGCAAGAGCGAGACGCGCGGATCCTTCATGACAAAGCGGGAACGCGAGAAAGTTGCGTCGACAACCTCACGTGCTCGGCTCGCGAAGCCCCGGGCCACGTTCTCCTCAGCCCACCCCGGAGCGAGTAGCGGCGGTGCGTCCCAGGATCCGCCGTAGTGCGCCAGTACCTCGTCGTCCAACGCCACCACCGCGCGCTGCTCGTAGTACCCGTCGGGGTTACCTACGTCGCGAGCCATGAGGTCGGTTCCCGCGTCTAGTCCGGTGGCTTCCACGACGCTCGACAGCGCCGACGTACCCGAACGATGCATGCCGACGACCAGAACTCCCATGGAACGAATGTAGTTCGCGGCTAGCCTGCCCGTCCTAGCCCTTGGCTAATGCCGCCTGGGCCAGCTGCAGTTGCGCGTGCATCGCCTCCACGTCCGCCTGATACTGACCAAGATGCCCCGCCGCCAGAGCGGCCTGGGCCGCCGTCCAGTCCGCAGCGGCGCGCGACAGGTACGCGGCGACGCCGGGCGCCGTCGAGGCGGGTCCCGTACTCGGCGGTGTCCTCGACGATGTACTCGGCGGGGTCGCTGACGAGATATTGGCGCCCAACGCCGCGGACAGCGCCGCCGCGGCGGTCGGCGCGATCGCCACGTCCTGATTGAACACGGCGATCACGTACTTCAGCTGCGGCATCGGATTCGAGGTACTCGTCACGTAGAGCGGACGAATATAGAGCACGCTCTGGTCGAGCGGCACCATCAGGTTGTTACCGAGCAGGACGCCCGAGCCGTGTTGGTCGAGCAGCGTGATCGTAGAACTGACCTTGGCGTTCTCCTGGATCTCGGAGTCGGCCTGCACCGGACCGATCACGGACGCGCTACGCGGCGTCTCGTAGACGTTCAGCTGTCCGTAATTAGTGGGGTTTGACGTCGCGACCATGAAGGCCGTCAGGCCCTGAACTGTCGAAGAGTTCCCCGCAGGCACGTAGGCGATCGTCTCCAGAAGTTGCTGCTCACTCTGGCCGGGTAGTGCTCCGACCTGGAAGACCGGAGTCATGGGCGACAACGACGAGGAGACGACGTTGCCCGCCGCGTCGGTCACCGTCGTCTGGGCCAACGACTGACTGGGTGTACCCGCCCCGGTCGTGGGCGAGACCTCCCAACGGTCCGACGCCGTGTAGAAGGCGCTGGCGTTGGTGATGTGGTAGCGACCCAGCGTGGCGGCCTGGACCGAGTAAAGATCGATCGGGTAGCGCAGGTGCGTGGCGATCGCCGGCGGCAGCGAACTCATCGGCAGGAACATCGACGGAAAGGCCGCGCGGTAGGCCTGGAGGATCGGGTCATTCGGATCGGCGGCGTAGAACTTCATCGATCCGGTGTAGGCGTTGATCACGACCTTGACCGAGTCGCGCGCGTAGTTGAAGCTGTAGGGCAGCCCCCCGAAGGTCGTGCCCAGGTTGTCGGCGTTCTCACTGTACGGGTACTGACTCGTGGTGGTAAAGCCGTCGAGCACGTACTGGATCTCACCGTTGGCGATCACCGGATACGGCTGAGAGTTGAAGGAGAGGAACGGTGCCGCCTTCTTCGCCATTGCCATGACGTCACGCACGAAGATGACCCGACTCTTCGGGGTGATCTGATTCGAGATCAGGAAGTTGAAGTCACCCAGGCGTAGAGCGAAGGCCAGGCGGCTGAAGAAGCCGCCGACCGCCACTCCCCCCGTGCTCGCGTAGTGCGACTCGACGGGCTGACCCGCGTTGGACCCGGTGTTGACCTGATAATTCAGCTCGGCCTGCTTCGTATTCGCCACGACCCATCCGGGGTAGTTGATGCCGAAGTAGATGTCGGGCTGGGTCAACACCGGCATCCCGTCGGACGACGTCGGCGGAACGTTGGACACCGCGAGAATCGGATTACCCGTCGCGGCGTCAAAGGTATTAGCGATCACCGCGACCGCCCCGATGCCGTGCGTGTACTGCAGGTGAAGGTTCACCCAACTGGGCGAGGGCAGGTTAGACGGATTGAGCTGGCGCGCGCCGATGAGTACGGGCGTGAGTTTCCCGTTGATGTAGTAACGGTCCACCGCGAGCGAGGTAAACGTGTAGTACGAACGAATCGACTGACGCCGAATCACCGAGGCGAGCGTGATGTTGTTCGCCGGGTCCCAGAGCCGGATGTTACTGAGCGTGGCCGCGTCCGCGCTGACCTGCGCGTGACTGATGCTGGTCGCCCCGGCGAAGGAGTGGTAGACGACGTGATCGAGGCCGAAGGCGGCGCGAGTCGCGACGATATTGCGCTGGATGTAGGGAGCTTCGAGAGTCGCCTGGGCGGGCGACACCTTGAGCGCCTGGAGCAGCGTCGGGTAGAGCACGCCGATCACCAGTGCCACGAACATCCACAGCCCGACCGCCACCACCGGCAGCGACCACCCCCGTGAGCGCACGTTCGCGAGCAGAATAACCGCGGCGGCCAGGGAGAGGTAGAAGAGAATGGTCAGGGCCGGCATGCGAGCGTGCACGTCGGTGTAGCCGGCACCCTGGACGTAGCCGTTGGTCGACGTCACCAGCTCCCACTTGGCAATCACGTAACCGGCGGCCTTCATCAGGGCGATACCCGCCCCGATCACCGACAGGTGCGCCTTCACCCGCGGCGCCACCCGCGGTGTGACCCGGCCCGCACGAATTCCCCCGTTGAGGAAGTGGAAACCCGCCGTGACGACCAGAATCACGACCAGCGAGACCAACAGCCACGTCACGATGAAGGACACGAAGGGCAGGGTGAAGACGTAGAAGCCGATGTCCTTATGGAAGAGCGGATCAGTGGCGTGGAAGGACTGGCGGTGCGCGAAGAGCAGGTACGTGTTCCACTGGCCCGTCGCGTTGAGTCCCGCGACCACGCCGAAAATAAAGGCGATCACGGCGTAGATGCGCGCGGCGTGGGGGCGAACCACGTTCTGGAAACGCCGCACCACCTCGTCCTCGGGCTCAAAGGACAACTCGCGCGCCCCGAAGCGGTCGGTTAGCAGGAGGTTGCCCCACAGCAGGGCGAAGAAGATCGCCCCGAAGGTGAGACCCAAGCCCACCTTCACCACGAAGAGGGTCGTGAAGACGCTGCCCAGTCCCACTGACGAGAACCACATCTGATCCGTCCACAGCAGCGCCAAACTCCGCAGCGACAAGAACGCGACGAGCACGACGACGATAACCACACCAATCCAAAAACGACGCGAGAATCGGCCGATCCGTCGGGGACGCGCCGAGGCGTCGGTGGGGCTACGCACGTGGAGAGCCTAGAACGGATCTCACACCGGCACGACCGCACACGCGCACCCGGCGTGCAACGGCGGATAGGGCGAACCGCTCGGGAAGTTCTGACCCGCGAGACGCTCACCCGCCGCGGCGTCGAGGGCGCACGCGTCGCACGGAGCATCAGTGGGGGTGGCGTAGAAGCGGACCGACCGGCCGCGCGCGGCACTCACGACGCCGATGTGAAAGGCCCGTCGCGCCGCGTCCGTGCACAGCCGTTCCACGCGCGCACCACGCCACTCCCGGTAGGCAGTATTGACGCGATCAGCGCCGTCGCCACTTCCGTCGGCCAGGATCCGTCGACGCAGTGCCAGCACGATAGTTACCGCGAGGTCTGCGGAACACTCCGCCAGCGCGGTCTGATTCACTGGCTGAGCCGACGCTCCCGACTCGTCAACGGCGAACTGCACGCCGGCCGCGGCCGCGTCGGCCAGCGCGTCATAGGCCGCCGCCGCGTAACGTGCTCGCTGCTCGTGCTCGTCCTCCAACTCGGAAGTGATGGCGCCTCTGACACCACGCAGGCGTTCGAGCATTACGTTCTGGTCGTCCTGAAGGGCCCGCTTGACCTTACGGGTCAGCACGGCGAGTGACTCGTCCAGTGCGGCGTCACGGCGGTGGAAGAGCTCGCCCACCGGAGTCGCAAGTTTGGCGGGGGGCGCCTTGCGCGGTCCCGGAGCGCTGGCTCCGCGTTCCTCAAGCGTCGCCCGCCGCAGGCGCGCGAAGATCTCGTTGACCACGTCCGTCCCCGAGGCGTCCTCGGGCGTGGACCCCTCGCCCGGCGCCGGCGCCGGCGCCGACGTTGCGGCAACGGCAGTCGCCTCCTGGGAGCCGACCGGGGAGGGTTCGGAGACGGCCGGTGGCGCGGGCGGCGGAGTCTGTTCCGCGGCAGGCGGTGGTTCGAGGTCCGGCTCGACGTCGACGTCGGGCACCTGACGTAGCGGCGTGCCCTCCAGCAGTTCCTCTTCGGTCGCCTCGGGGGGCGCGGGTCGCAGGCGCAGTGCTTCGAGCGCCGCCGCTCGGGCCGCGTCGTCGGACGCGAGCAGGCCCTCCTGGACCTCGTCGATCTGGGTTCGCAGCGTCGCCAGGTAGCCGGCGAGGTGATCACGCGCCGCGCGCAACTGCTCGATCTGCAGGTGCAGCGCCTTGCGCTTGACCGCCAGATCATTCAGCACGGTCTTACGCGCTTCGTTCGCCTGCTCCACGACGGCGCGTCCCTGTTCGCGCGCACGTTGGACCAACGCTTCGCCGTTGATCTTGCCCGAATCAATCAGGCGCTCGGCGGCCAGACGCGCGTCGTGGTCAATCTGGGCGGCGGTGTTTTCGGCCTCACTCACGAGTGCGGCGGCTCGCTCCTGCGCCTCGATCAGGTGCGACGCACTGCGCGCCTGGCTTTCGGCGAAGAGTTGAGCACTGCGCGCCTGCGCGTCGGCGGTGACCCGTCCCGCTTCCTCGTGCGCCGAGCGCAGGATCGCCGCGCTCTGCGTGCCCAGCGCAGTGGTGAGGGTGGCCTCATCCAGGACCGGGTGCGCGGCGCGGCGCTGGGCATCGGCGAGCTGCTCTTGAAGCTCGTGCACGCGATGCTCGAGGTGGCCCATCTCCCGGGCGACCGCCTCAAGGTGAAGGCGAACCTCCTGGGGGTCCAGGCCGCCCTTGCGCACGGTGGCGAAGTTGGCGCGAACGACGTCACTCGACGATTGACGTGTCGTAGAAAGGATGCGGCGTTCGTCCATTCCCACCAGACTACGGCGTAAGCCGACGCAAAACGGACTTCACCGCGCCTTTCAACGGGGGCGGCTGAGACTCACCGGACGCTGCCCGCCCAAGCGACGCAGAGCCGCCAGAGCCTGATTGAGCGTCGTCACCCCGATCACCCGCAGTCCCGGGGTCGCGGCAGCACGGGCGGTGGCCACTTCCACACTCGGCACAATGAAAACGGTAGCGCCGGCTCGCTGTACCGCGACCGTCTTTTCAGCCACTCCCCCGACGTCGCCCACCTGTCCCTGGGGATTGATCGTCCCGGTCGCGGCCACCACCCGGTGGCCGGTCAAGGATCCCGCACTCAACTCGTTGATCAACGTCAGGGTCATCGCCAGACCCGCCGACGGCCCGCCGATGTTGGCGGTATTGATCGAGATCGACCCCGGCAGGCGGTAGTTCAGCGCGTTCTCCAACGAGATCCCGAGCCACGAGTGATCACGTCCCTCTACGCCCGGACATCCCGAGGGGGTCGCCGCGCTCGGCGTCACCCCGGTACGCACCCACACCCCCCGAGGCGACGCGTAACTGATAACTCCACTCGCGCTCACCCGAGCACGTTCGAGATCGAGTCGCACGCGAGTGCCCGGCGCGAGGAGGTGCACGGCGCTGATGAGCCCGCACGCGCTGGTGACGGGCGAGTTCCCCACGCCCACCACGCGATCCGCCACGGCCAGTCCGGCCCGGTACGCCGGCGAGGGATCCGCGACTCCCGTCACGGTCGCCCCCACGGGCGTCGAGGGGATCGTCCAGCCCAACGAACGCAACGCCGCCACCTGCGCCGCCGTCTTGGAGTCCGACATCTCGAGGTAGCCCTGGTTGATCAGTTCGCTCGAAGGGACTCCCGGCTCGATCAGTTGTCCGGCACTCACGAACTGTACGTGGGACTCGAAATGCATGATCAGCCACTGCCACGCACTCAGCGACTGGAGGTACACGTCCGTGAGCAAGATGGGGTCGTGGTGCGGGTTGGTGCGCAAACCGCGGATCGTCACCAGTGACGACACGCGCGTCGCCTGACCCGGAGTGAGCGCGTAGTAGGGCACGGTCCACGCTCGCAGCCCCACGACCACGACGAGCACGATCGCCATCGCCGACAGCACCCCGATCGAACGACGGCGCCGGCGTGGTGGAATGGAGTCGTGCACAGTGAGCCCACGCTACCGGAGGTGATCCGCGCGACGTTGGTCGCGGCGGGATCGCGCGACGACCCGGAGCTCGATGAACTGATTCGTACTGCTCTGCGCGCGCCCGATCCGCGCCACCGCGTCCTGGCCCTGCGCGCCCAGTCACGTCGCGGTGTCATCACGATCGCGCAGTGGCGCGCCGCACTGAGCGACGTCGACGCCGACGTGCGCCGCGAGGCCCTCACGTTGCTCGCGCGGGACCCCCGGTCTCTGCCCTCGCTCAACCGAGCGATCGTGGCCGCGATCGATGACCCCGATCCCCTCGTCGTCGATGCCGCGGCGTTCGCCGCGGGTGAACGAGGATGCCGCGGCGCGATTGATTCCCTGATCGTCGTCGCGCGCTCACACGACGACGCACGCTGTCGTGAAGTGGCCGTGGCCGCCCTCGGACAACTCGGTGACCGCCGCGGCGTCGCGACGATTATCGCGGCGCTCGACGACAAGGCGCCGGTGCGCCGTCGTGCGATCGTGGCGCTGGCGAACGTCGAAGGCCCCGACGTCGACGCCGCTCTCGCACGCGCCGCCACCGATCGCGACTGGCAGGTACGCGCGGCGGTCGAGCAGCTCGTGCGCGGCGACCCGTCGCTCTAGCGATCCGCGTCGCGTAGGAGTCCGTGCAGCGACGACATCTCGTCGAGGCACTGGGCCAACCCCATCACCACAACAAGTTCGGGCTGTTCGGCGACGCGTACCTCCACCCCCGTACTCGTCGCGATCAGCTCACCAAGATCAGCGAGGCGCGCGTGACCACCCACGAGGACCAGACCCCGCGAACTAACGTCCTGGGACAGATCGGGCGGAGCTCCGGCTAAGGCGTCCTGCACCATCGAGACGGTCGAGTGGACGTTGTCGCGCAGGGCGTCGTTGACGAGCTCGGCACGCACCTCCACCTCGACGATCTCGCCACGATCCACCGTTCGGGCCATCACCACTTCGCTTCGCCCGCTCGTGCGTCCGATCGCCGAGGCCAGGCTGATCTTCAACATCTCCGCCACCGACGGCGCGATCACGACCCCCAAGCGGTGGCGAAGAGCGAGCGCGACGGCGTCGTCCACGTCAGCGCCGCCGTGACGTCGCGCGCCGCGCGTGACGATGCCCCCCAGCGAGATAAGCGTGGACTCCGACGCCCCGGCACCGAGCACCGTGACCGCCGACCCGACGGGATCCTGTACCGGCAGGCCCAGACCAATCGCGGCGGCAATGGGCGACTCAATGAGCGTCACGTCGCGAGCACCCGCCTGGATGGCCGCCTGACGCAGCGCGCGCCGTTCAATAGCGGTGGCCAGCGACGGCACGCTCATCACCGCGCGAACGCGGCTGATCTTGGACGCACCGGCCCGCTCGAACAGAGCCGCGACCAGCCGAGCCGTGACGTCGAAGTCGACCGTCGCCCCCTGCGCCAGCGGGTGAAATACCACGACGTGACGCGACGTACGCGCCACGAGGTCGACCGCCCCGTAACCAACCTCGACCACCTCCCCGGAGCCGGTGTCAATGGCCACGGTGGAGGGCTCGTTGAAGACCACTCCCTCGCTCGTCGCAACCCGGCAGAAGGCCGTCCCAATATCGAGCGCGACGTCCGTAGCCATAGGTCACGATGTTAGAGCGACCAGTGCCGGGCCCCCGCGTTCACTAGCCTCGTCGGAGTGGCTTGGTTCGATCAGTGGCGCTCGCGGGCGGGCCGCCAGCCCCGCCGCCCGTCTCCCGAGATGCGAGACTGGGTCCACCCTAGCGAACTACCCAGTTTCGCCACGCTACCGTCGTCACCCCCCGAGCGACGCGGCTCGCGTCTCGCACGCCTGTTGGTCTCGGTAGGCCTCCTCGCCCTGCTCGCCGGCAGCGCGGCTCTCGCCTCTACCCATCACCCCACCCCCGCCAGTCAGAGCATGTCCACGAGGGTTACGGTCGCGCTGAACGCGCTGCCCGCCTACGCGCGCGCGGCGGCGGCGCGCACCATCGATCTGACGATCGCTATCCCCGGACACGAACTCTACGTACCCGCCATGGTCCTCTCGCCCCATCTCGCGGTCACCACCATTTCCATACCCTCCGACGCCATTCTGACCGCGTCCGTGCCGGGCCACCTGAACTTTCCGGTGACCTGGGTAGGGCGCGACGCCACCATGGGCTTCACGGTCGTCCACCTCAGCGTGCGCGTGGACCCCCTCGTGTTCGCCCCGCTCCCCGCCAGCACGTCGATCATGGCGATCGCCCCGGTCGAACGCACCTCGGTCAGCCGCCCCCGCTTCGCCTGGGCCGACACCACCCTCGGTGACCCGGTACTGCGCGCCAACGGCGTCGTCAGCTACCTCGCCACGCCGCCGCGGGCCAACCTCCACGGAGTGGCCGACGCCATTGGCGTGGACGGACACGGCCGGGTCGTGGCCGTCCTCTCAGCCGGCGGCGAGTGGTACTCGGCTCAATTTGTCGCCCGAGTGGCCCACGTACTCGCGGACGGACAGGGTTGCCACTCGAGCCTCGACGTCATCGGCCGGACGGCTCAGGGCGGCGGTGCTCAGATCACCGCGGTCGACCCCGAGGGAGTCGCCCTCCACCATCTGCGACGAGGGGACATCATTCTGGGCGTCAACGGCAACGCCATCGACTCGTGGGACGCTCTGCTCACCGTGCTCTACCTCACGCCGGCGCACGATCCCGCACGAGTTACCTTCCTGCGCGGCACCGTCACCCACCACACGAGTATCGTCCTCGGCTGCGCCCTGTCGGCGCTCTGGCGCCCCTAAACGGCCCCACGAGACCACCCCAGCACCGACACATCGAACCACGGGCTCGGCGCGGTACGAGAGCGCGGTTCGACGTCGCGATCAGGTGTCATCGGGCGCTCGCTGCGTCACGCACGTCAGGGCGCTCGGCGGCACCCGAGACGACCCGCCACGTCACGATCTGAGCGACATCCCGTCGACTCACTCATGCTCGAAGCACCTGCGCTCAACTCACCCTCTATGTTGTGTTCGTGAGCGACAATCCCTTCGGCCCCCTCTTTGGTGACCTCTTCAACGTCCTTGGCCAGCAGGGACCCCACGCCTGGTTCGACACGGCCACTCAACTCGCACTGTCGGTCGCGCGCGGCACGGACGGTGACCCCAATCCCGACCCACGCGAGCGCCAGCGCCTGGAGGAGCTCACTCCCCTCGTCGCGCGCCACGTCGACGCTCTCTTCGGCGTGGCTCGCGAGCCCACCCTCGCGGCCGTCAACCGCTCCGATCTGACCCTGGCGGCCCTCGCTCAGTGGAGACCCCTGATCGAGCCCAGCCTGCGAACGACCGCCACCCCTCCCACGTCCATCACGAGTGTCGACACCAACGCGGAGGTCGATGCCAACCCCCTGATGGAGCAGCTACTCAGCACGCTGGGTCCGCTGATGACGGGCTTTCAGCTCGGGTCGGTGGCCGGCCACTTCTCCGAACGGGCGTGGTCTCTCGCTGTTTTGCCGCTGCCTCGACTCACGTCGGATCAACTACTCGTCATCAATAATGTCAGCGCCTTCGCCGACCAGTGGTCGCTGGAGCGCGATGAGGTCTACGTCTTCGCCGCCGCCCAGGAGCTGGTCGCGTCAGTGGTCCTCACCCAGCCGGGTACCGGCGACGCGCTGCGAGCCCTGCTTCTGGACGCCGTGCGCGAGGCCAGTGCGATCCAGCAGGACCTGATGGGTCGACTGCAGTCGATGATCCGACCCGACGATCTCGCCTCGCTGCTGAGTGACCCGTCCTCACTACTCGACGGCATCACGTTGCCCGAGGAGACCGAGGCAACGCGCGCCATCAACGCCGCCGCGGCCGCCCTCACGGCCTTCTTCGACGCGGCCGCCCACGACATCACCCGAGCCCTCCTCGGTCCGCGACCACAACTGGTCGAGGCCTACCGACGTCATCGGCGAAGCGACGCGCGCGGCGAGGACGCCGCGGCCGCCCTCTTCGGCATCGCCACTCAGGGTCCCCACCACGAGTCCGCACAACGATTCGTCGAGGAACTCGTCACCGAGCACTCTCTTCGCGTCTTTGACGCCCTGCTACGGGTGGACGGTCTTCCGTCCGCGCTCGAACTGGAGAATCCGACTGCGTGGTACGAGCGGGTCACCAACTCGCCACTGGCGTAGGGGCCTAGTCCTCCTCGTCGTACCCGAGGTTCCACTCCACGATCAGGTTCTCGCGTTCGGCGTCACGGTTGACGCGCTCGCGATTGCGCCGGAACTGGGGGTCGTGGGGTGGAAGGAAGCGCAACCGTGCGTCGATGCGGTCGACGAATGCCTGGATCTGCTCCTCGTCGCCGAAGACCATGCGACACTCCCAGTGCGGGGCCACGGGTCCCAGGTACACAACCTGGACGTGGCCGACGGGCTCGGGTATCTCGGTGGTCTCAACGGTGGGGACCTGGCTCACGGTACTCCTTCGATTGGCCCGAGTCCTACTCTACCGGTCCCACGCCGTGACCGAGAACGACGACGTCGACGTGCTTGTGAATACGTGCGGCGTGATGTAACCGAATCGACACGTCGTGGTGACTACGCTGGAGTCGTGAGACCAACGGGGGTGGCACATGACAAGTGAATGGATGGCCGACGGAAAGTGTCGGGACTACCCGGCGGGCACGTTCTTTCCCCGTGACGGCATTGGAGTACTGCGCGCCCAGAAGATCTGCGCAACGTGTCCCGTCGCCGCCCAGTGCCTGGAATACGCCTTGGAAAACCATATCGATCACGGCGTGTGGGGCGGCAAGAGCGAACGCGAGCGCCGACGCCTCCAGCGCGCGCGCCGACGCCGCTTCTCGCCCACCGAGTGGCAGTAATGCGTCCGGGTGTTCGAGTGCGTCGTCAACCTCGCTGAGGGTCGCGACCCGTCGCGGCTCGACGATCTAGCCCACGTCGCCGGAGCGTCGCTGCGCGATCGCCACGAGGATCCCAGCCACCACCGATCCGTGTTCACGCTGATCGACGATCCCGCACCACTTCTCGAAGCCGTGATGGCTCTCGCCTCCCGGGCCTACCGCCTTCTTGATCTACGCTCGCACGCTGGCGTGCACCCGCGCATCGGCGTCGTCGACGTGGTCCCCTTCGTCGCCCTTGATCCCGCGCGCGCCGACGAGGCGTGCGCCATGCGTGACGCGGTCGGACGCTGGCTGGCCGACTCCTGGCGTGTGCCCGTCTACTTCTACGGCCCTGACCCCCACGGCATCATCCGCACACTTCCCGACGTACGCCGACGAGTACGCGCCGAGCACGCCCCCGACCTCGGTCCCGCGCGCCCGGCGGCGTCGCGCGGAGCGTCAGCGGTCGGGTGCCGCCCCGTCCTCGTGGCGTGGAATCTCTGGCTCGCGAACACCCCGGTCGCGACGGCACGAGAGATCGCGGCGAGCCTTCGTCGACCGGGCCTTCGCACCCTGGGCTTCGAGATCGGTCGCGACGCACAGGTGAGTTGCAACGTCGTGGACGTGGCGACGGTGCGTCTCAGCGAGATCTACGACCAGGTGAACTCCCTGGCGCCACGGGGCGTTCACCACGCGGAACTAGTGGGACTAGCGCCACGCTCCGTTCTCGATCGCGAGGACCCCACACGCTGGGCGCAACTGGGCTTAACCGAGGACGCCACCATCGAGGCGCGTCTGGGTGCGTCAGCCCGCCTGGGAACGACGCTCCAGAGCCCGCACCCGACGTAACCGACGTCGCTCGCGCTCACTCATTCCACCCCAGATCCCAAACTTCTCACCGTTGTCCAGCGCGTACTCGAGGCACTCCTCGCGCACGACACAGCCTCGACAGACTTCCTTGGCCTCGCGCGTCGACGCGCCACGCTCGGGGAAGAAGAGGTCCGGGTCCACACCCATGCAGTTAGAGCGAGCCTGCCACCCCTGATCCTCCAAGCCACTTAGTAGTTCGACGATCTCCACGCTGTCACACCCCCGTTCCCATCACCGATGTAATTACAACGGTGTCATTGTGGCGGCAAATGCGCCACAATGCAAATGGAAAATCAGTAGTACCTGATCAGTGGCATGATCTATCCGGCCCGATGGTGACGGACGAAATCATCGAGAACGTAGCGACCCAGCTCGTCGACCGACGTGTAAAAGACGCGCCCCCCGTTCACGCGCGCGATCTGCTCGACGAAGGGGTACTGCGTGCGTTCCGTGTCCAGGGCGAAGACGTTGATCACGATCCCCGCACGCGTGCAGCGCAGCACCTCGGCCATCGTGCGCTCCAGAGTCTCGCGTACCGGCGGCCACGAGAAGAAGGGCTGGCCGTCGTCTTGGAGGTGCGCGGTCGGCTCGCCGTCGGTCACCACGACGATTTGACGCTCCCCGCGCTCGCCGCGCAACAGATGGCGACCGAGCGCGAGCGCGTGCTGGAGGTTGGTCCCGTAGTTGTAGTCGATGGTGAGCGCCGGAATGTCGTCGACGCGCAACTCCTGAGCCAGTTCGCCGAAGCCCACCACGGCGGCCAGGTCGCGCGGGAACGACGAGTGGATCAACTGAGTCAGCGCCAAGACCATCTTCTTGGCCGGAACGAGGTTGCCCCGCATCGCCATGGACAGCGACAGATCGATAGCGAAGACGCTCGCGGCCCGACGCGTCGACTCGTACTCTTCCACCTCGAAGTCGTCGGGATGCAGGCGTACCGGGGTGCCGGGTCCCTGGCGCAGGACCGCGTTGCGTAGGGTGTGCGCCAGGTTGAGCGCGACGGGCTCACCCGGCTCCCACGGCTTGGAGGTCTCCTCACGGTCTCCGCCACCCGCCAGTGACGCCTCGCGGTGCCCGCCGAGGACCGGAGTGTGGCGCAACTGGCGAAAGAGATCGGTGAGCGCCTGCTGGCCAATCTGGCGCACGCCACGCGACGTCAGAGTGGTGCGCGGTCCCTCTCGATCGATGAAGCCTCGATCGTGCAAGCCTTGCAGCGCCTTCTGCAGACGCGTGACGTGAGCCGCGGCGTCCGCGCCCAGGTGACGGCGCACGGCGTCCACGTCCACCTCGGGTAGACCCTGCGCGGGGTGAGAACGCGTCACGAACTCCTCGAGCGCGCGCAGTTCGCCCAGTTCCTGAGCCCACGAGGTCGCCTCGGCGAATGACGTCGGCTCGCTTCCGCGCAAGCGCGCCGCGCGCTGCCAGTCGAGGTCGGGCGCCGCCTGTCGCAGATTCGCCATCAAGCGATGCATCGAAAAATTAAGTTCCATCGTCGCCATCATCTGCTCGACGAGCGCGCGTAACTCGCCCTGCTGCTCGCCCGACAGTGAGTTGAACATGGCCTCGGCGGCCGCCGCCCGCTCGGCCAGCGTCCGCACGACGTCCTCCAGGCACGTCGCGCCCGGGAACAGATCGCCGTAGCGCTCCATGAAATTGTCGAAGGACGGTGACAGCGGTTGACCGGCCCGATCCTGCTCGATCATGGTCGAGAGCGCGTCCATCATCTCGCGCAGGCGCGCGAGCGCCGCCGGGTCCGGGTCGCCGAGCGCCGACTTAGCCTGCTCGAAGTAGGTGTCGAGAACGTCGCGCGACAGCTGCGCCATCAGCTCCTCGTACTGTTCACGGGCCTCGGAGGAGACGAACTCGTAGGACTGATACTGCGTCAGCCGTTCTCCCAGCGAGGGGCTCATCAGCTCTCGCTGGAGGCGGCGTTGCGCGACGAGCTCGTCCGTGACCGCGGCGCGACGCTCATCGTGCGACGCGGCGGCCTGCGCCGCCAACTCGTCGAGCTCGGCGTCTTCGCGCGCCTCGATCTGCTCCAGCCACTCGCGGTAGCGTTGCAGTTCCCCGTCGGGGTTCGCTCGCGACTCGAGATCACGGCGACGGGCGCGAACCCGCTCCAGGAGCGAGCGCAGTCCCTCGACCCGGCGCCCGTCGGGGGTGGTGAAACCCTCCCGCAGCACGCGGTCGAGGGCTCCGTCCAGATCACCGCTCTCCAGAAGATCCTCGGACACCGCGCGCAGTAATTCGTCGGCCTCCAGCTCGTCGGTCTCGCCCTCGCGGCGGCGACGAAAGTCGTAGCGGACGCTCACGAGCGATCTCGAGTGCGATAGAGGGCCCGCGGGCCCGCGGCGTCCTTCGCCAGTCGCTTGGTCAGATAGAGGCCCTCGAGCAGGAACTCAACCGCCGCGGCGATCTCCCCGGGGCTGGCGTCCTCACCGGCGATCCGGCGCACGGGTGCCGCCAACGCGGACATCGTGGCCACGACGTCGAGGTAGGACTGGTCCGCCACGTCGTCGCCCGTGTGCACGACGACCTCGTCGCGGAAGGCCGCGACGATCGCCGGCGCCTCGGTCAGAGTCACGTGCTCGCTGAAGCACTGGCGCACGGCCAGGGCCACCAGCGCCGCGATGACCTGATCGGGCTCGTGGTCGTCCATCGTGTCGAGCTCGATCTTGCCCTGAGTAGACTGGACCACCGCGCTAAGGTCACTCACCCGCGGTACCACCGCACCGTCGCCGGTGCGCAGCGTGCGCCGCAGGGCGTTGGCCACGACGATCTCGTAGTTCGCGATCGACAAGCGAACCGACACCCCCGAGCGCTGGCTGATCGTGTGGGAGCGACGCGCGACGTGACTGATGCGCGCCACAATGTCGTCGATAAACCACGGCACCCGGATCGGCACCGGCGCGTGCGGGAGTTCCGCCTCGGCGTGCACGATCGCGATCTCGGTCGAAAGGTCCTCGGGGTAGTGGGTACGAATCTGGGAGCCGAAGCGGTCCTTCAGCGGCGTGATGAGCCGACCCCGGTTGGTGTAGTCCTCGGGGTTGGCCGTCGCCACGACCAACAGGTCCAACTCGAGGCGAACGAGATGACCACGGATCTGCACGTCGCGCTCCTCGAGCACGTTGAGCAGACCGACCTGGATACGCTCGGCGAGATCGGGAAGTTCGTTGATCGCAAAGATTCCCCGATTCGACTTCGGCACCAGACCGTAGGAGAGCGCGTGAGGATCATCGAGGAACAGACCACCGGCGACCTTGATCGGGTCAACCTCACCGATCAGGTCGGCCATCGACGTGTCGGGAGTGGCCAACTTCTCGGCGAAGCGTTGACTGCGGTGCACCCACGCCACGGGCGTGTCGTCGCCCCGGTCCGCCACGAGGTCGCGAGCGGCGGCGGAGATCGGAGCGAAGGGATCGTCACGCACGCTCGAGCCGTCGACCACCGGGAGCCACTCGTCGAGCAACTCCACGAGGGAGCGGATGATGCGCGTCTTGGCCTGACCCCTTTCGCCGAGCAGGATGATGTCGTGACCCGCGAGCAGCGCCGTCTCGAGCTGGGGCAGAACCGAGTCCTCGTAGCCGAGTACCGAGGACGTCAGCGCCCGCCCCTCGCGGATGAGTGCCTCGAGGTTCTCGCGGATCTCCTCGCGCACCGAGCGGGACCGGTACTCGCTGGCCCGCAGCGCGCCGAGCGTCGTGGGAAGGTTGGACGGGGCAACGGGGGTACTCATAGGGGTACTTTAGGGGTGCGCGGGCACCACTCAGCCCACGCCCACGACGGACCGGGGTCTGCGCGCCGAGCGGAACCGGCTGTCATCCGGCGCGTCGCGCGAGGGCGACGCCGACGGCGCCACGAGAGTTCACAGAAAATTTTAAGGACGCGAGGCCGACGCTCGTCCGGCGAGCGGGGCGAAGGGTTCCGCGCGCGCGGCGCGGTGGGTCTGCGCCACGAGGTTCGTTCCCGGCCGGTAGGCCAGGTGCGCGGCGCGCGGCGCGTCGAGGACCACGAAGTCGGCGCGGGCCCCCACCCCGAGATGTCCCACGTCATCGCGACGAAGGGCTCGGGCGCCACCCCGGGTCGCCGCCCACAGCGCCTCGTCGGGGCTGAAGTCCATCTCGCGAACCGCGAGCGCGATGATCAACGCCATGCTGGTGACGTAGGACGTGCCGGGGTTGCAGTCGGTGGCCAGAGCCACCGACACACCCGCACGCACGAAGCGACGTACCGAAGGGTAGGGCGAGCGCGTACAGAACTCCGCGCCCGGCAGGAGTGTCACCACCGTGGACGAGTCACCGAGAGCGGCCACGTCGTCGTCGGTGACGTGGGTGCAGTGATCGACACTCGCCGCGTCGAACTCGAGGGCCAGCCCCACGGCTCCCAGATCCGCCCACTGATTCGCGTGCAGGCGCACCGCGAGGCCCGCGTCGCGCGCCGCGCTCAAGACGGTGCGCGCCTCGTCCCGGTCGAAGGCACCACGATCGCAGAACACGTCCACCCACCGCGCGTACGGCGCACACGCGTCCAACATCGCCCCCGCCGCCAGCGCCACGTAGTCGTCGCGACGACGCTCGTACTCACGAGGCACCACGTGCGCACCGAGGTAGGTCGTCTCCTCGGTGAGCTCGCGCGCCAGACCAAGGAGACGTCTCTCGCCCTGCACAGTGAGTTCGTAGCCCGACTTGACCTCGACGGTGGTGACGCCCCCCGCCCGAAGTTGCTCCTCGCGGCGCGCGCTCGCCGCGCGCAGTGTCGCGTCGGACGCCGCCCGCGTCGCCTCGACGGTCGCCGCGATGCCGCCCCCGTCGTAGGGGCGTCCCGCCATGCGGGCTTCGAACTCCGCCGAACGCTCACCCGCGAAGATCAGGTGCGTGTGCGAGTCAACAAATCCGGGGATCACGGCCGCGCCGGCGACGTCGCGCACGAGATCGGCGGCCGGCGCATGCTGGTCGGCTCCCACCCACAGGACCCGCGACTCGTCGACCACCAACGCCGCGTCACGCAGCCTCCCCAGTGGCGTCGCGTCACCCAGAGTCGGATCATTGGTGGTCAGCTCGCCAATGTGGCGCACCACGGTGGTGACCACTCAGCCCTCGCGCATGGGAATCCGTACGCCCCGCTCGGCCGCGGTCGCCTCCGCGATTTCGTAACCGGCGTCCACGTGGCGCATCACCCCACTTCCGGGATCGTTGGTCAGCACGCGGGCCAGCTTCTGAGCCGCCAACGCCGTACCGTCGGCCACGCAGACCTGGCCCGCGTGAATCGAGCGGCCGATACCCACGCCGCCGCCGTGATGAATGGACACCCAACTGGCGCCCGACGCGGTGTTCAACATAGCGTTGAGCAGCGGCCAGTCGGCGATGGCGTCCGACCCGTCGATCATCGACTCGGTCTCGCGATACGGCGACGCCACCGACCCGCTGTCGAGGTGGTCGCGACCGATCACGATCGGTGCCGCGACCTCACCCGACGCGACGAGGTCGTTGAAGGCGAGTCCCGCACGGTCCCGTTCGCCGTAGCCGAGCCAGCAGATCCGCGCGGGCAGCCCCTGAAAGGCCACCTTCTCCTCGGCCTTGGTGATCCATCGTCGTAGCGCGTCGTTCTCGGGAAACAGCTCCAGTACCGCACGATCGGTACGGGCAATGTCGGCCGGATCGCCCGACAGCGCCACCCAGCGAAATGGTCCCTTCCCCTCGCAAAAGAGGGGACGAATGTAGGCGGGGACGAAACCCGGGAAGGCGAAGGCGCGCGGGTACCCGGCGAGGGCCGCCTCGCCGCGGATCGAGTTGCCGTAGTCGAAGACCTCGGCGCCCTCGTCCATGAAGCCCACCATCGCCTCCACCTGCTTGGCCATCGACGCGCGCGCCCGCTCCGTGAACTCCTCGGGCTTCTTATCCGCGTAGTCGTGCCAGTCCGCCGGGTCGATCTCCTCGGGCAGGTAGCTGAGCGGGTCGTGCGCCGACGTCTGATCGGTGACGATATCGACCTCGACCCCCCGCGCGAGCAACTCGGCGAAGACGGTCGCGGCATTACCGAGTAGTCCCACGCTGCGCGCGACGCGAGACCGCTTCGCCTCGAGCACTCGCGCCAGGGCCTCGTCGAGATCACTCGTCCACTCGTCGAGGTACCGGTACTGCACGCGTCGCTCGAGTCGCGTCGGGTCCACGTCCACACACAGGCACACCCCGTCGTTCATGGTCACCGCGAGCGGCTGCGCGCCGCCCATGCCCCCCACGCCTCCGGTCAGGGTCAGGGTTCCGGCGAGAGTTCCTCCGAATCGCTTGGCCGCCACCGCCGCGAAGGTCTCGTAGGTGCCCTGCAGGATTCCCTGGGTACCGATATAGATCCACGAACCCGCGGTCATCTGGCCGTACATCGTCAGACCCAGCGCCTCCAGGCGACGAAACTCGGGCCACGTCGCCCAGTCGCCCACCAGATTCGAGTTGGCGATGAGCACTCGCGGTGCCCACTCGTGCGTGGTGAAGACCCCCACGGGACGTCCCGACTGCACCAGCATCGTCTCGTCCCCGCGCAACGTCGTGAGCGTGCGTACCAGGGCGTCGAAACTGCGCCAGTCGCGCGCCGCGCGTCCGGTCCCGCCGTACACGACGAGGTCGTCGGGTCGCTCGGCGACCTCGGGGTCGAGATTATTGGACAACATCCGCAGGGCCGCTTCCTGAGGCCACCCCCGCGCGCTCAGAGTGCTCCCTCGCGCCGCGCGCACCAGTCGAGATCCCTCCACCTCTACCTCCTGTCCGTCCACCGCACTGGCCCCGGCGCACCCGTAGCGGGCACCGTCGCGACCCGTCTCACTCGTCGCGCAGCGCGACGTAGCGCCCCACGAGATCGAGCAACTCACCGTTGCGCACCATGTCGCCCACGGCGGCCAGTTCCGGCGCGAGCCATCGATCGTGACCCGGCCCACCCGTGGCGGCGTTCACGTGCGCCACGACCGCCCCGATCACCGGCGACGGCTCCAGCGGCGCGCGCAGGGCCATGGCGCGGGCGCCGGCCACGAGCTCGATGGCCAGAACGTCGCGGCCGGCGTCGACGGCGCGACGCAACTTGCGTGCGGCGTGCCATCCCATCGACACGTGATCCTCCTGCATGCCCGACGACGGGATCGAGTCGACACTGGCGGGCGCCGCGAGACGCTTCATCTCACTCACCATCGCGGCCTGGGTGTACTGGGCGATCATCAGACCCGAATTGACGCCCGCGTCGTGCGCGAGGAAGGGAGGAAGACCGAAGTTGCGATCCGGGTCGAGCAGCCGGTCCGTGCGCCGCTCGGACATTGACGCCACGTCGGCCAGGACGATCGCGAGAAAGTCCAGGACGTAGCCCACGGGTGCACCGTGGAAGTTCCCGTTCGACACGAGGCGCCCGTCGGCCAGCACCGAGGGGTTATCGATCGCCGACGCCAGTTCGACTTCCGCGACGCGGATGGCGTGAGCCATCGTGTCGCGCGCGGCCCCGTGAACCTGGGGCGCGCAGCGCAGGGAGTAGGCGTCCTGGACCTGAGTGGGGTCCTCGGCGTGCGACAGGATCATGGGCGACGCTGCGCTGAGAGCCGCGAGGTGGGCGGCGCTGACGCGCTGGCCGGGGTGGGGGCGTAGTGCGTGGATCGCGGCGTCGAACACCCGATCAGTCCCTCGCAACGCCTGCACGGACAGCGCCGCGGCCACGTCGGCGAGATCAAGCAGGTCCTCAATGTCGGCCAACGCCAAGACCAGTTGGCCCAGCATGCCGTCGGTGCCGTTGATGAGGGCCAGCCCCTCCTTCTCCGCCAACTCCACCGGAGCCAGGCCGGCGTCACGCAACGCGTCGATCGCGCGACGTCGTTGACCCCCGCGGTCGCGGACCTCCCCCTCGCCCATCAACACCAACGCCACGTGCGCCAGGGGTGCCAGATCCCCCGAGCAGCCCAGCGACCCAAACTCGTGCACGACCGGCGTCAGCCCCTGGTTGAGCAGGTCGGCGTACGCCTGGGCCGTCGACGGTCGCACGCCCGAGACGCCACTACACAAGTTGTGCAGGCGCGACACCATCATGGCGCGCACCACCTCCGTCTCGACCTCCGCCCCCACCCCCGCCGCGTGGGACCGGATAAGCGCGCGTTGCAGTTCGCGGCGCTGGTCCGGTGAGATGAACGTCGTCGCGAGGGCGCCGAAACCCGTGGAGAGACCGTAGACCGGCCGACCACTCGCGACCAGCGCGTCAATCGCCGCCCGACCCCGGGTCAGACTCGCGACCACCGACTCGCTCAACCGTACCGGCTCAAAGTCCCGCGCGACCGCGACCACCTGCGCACGCGTCAGCGCCCCCGTCCCCACCTCGACGGTCATCGCGACCTCCGCCGTACGCCGGCCAGCGCCTCGAGCACGAGCAACGACGCGAGGCGCACGGTGCGCTCGTCGGGGGCGTCACGCGCGACGTCGATCTCGGTGAAGTCGATCGCGCGAACCCGCGAATCCGACGTGACGGCTCGCACCATCCGCCGCAGTTCGTCGGCGCTCAGACCGCCGGGCGCCGCGGCCGGGCAACCGGGCACGACCGCACGGTCGGCCACGTCGAGGTCCACGTCGACGTAGACCGCACGCCCGCGTCCCCCCGCGATATCGAGCGCGCGCGCCACCATTTCCTCGAGCGACTGGGTGCGCAGCGAGTCGCGCGAGATCACCGTCACCCCGGCGTCGCGCGCCCGTCGCGCGTAGACCGCCGAGTTGGCGAAGTCGGCCACGCCCAACTGAACGACGTGCTCGCCGGACAGCCCGGCTTCGAGCAACTGTCGCACGGGTGAGCCGTTGGACGTCCCGTCACGCACGTCGAGGTGAGCGTCGAAAGTAATGAGGCCCCACTCACCCAAGGCGGGACCCGCGAGGGCCCGCATCGCGTGGTACGTCGCGGCGTTGTCCCCCCCGAGCACGACACGCAGCACCACGGCCGGATCAATAGCGTCGAACCGGGCGACCACTCGCTCGAAGCCGTCCGGTCCATCGGGATCGAGGACGTCACCGCAGTCCACGACGCTAAGTTCCTCCGCCAGGTCGACGTGGTCCGAGTAGGACCAGGTCGAGTACCTCGCCATGGCGTCGCGTATCGCGCTCGGCGTGTCGCTCGACGAACGCGGCGTGATCGACGTGGCGTAGGTGCACAGTCCAATCAGGGCGACCAGTGGTCGACCGGACACGGGCGGGGCGACCAACAGATCAGCCGCCGAGGTCCAACGCGGATCACGAATCGCAGCCACGAGGTCCATGCTAGGCACCGGCGAACACCTCCCTCGTCGGAGGTCAGTGGCAGCGGCCCACGAGGCGCAGCGGCTGCGGCTGAGCCCGGCCCGTGGCCCGCACCCCAGGGCTCGACCAGTGACAGGTCCAGCTACCGGGCTCGGCCAGGGCCACGAAGAAGTCTCGCGTCCACCCGCCCACCTCGTACAGTGTCGGATCGTGCTCAGAGCGCGGCAACTGGACGGGAAGCGGTCCGGCCGAGTGCAGCGGGGCGAAGGACGCCCCGACAATCGGCCAGAACGGGTTGATATCAAGTTCCATGCCGGTCGTCACGCCCACGGCCACGAGGGCGCGGGCGAGCTGCAGCGGCCTAACGGGGGTCATCGTCGCCACGTAGACGAGATTTCCGGCCGCGTCGACTCCCAATCCCGAGCGCGCGACCGCCGCGACGTTACCGATCGTCGATCCCCACTGCTGCCACTGCGGCGACGCCGCGGCGGCGGTGGGCCGCCCTCCCATCACCAGCGGCACCAGGTTCTGGCGTAGCGCAATGGGTCGAAAGCCCCGCGGCGGAAAGTTCGGGTTTCCCCACACGCCCATCGCCCAGTGGCCGACGGCATTGAGCGCGATGGTCATCATTCCGCGCTCGAGTGGCACCAGGGTGAGCCCGTCGACGACCGAGCCCCCGGCGTGGGCGGCCTGCTTGAAGGCTCCGTTGAAGACCGCCACGACCCCGGCGCGTCCCTCGGAGGGCCAGTCGACCACCGGTCCGGCGTCGGCGGGCACGAGCGACGTCGCGGTGGGGTCGGTGGACCCCACGTGCCAGCGCAGCAGCGTCGTGCGCGCGCGCAGGCGCACCGCCCGAAACGCCACGCCGTCCACCGACACCATGCGAAAGTCCACCAGGACTCCGCGCGCCGAGCGACTGGCGACCTGCCACCCCGCCTGGGGCCGCGACGTCCGCGTCGCCGTGGTCGTCGGGCGAGTAACCGTGCGTGACGTCGACGTGGAGACGGGGGTCGTGGACGGCACCGACGTGATCGTGGTCGTCGATCCGGGCACCGCGCTCGAGCCGGCGCCACCGCGCCACGACAGGGCGACCACGACACTGACCAGCGCCACGACGATCCCTCGTCCGAGCGTCACCCTCCTCCGCCGCGCCGGCGGGCGAGTCGCCACGCTCAGCGATCGACGGTTCGCGTCCCGGGATCGGTCGGCGGCGCCGTCTCGGGGGGCGTAATAAACGTGGGCACCGGTGTCGGCTCCAACTCGCTCGCCACGTCGTCGCCGTAGGCCGGGGCCGGCGTCGCCACGTACTCGCCGCTCGCCGTGCGCTGCACCACGTTGACCGTCTTACGCCGACCTCCGCCGCGCGTGGCGTGAATCTCCTTCGCGACGAAGTAACCAATCGGGTAAGCGATGAAGGGTGACACCAGTACCAGTATGCGCATGGTCCAGAGCACGGTGTTGAGCGAGACGTGAAAGAAGTTGGCGATCACGTCGGTCGAACTCGCGATGAAGAGCATGGAGAGCATGGCCAGCACCGCCACGCCCGCCGCCGTACGCTTCGGGCGACTACTGGGGCGATCGAGCAAGTTGTGCGCGGCGTCGTCGTGGGTGACCCGACGTTCAATGGCGGGCCAGGCGTAGGCGAGACCGAACAGCAGACCGGGGAACACCACCGCGGGGATAGTGACCTCGAAGGGAATCGTGTAACCGAAACTATGGAATGACCACGAGGGGAAGATGCGCAGGGCTCCGTCCAGGAACGCCATGTACCAGTCCGGCTGAACCGCGTACGAAATCCGTGCGGCCTCGTAGGGGCCGAACTGCCAGATCGGATTGATCTGGGCGAAGGCGCCCAGCAACGCGGTGACTCCCGCCACGATCAGCATGAAGCCGGTCGTCTTGGCCATGAACACCGGGAACATCGGCGACCCGACGACGTTATGTTCACTTCTCCCCTCACCGGGGAACTGCGTGTGCTTCTGGCGTACCAGCAGGAAGAGGTGCGCCCCTACGAGGCCCACGATAAGAGCCGGCACGATCAACACGTGCAGGATGAAGAAGCGCGGAATCACCGCGGTGCCGGGGAAGTTCCCGCCGAAGACGAAGAAGGCCAGGTACGTACCCACGAGGGGAACCGAGAGGATAATCGAGTAGGCGATACGGATCCCGGTTCCCGACACCAGGTCGTCGGGCAGCGAGTAGCCCAAGAAGCCGTTGACGATGGCCAGCGTGAGCAGCGTCACGCCGATCGTCCAGTTCAACTCACGCGGCTTGCGGAAGGCTCCCGTAAAGAAGACGCGCGCCATGTGCACCACGATGGCGCCAATGAAGATGTCGGCCGACCAGTGGTGCATCTGACGCATGAGCAGGCCCGCACGTACCGCGAAGGACAGGTTCACCGTGGACGCGTACGCCGCGGTCATCGAGGTTCCGTCGAGGGGGAGGTAACTGCCGTGGTAGGTGACAATCGCCTGGCTGGGCACGTAGTAGAGAGTCAAGAAGACGCCCGTGATCAGGACGACCACGAACGAGTACAGCGCGATCTCGCCGAGCATGAAGGACCAGTGATCGGGGAAGATCTTGTCGAGAAAGCTCCGTCCCCCCTTGGCCACTCCGACGCGATCGTCGAGTTCGTTAAGGGCTGACCCCAGACGACCGTAGGGGCCACGAGACTGACGCCGCGAGCGCTTGGTGGTGATGGCGTCGCTCACGAGCGCTCCCAGAATCCCGGCCCCACCGGCTCGTGGTAGTCACTCTGGGCGCGGACGTAGCCCTCGGCGTCAATGTAGAGCGGCAGCTGGGGCAACGGCCGCGGAGCAGGACCAAACTCAGGGATGGCGCCGTTGGTGGCGTTGAACATCGACTGGTGGCACGGGCACACCAGCAGTTGGAGTTGCTGCTCGTACAGACCCACCGGACATCCCAGGTGGGTGCAGAGTTTGGAGTACGCCAGGTAGCCCTTCGGAGCCCAGGTCTCACGACCCTTCTGGGTCACGAAGTTCTCGTTGGAAATGCGGATGAGTACCGTCTGGTCCACGGCCTGCCCCCGATCGGTGTTCTGCAAGCCCTCGGGAAAGACCGTCATGATCGACCCGATAGCCAGCTCGCCCACCGACACGCGCCGGCCCGTCTGGTCCACCGCGTAGGTGCCCGAGCGCCAGTCGGTGTGAAAGAGCGTCCCCTTGGGCAGGGGGCCCAAGCTACGCAGCAGCGGAAAGAGCGCCACGATGCCGAACGCGCCCAACCCGCCGCCCAGCAGCCCGCCCAACACCTTGCGTCGCTTGACGACGCCGCCACCGCGCTCCACGATCGCCGCGGCGAAGGCGTCACGCTCGACCGGATTGCTCGCCAACGGATGGCGCTCCTCGACGAACGGCCCGCGGGGCATCAGGTACTTGCCCCACGCCACCAGACCAACGCCGAGGAAGAAGAGTCCGCCCCCCATGGTGGCGCCCAGCGTCCACGGCGCGGCGTTGACCCAGTAGCACGCGCCGAAGCCGATCACCAGGGCGAGACCGACGACGAAGTTCACCGCGATGACGCGCTCCACGAGTCGCGGGTTGCGCGCCGCGGGTGCGAGGTGCGGATCGTCCGCGGCGAGGCCCTGGATCGACACGGGCGTTCGGTGTTCGGACAACTGGCTCACTGACGCTCCCCCACCCAGAACCCGACGAGGGCCAGCAGCCCCACGCCGAGCAACAGTGCCACGAAGCCCTCCGCCACCGGGCCGAGGCCCCCCAGACCAAACCCGCCCGGATTGCGCGGGTGCTGGATCTCGGTCGTCACGTACTTGACGATGTCGCGAACCTGGTAGTCACTCAGGTTCCCGGTGAAGCGCGGCATGTTGGCCGGGCCCGTGCGAATTGCCTCGGCCACCTGTGTGGCGGGGATGTTGCGTAGCGACGGCGCGAACGTCCCACGCGCCAGAGCATCACCGTCGCCCTCGATGGTGTGGCAGGCGGCGCAGTTCAGTGCGAAGAGGGCGGCTCCGTCGGCCACGTTGGCACCCTTCAGGTTCACGCTCGGGATGTACGGGTAGCTGGGGTCGAGCGAGTTGATCCACGCCGCGATCGCGAGGGCCTGGTCGTGAGTGAGGCGAGGCTGACGCCGCGGCGCCTCGACCGCGGCGGTGTCCGCCGCGGGCATGCGCCCCGACTCGATCCAGAAGTCGATCGTGGCCGGTCCCAGCCCCACGAGGTTCGGGTAGGCGAAGGGCGTGCCGTTGGCCGGGATGCCGTTGGCCTGGTCCCCGTGGCACGACGCGCAGTTCTGCAGGAACAGCGCCTGACCGAGGGCGTCGAGCGTCGACGAGGGTGCGTGGTACATGATCGCACTGTCGCCGTAACTAATGATCGCTCCCTGGTGGTTGCGCACCACCACCTTCGAGTAGGGGGTACCCGCGTCGAAGCGCGACGTCTGGTAAGGCGTGTAGGAGTACGTCTGGGCGTGCGCCGTTCCGGCGAACGCGACGACCGGCGCCAGTGTCGCCAGTCCCGCGGCGAGGTACGCTCCCATTCGCTTCAGCACAGTCGTCACGGCGACCTATTTGAGTAGGAACAGGGACGAGAACAGCCCTATCCAGATCACGTCGACGAAGTGCCAGTAGTAACTCACACCCTGGAACGCGGCCAACTCGCCCGGGTCCCCTTCGCTTCCACGCATGCGAAACAGGAGGAACGCCATCGCCACGATGCCGAGGAAGACGTGGAGACCGTGCAGGCCGGTGGTGATGTAGAACACCGAACCGTAGGAGTTGGTGTACCAGCGGGTGGCCAGGTGCGTCCATTCGTAGGCCTGATTGGCCACGAACAGCGTCCCCATGATCATCGTCGTGATGACCCAGTGGCGGGCCTCGGCCCGGCGCCGATGCTCAATCAGCCAGACCGCACGCTGCATGGTGAACGACGAACCGATGAGCACCACGGTGAAGATCCCGGCCTGAACGGTGTCCAGGTGCGTACCCGCCGGCGGCCACGACACGAGGTGCGCGCGGATGGTGAAGAGCGCGGCGAAGAGGCCCGAGAAGAACATCAGCTCGCTTCCGAGCCAGATCATCACGCCAATGGCCAGCAGCGGCGGACGATCGTGGACGATCTTCTCCGGTTTCGCCAGGCTACTGAGGGGAATCGCCTGACTCACTCCTACAGTTCTACTTGACGTCACGTGCGCTACTCGATCACGCCACTGAGACCTCTCACAGCAATGACGTCGGCAATGGTTCGTCGCTGACGAGGGCGAGGCGGCGGGTAGGCCGCGTCATCGCCACGTAGAGAGTGCGTAGCCCCCGAGCGGTCAGAGCGGGTGCTCCCCGACGCGCGACCTCGGCCGGGTTGACGACCACGACCGCGTCGAACTCTAGGCCGTTGGCCCCCTGCGCGGCGACCACCACCAAGTCCGCCGACAACCCCGACGAGGCGTCATCGGTGGGGTCTACCGCGTTCAGGCCCGCCGTCGCGAGAATGTCGCGCACCACGCTCACCCGTGAAGAGTCCGCGATCACCGCCACCCGCCCCGGCGATACCGCGGCGAGCTCACGACGCACGACGTCGACCAGTGTCGTCGCGAGTTCGTCCGGCGTCACCACGTCGATCATCGGTGACGATCCGCTACGGCGCACCGGGCGCGGCGGCGTCAGGTCGGGCGACGCCGCACGTAGCGTGGCCGCGGCGAAGTCGAGCACCTCCGCGGGTGTGCGGTAGCTGACCGACAGGTCCACGCGCGTCGGGGGACGACGAGGCTCGAGCATGGCCAGAACCGTCTCCCACGACGCGGCGGAGGAGGCGGTGGTCGCCTGGCCCATGTCGCCGACGATGGTCATCGAGCCGTTGAGATCGCGCCGACGCAGCACTCGCCACTCCATCGCCGAGAGGTCCTGTGCCTCGTCAACGGCGATATGCCCGTACGTCACGAACTCGGCCTCGTCGGGCTCGGGAGACGTCGCCACGGCCACCCGAGCCGCCTCGCGCAGGGCCGCGGCGCGAATATCACCGCGATAGGCGTCGAGGTCGATCCCCTCCAGCAGTGCGGACTCGGGACGCACGTGCGCGCGGGGACGCCGTCGGGGCCCCAGGAGCACGCGAGCCTCGTCGATCAGCGCGGCGTCGGCCGCGGTCCAGGCGACGTCGTCGAGTGAGGCGCTGCGCGCGCGATACAGGAGCTGGCGCTCGCCGTCGCTCAGCAACCCCCGACCGGCCGCCTCGATCAGCGCCGGTGCGCCGAAAAGGTCGTGCAGGAGCTCGGCCCCGCTGAGACGGGGCCATACCCGCTGCATCGCTTCCTTGAACTCGGTAGTCGCGCGAATCTGGTCGGCGATCTCGCCGAGCGTCGCGATCTCGTCCTCGGACTCCTGCCCATCCCCCGTCGTCATTCGAGCCCGGTAGGCCTGCGCCAGGCGCTGGGCGAGTTCGCGGACGAGCGCCGAGCGGCGCTGATTGTGATTGCCGGGACGCCGACGCGCCCGCTCCACCACCTCGCGCGTCTCGGCCGCTCGTAGCAGGAGCCGCGCGCGGCCGACGGGGATGACCACGTCGTGACGCAGGGGGCGCTGGCGGGTGGCGAGAGCGCGCGACAGAAATCTCACCATCCGCTGGTCGCCCTTCAGGGCCGCCAGTTCGTCACTGTCGCGCCCGCGCACCACGATGTTGGTGACCAGACCCGCGATCGTCGAGAGGCGTACGCCCGATTCGCCGAGCGACGGCAGCACGTTCTCGATGTAGTGCAGGAACAGGGGGTTCGGCCCCACCACCAGCACGCCCTGACGCTCGAGCGTGGCGCGATGGGTGTAGAGGAGGTAGGCCGCGCGGTGCAGTGCGACCGCGGTCTTGCCCGTACCCGGCCCTCCCTGGACGAGGAGGATGCCGGCCAGGGGGCTGCGAATGATCTGATCCTGCTCACTCTGGATGGTGGCCACGATGTCGGCCATCCGGCCACTACGCGCCCGCCCGAGGGCCGCGAGCAACGCCCCGGCCCCCCCGAGCGCGAGTCCCCCCTCGACCAGGCCGTCCTCGTCCACCGCGCGAGCAGCCCCGGCGTCCCAGGCCGCCGCCTCGTCGGTGAAGTACTCGTCCTCCACCCCGGTCACCTCACGAGTGCGAATCGCCACGTGACGTCGGCGCGCCACGTTGAGCGGCTCCACCCCCGTCGCGCGGTAGAACGCCTCGGCCACCGGCGCGCGCCAATCCACCACCAGCGGGTTCAAGTCCTCGTCGGACACGGCCAAGCGCCCCACGTGATAGCTGTCCACACGCCCCTCGGCGTTGGGTCGGTAGTCGATGCGGCCGAAGAACAACGGTTGATCACCGATAGCCAACTGGTCGAGACGCTGCAGAGCGGTGCCCATCACGACGTCGCGCTCCACGAGATCACCGGCCCCACGACGGTGGGCCACGGCCACGCTGTCGCGCAGAGACGCGGCCTCGGCGCGCATATGATCGAGGAATAAA